>JSZA02000189.1 GCA_000785145.2 Candidatus Thiomargarita nelsonii
TTCAAACTGAGTTAGTTCGACAATCAGTTGGTTTTTATCGGTTTCTAAACGCACTCTGTCATTTAGGCGATTGTCTTGTAATGCTTTACCAATCTGATTGTTGAAAGAAGCCAAACGGATTTCGTAATCCTGTAATGTGTCTTGTTCAGCTTTGCTGAGTCCACTTTCTTGGGCGGCGCGTTTGGCTGCTAAAGATTCGAGTAAGGTGCGAGCTTTGCTGAGTTCGGCTAGGCGAAAAGCGTCCTCAAAACGAGATTGAGCAATGTATAAATATGAAAGCCCAAAGTAACTAGGCACCCATTTTTTAAATAAGGCTTGTCGGTTTTCGGCGGATAAGTCGCCACTTCGTAAGTGTTCTACTCCTTTAACGAGTTTTTCAAGGTGTTTAATGGCTTTGTTAATTTCGCCCAATTCTTTATAAATCAACGCAAAATTACTCAGGTTGGTCAGGGTATCTGGGTGCTTTTCTCCTAACACATCGGAACGAATACGGTAGCCTTTTTCTAACAAAGGCAATGCCTTTGATAAGCGGCCTAAGCTTTTGTAAATTTCAGCTAAATTATTTTGGCTTTCGAGCGTGTCAGGGTGCTTTTCTCCGAGGAATTCCTTTCTGAACTGGAAAGCTTTTTCGGCCAAGGCTTTTTTAAAAAGTCCTTGTTGATAATATTGCTCAACTTGGCTGCTATAAGTTTCAACCAATTTGATCTGTTCTTTTTGCTCAGCCGAGGGAACTTGGGCATGGGAACATAAGGAAACCAAACTCATTATCCAGAATATAAACTTTCTTTTGAATTTCATTGTTATCTATTTCTATCCGTTATCCGTTATCAGTTGTAAACAATCTACTATCTACAAACAGGAGGGGGAGAGACTAACTGAGCTTAGAAATTCTGTCAACCCACCTTAATTATTGGACTGGCACAAGATGGCATTGACGCACCTGCGACGATTTTAGAAATCCTATTTTTTTAAAAAATAGGATTTCTTTGACAGTCTCTAAAATTATAGAGATGGTGAGATAATCCAGTTCGCTCCGCCTGGGTTAAATGTAGATCACCCAGAACGGAGCTAAACCCACCCTACAATATCTATATTTTACCCAGGCGTTAGGCTGGCTAAAAATTAACCTGCGGGGTATTGGTCGACTGAGGTTTGTCTTAACTTAATGGCATTGTACATTTAACTACATTTAACCCATGCGGAGCGAACTACCCAATTAAATTAGGGCACGAGTTATATTATTAATTTTTAAGTTTGTTTATGATTGGGTGCGGTGTGGGATTGGCTCCGTTTGTGGCTTTTGCCCGAAGAAATTTTTATAACGCTTGACATCGTTTGGAGTAAGTTGTATTGTCAGCACAACAAATGTTGTGCGAGACGAATAGCTCACTTGGTCGAGCAATAAATTTTCAAGCTTGAGATCGAGTCCAAGCACCTGACAAGATCAAAGCGGATAAAAACTCAGAATACAATCCCATCCGTTGTGTTGAGTAAGTACCGAACCATGAATTTTAAGGTATTTTGGAGTCCAAAGCTTTAGCTTTGGGACTTGCCCAAAGCTAAAGCTTTGGTGCTCCAAAATCTCCGATAATTCATGGTTCAGTACTTATAACAAAAGGTAGAAAATGAAAATATATTTGGATAATTGTACATTTAATAGGCCATTTGACGATCAAAGTTATATTCGTGTCAAAATCGAAACAGAGGCGAAACTATATGTACAAGAAAAAATTAAGGATGGAGAGTTGGAGTTAGTTTGGTCTTATATTTTAGATTTTGAAAACGAGCAAAATCCTTATGAAGACAGAAAAAATGCCATCAAGATGTGGAAAAAATTTGCTTGTGTAGATATTGAAGAAACTTCAAGTCTACTAGCTAAGGCAAAAAAGTTGAAAGAGATTGGATTGAAAGCTAAAGATGCACTACATGTAGCATCTGCAATAGAAGGCAATGCAAACTATTTTTTGACTACTGATGATAAAATTTTAAAGAAACTCTCAAAATTTCCTGAAATTAAGGTCATTGATCCGATAGAATTTGTTAAGGTATTTGATAATTATGATAGCTGATACTGAAATCCGGTTAAAAGGAATGGAAACTTTAATGTCTGTACTAGGATATGTACAAGCAGAGCGTTTTATAAGTTTAGTTATGAGAGAGCCCTTTGACTACACGATTTGGCAAAGAAAACTCTGGCTCAATAGTGATATTGAAGAAATTAGTCATAAGGCTATGTTATATCGTCATCAACAGGGAGTAGGTTTGGATGATCACAACATCCACCAAAACCATTGAAATTAGTTTCATGGATGGCTGCAAAAGCTTCTGATTTATAGTATTTTTCCTTGTTCATAGCTGAATTTCTATTAATCCTCTTTCTTCAACTAACCTTTTGATTCAATTTCAAGGGCAACCTCAAGGGATTGTCTTTAAATAATAAGTACCGAACCACCAATCAACGCCGGGCAACCACAAGGGATTTTCCCTACCTTGCATCGAAAATCACTCATTAATTCAATTACTTCGGTAACGAAGTCTCGTTTTTTTCAGAAATCGTTGTACTAATTGACGATTTTAGAAATCCTATTTTTTTTGAAAATAGGATTTCTGTAACAGCTTTAAACCCCATACAACACAAACGCTGCCCAATACGCCGGCTCACTATAGGTGCCAGCCTTTTTCAAAAATTCTTAGCAATGTCGCCGTTAACGCCTCAATTTGCCCCATCCCCGCTTTGAGTTTCCTAAAAAAACTCGTGACAAATTTCAGTTTGATATGCCGATAATACCACACTCTTTAAGTCATAACCGGGCCATTTTCCGGCGGTGACATAGCCATCAATATTAAAGTTAATCCATTACGCCAAGCGGCTCAAAACTCAATTGTGAGTTCAACGCTATAACTCCGACACCCCAAGTGTGAACAGTTATCCGCGTCACAGGGATTTTTGCACTTTCGCTCGCGCAACATCAAAGCCATAACGACCGACACATTATCAAAGCATAAATAATCTCTTAAAAACAGAGCCCAAAATAGCTAAAAAACAGTAGAGAGTTGTAACGGCTGTCTGAAAAAAAATTTGACATTGATGGATGCAAAAATTAGAATCAATGATAAGCCGATTGAGGTAGGGCTGGCATTGCTTTCAGCCCAAAAATTATAAATAATAGATTGCAATTAAAAGGCTCACGCTTTTTGCGTTATTGATAAACGGGGCCAAATTGGTCTTGGCTTATTCCATCATTTAACTGATTAGGGGCTATCTTTGAAAATTTCAAATGGCATATTATACACTATTTGTCAACCCCAAAAAACTTGTTCATCACATTGCATTGACTGAAACAGATAGGTTTGGTAACTTAATTGTTTTGCAAGAGCCTCATAATTATTTGAAGGAGTTATATTACATGAGTAAAGTTGTCGCATTTTTATGCGCCTTGATTTTATCATTATTCACATTAAACGGAGTATATGCCTGTGACACATACGAAATGTCCACAACTGAAAGTGGATTTATTCATAAAATCGTTGCTGGTTCCGATAAAATAATTGCATTTAGGGATGTAGCGTCTAAAGACGAAGCTTACACACTAGAACTTTTGCTACCCTATTTTGTAATCTGTGAAAACGCTGAGTTTTTCAAAATTACAGACATTGCTGCTGATACTGTAGATGAAGCTATGTCTGGCAATGTTGGTTTTGTTCCTAAGCATCAGGTTCATCTGTGGCCAACAAGGGAAGCTCTCGCTTTTAGTGAAATTGCGTTTTTAGATGAGCGACCAGAGATTGTGGCTTGGGGAGATGAAAATGTCCTCAAAAAATTCATGGAAACAGGAAATAAAAGACTGCATTCACCGTCGTTCCAAGAAAATTTGGAAAGTACACGTAAACGAGAACGTGCCACTCGCCCTTACCCAGTTTTGGGTAGTCAGCTACGTAAACTACGTAAAATAGCTGATAAACGGGTTTACCATGTTCTTTTACCTGCTGCCTTACCGCCTGAAGCCAAAATTATTATTGATAAAAAAGATGTTGAGACAGCAAAGAAAGTGATAACACAAGCCACTCTCGTTGTTGTTTTTGATGCGACTGGTTCAATGGGCAAGTTTGCCCTTGAAACAGCAAAGAGCATATCGTCTGCCATTCAATCATTAGACTCTGAGGTGGTGGATAAGTCACGAATGGGATTTGTATTTTATCGTGATGAAGATGATACCGAAAAATTGGTTGAGATACCCCCAATGCCTATTAATGATGCAGCTAATGCCCTTAAGGAGGCTGCTTCTTTAATGAAAGGGGGAGGTGATGCTGCCGAACCGTTGCTGGATGCTACCTACTTTGCAGCACATATTTATAATTGGGGACAAAGTGGTCGACGCATCCTTATTGGTGTCCTAAACGAAGATGCTAAACCCACAACAATTGGTACAATGGATGAAAAGGGGCGAATACCAGTTGGTTTAGATGCACAGACTATCGCTCGTGGATTGTTTGAACTATCCATGCCTATAATTACTGTCCAGGCAGGTCCGAAATTTGGTGAGAATCTTGAACTGGTTATGCAAACGCTTGGAGACTCTACCGGTGGCGCATTCATTCGTTGGGATGCTGGCTCATCTCAAAAGTCTATTAGCCAAGCATTGGCTAAAAAGATGACAGTTGAAGCAAAAAATACGGTTAGGGACGGTACAGCCGTACTTATCGAAATAGAATTTCCTTATAGAGGATATGCCTCAATACCACTGGAGGTATTGGATGGGGAATTAATGGAACGCCTCCGCCGCAATGGTGTTGATTTTAACATTGATCCAGGTGAAGGGGGTGTGTTAATTCGTGAGGGATATATACTTGAAAACAATGATCTTCTGACACCCAAAATCCATATTGACAAAGAAACGCTACAAGGACTTATTCATCTTTATTCTATTCTGGGAACAACGGGACTTGACGCAGATACATTTTTGCTGTCTGCTGCTGAAGCTATCGCGGCAATTGCTGGGGAAAGTTACGATGAAGATGACTCCATTTCTGAAATCATCCGCAAAAAACTAGGCATTAATTTTCGTTCAGAGTTGCTTAATTTTAAGCTTGAATACCTAACCAGCTTGGTTCCTGCTGAGCGCTTGAAGTTTACCAAACGTATCCAAGATGCAGGTAATAATTTGGGGTATTACCTGGAGGCTAATTTAGCTGAATTTGATACATCTCTAGCTGTGTGGATGCCTATTGCAGCACTTCCATAATTTATTCGCCCAAGATAAATCTTGGACTCCGAGATTAGGAGTCCAAACTTTAGTTTGGGCGCCAAGACAAATGGTACATTGTATTAATGAACACATCAATTATTTCCCTAACAAATGTTTCACGTTCTTTTACAAGTGGCTTGGGTAAAAAAATCGAAATTCTGAAATCGATCAATTTAACTATAGAACCCGGCAGTTTTAATGTGATTCGGGGAGAGAGCGGCTCTGGAAAAACCACAATTTTGCGTATTTTAGGAATGCTTGATCGCGGATTTACTGGTGATTATGATTTTGGTAATCATGTTGTTAATGTTCAACCAGATTGGTTTATTGATGAACTACGTGCTAAAAACCTAGGATTTATTTTTCAGGAAGGCCGTCTTTTCAATCACATGAACTTACAGAAGAATATTGCGATTCCATTGCAACTTCATGCGCGTAAGTTTACACCGGGGCAAACCGATCAAACTATAAAATCTTTAGTGCCTCATTTTTTTGGTAATAATAAAAATGCACAAATACTTCAGCTCATGCCGAGTACAGCCTCCGGTGGGGAAAAGCAACGTGCCTCAATTATGCGTGCTGTGATTAATAGTCCAAGTATTATTCTTGCCGATGAGCCAACAGCAAGTTTGAATGGTACACTTAAAAACGAAGTTGTAAAACATTTACAATCATTATGCAATAATGGACACACTGTTATCGTTGTTTCACATGATTCTGTTTTTTATCACTATGGACGGCAGTTAGAGCTAAAAAATGGTGAACTGAAGGAAATAAGTACCCATGATGCAAAGCCAGCAAAACAGAAAACACTATCAATTAAGTCACCTACACCTACTGAAAATTTATTCTGGGGATGGAAACCTAGAGCATCAATGGGAGTTTTATTCAATCAAATCATTCAGGAAACGCTTTCACGCCCTATTTTTCTGAGCTTGATTTTAATTGCCTTGATTGTGGGTGTTTGTCAAGTGAGTGTCTTTTCTTCTGTTATTATTGGTGTACAGAATTATGTTGATGATGCGATGACGACTGGCTCAAGGTTAAACCGTGTTGAGATTAAGCCAAAAAAACAAGATCGGAGTCAGCAAAATCGTTTTCCGGTGAAATCTGAAATCGCATCGTGGGACAATGTTGATGATGTAGTACCGCGTAGGATTACCCTAGCAAGGTTGATGACTGCTCAAAAAGAAGTAAACACTTATACTGTAATGGGACTTCATCAGAATGATCCAGAATACAATCTACTTGAATTTGTAGCAGGCGGAACGTTTACTGGCAATCATGATCAACTTGAAGTCATTGTAACTGTGGCTTTACTTGGTGATTTGTTTGATACTTTGGAGAGTGGAGAGACAAATTATCAGTCATTTATAGGAAAAAAGGTAGGTATAATATTACTACAATTTACTAAATTCGGTAAAATAAAAAAAGAAACCACCGTTTTCTTAACCATTAAAGGTATTATCCTTCATGCAGAGGGGGGGCGTCAGCTTTATTTACCAAATACAACTCATCTTGTATTTGATCGCTATAAAATGGACCGAGTGGATAAGTATTCACTACCGTTAAATGATGCAGCAGATACTTGGCAGGATCAGCAAGTGGTTTTGGATATGGCAAATTTTCCTTGGGAAGATTCGCTACACATTTATGCGAAAGAAATGCGTGATGTGATGCCAATTATTAAGGATGTCGCCAAACTGGGTTATAAGCCCAAATCCGATATTTGGCAATTTAAATGGGCATTGGATATTCAAGATACTGCATGGAATATTTTTTTACCGCTGTTAATATTGATCATTTTGGGGGTTGCCATTACTGTATCAGCCAATATTTTTACCAGTGCTAAGCTCCGGGAAAGGGAGTTGGCTCTTTGGAGGGTGCTGGGAATGCGACGTGGAGATTTAGTGTTAACACAAGTACTTTCCACTGTGCTTTCTGTGACGTTGGGTACTATTTTCGGACTTGCTATGAGCTGGGTAATTGTCGAGCAAAGTAAATCATTACTCGTACAACGAAGCGCAGAAGCTGCCATGCAAAGTGCCGTAAAGAGTACCCAAAATTTTGATGCCATTTTTGCGCCTGTAAGCCAATTTTACTTATGGATTTTTTTGTCTGCTTTGGTTATTGGTATTATTGCTTCGCTTTATCCGGCTTTCAGAACAGCCAAAACTGATCCAGCTAAAGTTCTTCAATCATAAAGGAACATTTATCATGCAATTTTTTAAATATTTGATTGTGATCATGTTATTGCTAACACCCATAGAGAGTGTTATGGCGGCGTGTTCAGATTGGCGTGCTAGTGATCTTATTCAGCTTAACAAACATATTGTAATTCAGTATTATGTAACTCTAGAATCAGCACAAGAAGCTGGTGATAGTTATCTTTATGAATATCCTGGTTTTAATAAAAACAATAAACCTGGAAATTTTACTTTTGATGTACCCTATGGTAAAACTATCAGACTAGCTCTTACTGGTAGGGATAATCATGGTAAAAAAAAATTTATTATACCAGCGCGTAGAGATATAAAGGCTTTTTTTGATCGTGGCTGGGGATGGTCTGAAAAACAAGTGTTGGGAGGATTTTTTTCCGATCAAATATGGGATTATAAGCCAAAAACAGGTAAATATTTAGAATGCGTTAGGAAAATTGGTTCAGAAGTTTTATTAAGCCCAAAACAAGCGAATAACTTTCGCCTAAAGCGAGAAACAAGAAAACTAAAAGATTTACGCTTATCCCCAAAAGAAACAAATGACTCAAATTCAACTATAGCCGAAGCATTAAAGGATAATACTAAATATCCGGCATCAAATCCAGATTTAAGTAAGAAAAACTCTGATGTCATTATTTGTAACACAGAATTAATGAAACTTCCTTACTATTTTCCAAAGGAACCTTCACCTATTACAGTGAGCGGTTTGCTCAAAAATGTAGAAACTCAAGCCTATTGGTTTGATCCAAGTATTGATACTTCTCCTCATGAGCAAAAGTTCAATTTGGAGACTGCCTCGATTACTAATAAATTTGTAGTTGTTGAAATACCATATAAAAAAAACAACAAATCTGAAATATTTCCTGTTCGTTTTAGTGGTATTGCAAAAGTGCAAAAAGTATCCGCAGAAACAGCCGCAACTACTGATAATATTTTAAATATTTTAGTTGTTGGTGATGCTTCATCTATTGCAATATCAGGTATTGAACATCTGGAAGAAATATTAATCCAAAAAAGCAAAAAAAGCCACAGAAAATTTTTTTGGACAATTGATTGGCGTAATGTTTTTGCAAATGGAAAATGGCAAGCAAGTCAAAAAAACAAATCTTTCGCTGAGCTGGTTAGGAGGGCAAAGTCAGTTGGTGGAAATAAAGTGTTATTAACGGAGGACAGTGATTTCATAAATTTTATTGATTACTTTGAAAAAACTGTTTTGGAGGCTGAAAAACAGATTGATTTTGTGATTTGGGTAAAACATGGTTATCAAGTGCCGCTTAAGACACCAGCACTGATTGGAGAACTAATCAATAAAATTCATGACAAGGGCAAAATTCCGCGTTACCCCGATGGAAATCCACGCAACTGGCTTTACATTCTCAGTGGTAGTATGCCTGGTCAAAGTAAGGCATTGCTTGAAGAACCCATAAGTCGTGCTACAGCACGCCCTGGTTATGTTGAGGAAGAAAAAAAAGGACGTACCCCACGCCGTTTATTGAACCGTCCAGAAACACTGGCTAATATAGTTGCTATGCGACATATGACGCCATTACCAGCAAAGAATGATCTTGATCCAGACAAATTAGCAGTAGATGCTAATGAAGTCTTTTATAGTTTGGGCTTGCTTCTGTCTGTCAAAAGTATAGACGATTTGTTAGATTCTATGAACAGGTTAAAAAACATGAACGAGTACGCAAATGTTTTTTATGGTATTTATGATCCAACTGTATTAGTGAATATCCAGTCAACCAATGCTGGAGAACCAAAGGGATTAGTGGTAACAGATAAGGAATTTGCAGCAAAAAAGATACATCGGCGGCAAACCAGTCATAAGACGGAAATTGACAACTTCCTGAAAAAGGCTACTCAGGTTTTAAAAAACGTCAAAAGCGAGCTTCGCGCTGGTAGTCGTAGCTGTACACATATTTATGTTAAAGACACGGAGATGGGTTTGAACTGGCTTGATAAGGACTAAAGATTAGAGTTGTTGCCAGATATGCTTATGTTTTGACTTATCCATTCTTATAAACAATCCTTGTAGTTATGGTTTAAAGTGAGATTGCTTTATGGTTGCTAAAAAAATCTTTCAGTTTGTACTTTTTTCGGTTTTCATCTTTCTGTTATCCACGGATGTAACGTATTCAAGAAGTTGGTTTGATCTTAGAAAACCAGACAAAAAAGAATGCAAAATTGATCTTGAGCCGAGCCAATTTCAAAAATCATCACCCGTTCGTTTTGTTTTTAAAACCAAAGCGAATGGCACTTTAGTCTTTTCTGCTGAAGGCTCAGAAGAGTTCACTGAATTACAATTAGTGATTGGGGATAGCCGTCGCCTATTTACTCCGATTATAAGAGCTAATATTGTTGGCATGGTAGAAAGTCCAGAATGGCAAAACCTCTTTAAACATTTTCCGATCTATTTGACGGCAAAAACACATAGTGATAACTACACAAGTTCAGTGTATCAAAGAATTGAGCCCTTGGACATTCTCAAAACCATGGAAAGAAAGTGTGGCTTATTTATTGAAGATATATCCTTAATCAAACACAAGCGCTGGAATGCTGAACAAAATCTAAACCTGAATAATTTAGAAAAAAAGTTTATTATTTGGGCACTTAAGCGCCACTTTAAAAGCTGGGAATATTCCATCCCTGTTTATCCTGAATTTAATAGTGAAATCAGAGAAAAATTAAAGCCATTTAGCAGTGAACAGGGTTTATCACCTTCTCGTTTCGTCTCTTCTGCTGTCATTAACAAGCTTAAAGAAAAAACTGGTTTTTCTATTTTGCCTCAATATGAGGATGCGCGTCTGTTTTGCAAAGGAGTTGCTGCAGTCAAAAAAAACGGACAATGGGGGCTGATTGATACAGAAAATAATTGGGTATTATCACCAACATATCAAAATGTTGGCTGGTGTCAAGAAGGTTATTTACCTGTTATGCGTAATGATTTATGGGGAATCATTAACCACAAAGGAGTACTTGTGCAATCCATTCGTTATCAAAAAATTCTGGATTGTTCAGAGCAAAGATGTGCAGTTAAGCTTGACGATAAATGGGGTTATGTTATTCCCAATGGCTGGATGATCATTCGCCCACAATACGATACAGTGAATAAATTTCGAGAAGGCTATGCAGCCGTAAAAAAGGGGAATAAATGGTTACTAATTAATCGCTATAATAAAGCGCAATACAGACTATCAGCTAAAAAGCTATATAGTCCTTCAGAAGGACTATCTACATTTCAAGATAATAACAACAAACGTGGTTTTATCAATATACATGGTAAAATTGTTATACCATCCCAATTTCAAGGTGTAAGAATGTTTAGCGAAGGTTTAGCAGCAGTGTACAATGGTAAAAAATGGGGATTTATAGATTCTCGTGGAAAAATGAAAATTTCATTTGATTTTGAGAATGTTAAAGGGTTTCGCCAAAAAATTGCACCAGTGAAAGGAGCTTCAGGAAAATGGGGATATATAGACAAAAATGGTGATTTGGTAATTTCACATCGTTTTAAATACGGCTTCCAGTTTGATAATAATGGAATAGCAGTGGTTCGTGTGGAGAATCCAACGGGTGAAAACCCTTATCGCGGATTTATAAAGAAAAATGGTTCCTTTTATTACGAACCTATTTTTGAAGATGTCTACCAGTTTCAAGAAGGCTTGGCACCGGTAAAACTTTTTGGTCATTGGGGTTTTATTAGTAAATAATAGAGAAGTAAATCTTTTTTTCATATAGGAGATATAAGAATGAAATTCCTGCGAGTGAAGTACTGCAAAAATTTTATGTTTAGTTTGCCGTTTATCATACGCTTTTTTAAATATTCAATTATAACCATATTGTTATTGCTAACACCCATAGAGAATATTATGGCAGATGCTTGTTCAGATTGGCGTGCTAGTGATATTATTAAACCTGACAAAGCCTTTACAATTATATATTATGTAACTCTAAAATCAAATTTTTTTTATAAATATCCTGGTTTTCTTAAAAAGAGTAAACCCGGAAAATTTTCTTTTGATATTCCCCATGGTAAAACTATCAGACTAGCTCTTATTGGTGCAGATAATCATGGTATCAAAAAATTTCTTATACCAGCGCGTAGAGATATAGAGGCTTTTTTTCGCCATAACTGGCGCTTGTCTAAAAATAAAGTGTCGGGAGGATTTTTTTCCAATATATGGAAATATGGGCCAAAAAAAGGTAAAAATTTAACATGCGTTAGGAAACTTGCTTCACCCGTTTTATTAAGCCCTGAAGAAGCTATATCATATGAAAAAACGCTAGAATCTTTGACAGAGCCAAAAAAAGAAGAAAAGCCTCTAACCTGCAATGAATCTCCGGCACTAGGTTTTGCCTTTGCTAGAGTAAGTCCACTCAAAGTGTTTACCCCCCCAGATTTCAAAAAATTGACAGCGCACATTGACGTGGACTTTGGACGGGGCTATCCTATCACCCAAAAAAAAATGGGCAAAGTGAGATTATGTATCAAAGAAAATAATCATTGGGTAAAAAGATCGCATATCGTCTCAAAACAATCTACAGAATGGGTTAGTGTTTCTCCTACCCATCCGACTAAACGCCCTAAAGTTCATTTGTGGCGAAGTCAAGAAAGGCTGAGTGCTTATCTATCTGGCTCCAATTTCGGTCAAGCATCACCTGCTTACGAGGAATTCATTACCGACTCACTACCTACCCCAATCCAATTCCCTCTTTACCAAAGGGACTTTATGGAAATACAGATTAGAAACCGTCAAGTTGAAGTGGCAAGTCTTCTCGTACCCTTTCCTACTGATGCGATTATAAAATACAAACAACTCCAGTTAGATAGGAAGAAACAGCATAATACAACTATGGTCATACTTGTTGACGTGAGTGGTTCGACTGTGGGGTTTATTGATTTGTTCTTGGAACGGTTAAATAAGACTGATACAAAATCCAACTTACCGAAGTTAGATAATATCATGCTATTAGAATTTGGAGGAGATGGCTCAGTGTCAAAACCTAAAATTCTTTCATTCAGAAAACTCACCAGTTATAGTTGGAATGTCCGAAGTATCCCTGTAGTACATAACGGAGAAAATAAGGCTATCTTAAACGCCATTACTTTAGCCGCTAAACAAGTGAAACGGCAAGGAGTAAAACCACCATTGCTCATATTAGCAGGCGGTGATGTTAATATTCAGGCTATAAAGGAATTGGACGCATTTGGAGATACATGGATCGTGCAACTTACACCTGAACTTCAAGATGCACTTAAAAAATCGGCCGGTTCTTTAAGAAAAACGACAAAATTTGTAGAATTTTCACCAAACAATGCCGTTTTTTTAACTGAAGATATGGCAAAAAATCTTGAATTTGAAAATGAAAAAACATTTATAAACTCCCCTGATTATCCAAGTATAGCTAATATTTTTACGACAATTGGTATGTTACCATTGCTACCAAAGAATTTAGAAACAGAAGAACTAGCTACCCTTCCAAATTTTGTGTCGAAAGAATCAGACTGGTTTGCAATAAATCTCTGGACTGTCGTAAATGGAGAATTATTAAAATTTAAGAAAGTCCCCTAATAAATAGGCCACATAGTTGCGATAAGTGCCCAAACAAATACTTATCTCGTGGCTTTGGGCCTGGCTTTTTCTTTTTCAATCCCAGCCGAGATCATACACCAGATGGTGAGATAATCCAATGTGGTTTATCTTTGATGATGTCTTTAAGTGGCTCTAATAGGTGTTTTGTCAGTTTATTGTTGAGTGCTTTCCTT
>JSZA02000181.1 GCA_000785145.2 Candidatus Thiomargarita nelsonii
TTTGAAATTTATAACAATGGTGGGTTTCGCTTTCGCTCTACCCACCCTACAATATCTCTTAACTTAATGGCATTGGGATGATCAGGCCCCATGTGGCATTTTCCGCAGTTTTCAGGATTGCGTGCCACTGCGACAGAGAATTGATGACGCGAGTGACAGGCAGTACAGCTACCTCTCGAACCGTCAGGGTTAAGACGTCCAATCCCGGTATTCGGTCAGGTGGCCAATGCCACCAACGCCCCGGGCAACCATAAAGGATTGCCCCTACATCAAATGCGGTCCTCTGTAGGGGCAACACCCTAGTGGTTGCCCTTAACGAAGGTGGCATTGACCATCAGGATGGGCTTCAGTTTTCATCCCCCTGTTACCTTCAACCACTTCAGCGAGCAGGTTGTCCATCGAGACCAGAATACGCGCCGCTTGGGAATGGTGAGAATTGGTAAATTCTGTCACCTCCTTTTCGTGGCAGTTAGCACAATCTTTAGGTGAAACAATGATGGAAATGGGCTTGTTGCCGACTTTCTTCTGTTCATGCAAGAAAGCATCGACATCAGATGCCTCTGCTTGGTGACATTCATAACAACCTACATTTTTACCAAAGTGGCGACTGCTCTCCCATTGCTTAACAATGCCAGGGGATCTCTTTTTATGGCACTTGACACATATTTTTGTCTCTTCCGAAATTTCATCAGGGGCGGCGCTAACAGCCGCCATACTAGCACTTTGTAGCAACAGCAAGGCTGCGCCAAATGCCCACAATTTTAAAGTCATAATGAGTCAAGGTGCGTAGGACGCACCCTACAAAATATCGTAAATGGACTTGTGTCGGCTCGATGAGCGCTTCGCTAAGGGAACGAGAAACATCAGTCGTGTTTTATCCGACGAACCACAAGAATAGCTTCAACCACCGCCCAAAGAGATAAAAACAAGATAACGCCCCCCACTATGCCTACCATCCATTGTTCAGTAGATATTGCCTTGTAAATACTCATAAACATAGCAGATATAGTGGCACCAAGCACAAGTAGCATTGGTAGCATCGTATAAAGCACAGGCTTACGTTTACGATACAAATATAAAGTGACAGCCAATAATGTTAAACCAGCTAACACCTGATTAGTCGTACCAAACAATGTCCAAAGAAACAAGCCCGCCGGTTTGCCATCAACCTCAAAAAAAGCAAAAAATCCAATGGCTGCCACGGCGATGAGCGTAGCAATATAACGGTTTTCTAGGAATTTAACGCCCAAAGTGTCAGCAATCTCTTGAACATTGAAGCGCAAAAGGCGTGTACCCGTATCGACACTTGTCATCGCAAAAGCAACGACGACGACACTAATAAAGGCTTGTGCCAGATCAGATGGTATCCCAAGTTGATGGACAAAATTCCCTGTACCTTGGATAAATACGCCAAGTTTTTGATGTAATCCTGCCGCTTGTTCCCAAGAGCCATAGAAGTTGGACCATTCTGCATGAGAACTGAATGCACCGGCTGTGGTTGCCAGAACGGCCATTAAGGCTAATAAAGATTCTCCGATCATGGCACCATAGCCAATAAACGGCGCATCCGTTTCTTTGTCAAGTTGTTTGGCTGTGGTACCAGATGCAACTATCCCGTGAAATCCTGAGACGGCGCCGCAGGCAATGACAATGAATAAAAAGGGAATCATGGGGGGTGCGCCTTCAGGATGCAGATTGATGGCAGGTGCCGCCCATTCAGGTGAAAGGATAAAAAAGCCGATAAACATGGCGATCAAGGCTAGATATAGGAGAAGAGAATTTAAAAAATCACGCGGTTGTAATAATAGCCAAACAGGCAAGACACTGGCTAGAAAAGCATAGATAAGTAGTGAAAATGTCCATGAATCGGCAGACACGCCTGTAATGGGCCTATCTAATCCAATCCAAGTTGTGATGAGCATGAGGACAAAACCCACAAGCGTCATCGGCAAAATCGGCAACTTGAGTCGATAAATAAAAAACCCGATCATGATCGCAATCACCATTAGGGAAATCGTGGGAAAAATGGCTTCTGGATGAGCCGTGGCAGGAATATTTGCCGGATCAGGCGCTGCAAAGAGCCCAGCAATCACTAAGACAAACACGCCCATCGCCAAGGATATAAGAAAAAAGATGACAAGCAGAAATAAAAGTCTTGCGCGTGGGTGGATGACATCCTTTGCAATAGTGCCCACACTTTTTCCCTTGTGGCGCACAGAAAGCACTAAGGCTGAAAAATCATGCACTGCCCCAATCAGCAGTGTGCCCAAAACGACCCATAACAATGCTGGTACCCATCCCCAAATGACGGCAATTGCGGGTCCAAGCATAGGCGCCAGTCCTGCAACCGAGGCGTAGTGATGACCAAAAAGGACGTATTTATTCGTCGGTAGATAATCTACCTCATCGCGCAAAGTATGTGCTGGTGTCTGCGCTGAGGCATCGAGTTCAAAAACTCGCTTGGCAAGCCACTGTTTAGCATAAAAGTGGTAAAATACAAAATACAGGCACATGACTATGAGCGCCATAATGGGTGGTGACATCGTATTTCCTCATGGTTAGTGTTTGGATGTTGAACAGAAGAATATAGGTGGGCTCTCTAGTGTTGTAATAAAAGCTCTAAGGGGGTGGATGGCGTTTTTTTGCTTGCCATTTGTTTGATGCTTTATTTACAATCGCTCCATTTTAATGAATCCTGACGCTGACTGCTCAGCAGATGATCAAAAAAAAATGGCCTTTAGATTATCTCGATTTTGGACAACAGTTGATTGATACTGGTTGGAAGGTTGTCGAAAATATGCAACTGCCCAGCAGTGTGTTGGATGCAACTATCATGTTAGCCTTTTTACATGAAGACAATATTATGGTGTATGTTTATGGCGATGGTTGCTTATTATTTAAAGATCAGGCTGGCAACCTTGGCACAATTGAAATTGCCTTTACCCATAACGCACCTTATTTTTTAACTTATTGGCATGATGAAGAACGGCGGCATGAATACGCCAAAGAGGATGCCAAGCCCTTGTTAATAAGCGCCTCAGCCTTTTAACACACAATTAGTTTTTGCATTTCCTTTAAAAAAATTTAAAATGGTTGCAATTGCCTCTGATGGGGCAACTCATTGTGTGCAGCAAGGGCGCATGTTACCGCTTTTCGACGTTGCCAGCCAGTTATTAGCCTTTCAAGATCTGTCTGATGATTTTGTCAAACGTCACACTGAAAGTGTCCTTGCACAGCGAGGTATTGAGCCGGCGGATGATTTGTCAATTGGGGTGTTTGTACAATAAACCTTGAATCGAACGTCCAAAGCTAAAGCTTTGGACTCCAACAATCAATTTTATGGAGTCCAAAGCTTCAGCTTTGGACTTTGGTCTCCAACAATCAATTTTATGGAGTCCAAAGCTTCAGCTTTGGGCTCCAACAATCAATTTTATGGAGTCCAAAGCTTCAGCTTTGGACTTTGGTCTCCAACAATCAATTTTATGGAGTCCAAAGCTTCAGCTTTGGGCTCCAACAATCAATTTTATGGAGTCCAAAGCTTCAGCTTTGGACTTTGGTCTCCAACAATCAATTTTATGGAGTCCAAAGCTTCAGCTTTGGGCTCCAACAATCAATTTTATGGAGTCCAAAGCTTCAGCTTTGGACTTTGGTCTCCAACAATCAATTTTATGGAGTCCAAAGCTTCAGCTTTGGGCTCCAACAATCAATTTTATGGAGTCCAAAGCTTCAGCTTTGGACTTTGGTCTCCAACAATCAATTTTATGGAGTCCAAAGCTTCAGCTTTGGGCTCCAACAATCAATTTTATGGAGTCCAAAGCTTCAGCTTTGGACTTTGGTCTCCAACAATCAATTTTATGGAGTCCAAAGCTTCAGCTTTGGGCTCCAACAATCAATTTTATGGAGTCCAAAGCTTCAGCTTTGGACTTTGGTCTCCAACAATCAATTTTATGGAGTCCAAAGCTTCAGCTTTGGGCTCCAACAATCAATTTTATGGAGTCCAAAGCTTCAGCTTTGGACTTTGGTCTCCAACAATCAATTTTATGGAGTCCAAAGCTTCAGCTTTGGACTTTGGATGATGTGTTAGATGATGAAATTAACGCTTGGTTGGCCCAGAGATGCCATACAAGCCGCTTTTCAGCCCAACGGTACGCAACCTCTTCCCGGCTACGTTATCAGCGAGAATTCGGATGAACTGGATATGCGTTTGCAGCTATTACGCCCCAAGCGGGGGAAAGACGGGCAAGCCATAAATGTGAACGATGCTTTACCCATGTCTTTTGCAAATTGTCTGAATCAGAATTGGCAGAATTTTAGAATTGGCAGAATTAAAAGGCAAGATACAAAATCTCTTGGTTTTTAATCCTGAAAATTCTCTAATCCTGTGAATTCTGATTCTGACAAAAAAAGTTATGATGAAGTAAAATATAATACAGTTAATAAGGCTACACCGTTTAAATTCGCTTAAATTCTTCCCAATCTAAACCCAATACACGAACAATCTGGCGAAGTGTACCGATTTTTAAATCTTTCTTGCCCCAATCTGGTACTGGAACAATAGCACCGTTATTATACCATTTACGATGATAACCACCGCCACGACGTGGTATTTCTTGGCAACCCAATTTATGTCATTTTATAGCGACTTCTCGATAATTCATGCGGTTTTTACCTGAATCAAAGTGTCTGACCAAAGAGTCGAACCAGAAGGTAAAGCTTGTAAAACGACTGGAAGTGGTTGATTCAAATCTTCATAAGCTTCAATTAAAGCCATAAAAGCATCCGTGACATGAGGTATCACTTCATCTAATGTATCGGCTTCTGTAACTAAATTCGGTAGCAGGGGACAAGTAATTGTGTAACCACCTTCAGCTTGTGCCCGCTTGTTTTATGGGCTTCTTGTATCACTTGAGATTGAGATTGGTGCATCGTTCGTAATAGCAAAGTGGTGGGTTTAGCTACCCACCCTACATTACTACATTACTAACGTTACTTCGCGGAAAGCAAACCTGATCCGGCAGAAGAAATCAGGCAATAAATTAACGCGAAGTGTCAAAGAAATCCTATTTTTTAAAAAAATAGGATTTCTCAATGGCCTGATGAAGACGGTACAGATCAACCCACACCGAAAACCTAAATCCCAACTATATAAGTACTGAACCATAAATTCTCGGAGATATTGGAGTCCAAAGCTTTAGCTTTGGACGTGGGTTTCCAAAGCTAAAGCTTTGGACTCCAAAATACCTAAGTATCATGGTTCGGTACTTATAAGGGGTGGAATGAGGCCAGGATATTAATTTGACTTTTGAAATAAAATGGTTTTTAATAATAAATCATCAATTATTCAGTCTAACATAAATCAATGAACGATATGTCAAAATTTTGTCAGCGTGTTGTTGTTCTCTTTCTCTTTGCAAGCATCACAGCGTGTGGTGGTGTCAAGTCAGACGACTTGCCAGAAAAGCAGAGGACGGTTTTAGGCCTCTATCTAACAGCTCAAGAAGCATACAAGTTGGCCAAAAAGGGCGGTAATAAGATCATGTTTGATGTTCGCACCCCTGCTGAAGCGGAAAAAGGCAGCCCACGTTTTGCTATCAATGTGCCTATCCTTATCAGAGAGAAGGAGGACAATCGGGTGGTGTTCAATACAAAATTTGTGCCAACAATCAAAGAAAAGCTTAAAAAAAAGGGCTTAAATGAGCAAAGTGTCATTATCATGATATCCAATGAAGGTAAACGGAGTGCAAGGGCGGTCAATACCTTGGCGAAAAAAGAGTATCAAAAAGTGTACAACGTAGTAGAAGGCTTTATTGGCTGGAAAAAGAAAAATCTGCCTTTGTCTGATTAAGCTTGCTCGACGCATAAGCGATTCTCATTGAGCAGTTGTTTATATAAATAAGGGGTTCTGAATAGCGTAAATGCGATCATAATGATCACGGCGACTCCTTGCAGCATGAATAAAATATGATCGAGCCAAAAATAAGCTATGTTAGTTGATGTCATGATTTATCCTCCAGGATTAGGAGAGTTGAGCTTAAATCATCGTGGTTTTCTAAACCAGAGAAGAGGGGGTAATCTGAGGGAAAATTCTCGCCCAATCTTGGACTCAATGCCATATCGTACCGCCAAATCCTATACATGTAGGGTGGATTAAGCTCCGCGTATCCACCTGATTAATATATAAGTTTTGGTGGATACGCTACCGCTTAATCCACCCTACAGGCGATTTTAGAAATCAATTAAGTATATATAAGTTTTGGTGGATACGCTACCGCTTAATCCACCCTACAGGCGATTTTAGAAATCAATTAAGTATATATAAGTTTTGGTGGATACGCTACCGCTTAATCCACCCTACAGGCGATTTTAGAAATCAATTAAGTTAACTGATGTTACGCTCTCTCGTTTCCAACGCAATAACGGAAAGCGATGAAATTTAAAAAAGGATAAATCAAAACCCAGCTCTGATTACAAGGTGCTCAACCATTCTGCAATGGCTGTCATTTCATTTTCATTGACATCACTTAGGTTTCTCTTCATCTTTTTTGCCCGGCTATTAGCACGTTTAGCGCTCTTGTAGTCCTTCATCTGTTGCAAAATATAGTCTGCATTTTGCCCTGCCAGTTTGGGCGTTTTCTCAGTTTCATTATCATTAGCATCATCGCCATGACAGTCTAAACACTCTTTGGATTGATACAATTTGGCACCTTCCATACTCAGGTTACCGGGCGTGACAGTGGTGCTTAGGGAGGACAACCACTCGGCAATGGGTTTCATTTCCTCCTCATTTACCATACTCATGTTGGGTTTCATAGCCCCCGTATCTCCATGAGCACGAGCACCACTCTTGAGATCCTTCATCTGTTGCAAGAGATAGGCTTGAATTTGCCCTGCCAGTTTGGGATAGTTTGGCTCAACGGGTGTCTTAGCATTCATGCCGTGACACCTAAAGCAAGTGTACTTGTTTTGATACAATTCTGCACCAACGCTAAGCTTTGCCGTCTCCACTTTTCCATTTTCCGGTTTTGTCGTCTCCTTTGTCGTAGGATTACTACACGAGACGACGCTAATCACTGCGAGCACAGCCGTTAAGATCGTTTTCATATTTGAATTCCCATGATTGATTAAAATGTGTACTGAAGTTGAATGCCTGTCAGAATATCCCGTCCCTGATCAACCTTTGTACCCCCTATCGTGTTCTTTCCCTTGTCATATACAAAAATTTCAGGCCTAACGCGGAAACCTTTGGCGATCCACGGCAGATCAATAGGTACACTAATGCCCAACATGCTACTTTGATAATCAAACACATCATCTGATTCACTTTGCATGGTACCATAAATGAGATGGACGACTCCTTGAGTTTCACTGGTGGAGAATTTGTAACCAATATCTAGCCAATAGCTTAGGTTATCGGTATCACTAATCTTTGTTCTTGTCGCATCTAACCAAGCGCCGGCATTTTGACTGGCGGGACTTTCACCAATAGAAAGTCCAGCATTATCCATATTCTGGCCAACATTGATTTCACCAGAAAATATAAAAGCCCCCGTGCCAGCCCTAAAACCAAGTGAAGTCCCCCAAGATGTAACCGAGTCATCGCTACCAACCACTTCACTATAGTCCTGTTTTTGATAGAACAAACTCGGGAAAATTTGGAAATTCAAGGTGCGATAGGCCATACCGATGTCAATTCTAGGGAAAGTGGTATTCTTTTCGGCCGTTGTCGAGAGAAAATCGAGTTCTGTACCTCTATTCGGATCAAGTAATGCAATAGCAAAGGCTCCTCTTCTGTTCAGAAATTTGTAAGTCAATCTCACTTGTGGAGCACGCCCAGAAGAAATTTCACCATAGCCCTTACCTATGTTAAAGCTTTCATCAGCATTATTACCGATAGTTTGTGACGGAAATAAGGGTGAAAAAGGTGAAGTACTATGACCGCCCATCAATTGCCAAGTTTGGCTAATATCCCATGTACCATAAGCGTGTCGAAGTTTTACGCCGGTGCTGCCTTGGCTACCCCCGATGCCCAGTTCCATGTACATGCCGACTTCATCCTCATTACTCCAACGCGCTCTCAAGCGACTCATATTAGGTACTTCTACATGGCTCACCGTGCGGCTTTCTGCATTAGGATTTCCGGTGCTATAAACTCGGCTCTCCTTATTTTCTGATAAAACGTAAAAGTCAGTGAATACAATCCCACCCAAAGTGGATTTGGCTAATGCGGGTGTTGTGGTGAGAGCAAAAATGACAACGGCTGTTGTGGCCGATTTTTTCATGATTTTTTGACTCCTGGTGTTAGTTTATTTAATCCTGCAACAATGGATGATGCTCAATAGCATCATCTCCCAAAGGAACGGTACTGTTTTCTCGTTCCCTGTCCTCGGGTTCCACCGTAGACAATAACTCATCCGGTTTTTCAATACGCTCATCTACTGTCTTGATTGTCTGCTCCTTGATGTCAGGCTTAGAATCAAACGAATCGAGTATTGCATCCTTCTCTATTGCATCATCAACTGATGAGACAACAGATGATGGATTACATCCGCTAGCTAACAACAAAAAAGTGCTAAGCACTACAAATTGTTTTTTCATCAATTTTCTCCTTTATCAGTTAGTTGTTTCGGGAAATCCGCTCCGCTCCATTCCCGAAACAACGACAAGCACTACAAATTGTTTTTTCATCAATTTTCTCCTTTATCAGTTGTTTCGGGAATGGAGCGAAGCGGATTTCCCGCAACGAAGTAAGCGAAGCTAAACCACGAAATTTTCAAATGATTGAACGCGGTTTAAAGCTCATCTGTGTTAAATCTTTTTTATAAGGAGACTCTCCAATTTTCCGCACCCGCCCTTTACCTAACTTGTAACGGTAGCGTTGACTGACAGGATCAAGTACCCGAGGCGCAACGGCATTGGCTGGTGAGCTGGGTATTAAAAAATAGGTAAAAGCCACTTTTGGACGAATCGCATCCGTGACAATCGCAACCGCTTTAAAACTGCCCTTAGTAAGCTTGATATAGCCATTTTTTTTCAACTCAGTAAAAGTCATGGCTTTAATATCTGACCAAGGAATACCTAAAGCACTGTCTTCACCAAGTCCATCACTAAAATCAAAGTGATCACGACTTTCTCTCCTTTCTACTCTTCTAGTCGATAAACTATCTAGCAACAAGTCGCTTTCCACATCAGCACTCATCATCTCATCAAAGCCACGATCAGGTTGAGGTGTCACAGATTGTTGCATAATCAGATCAGGTGTTTCGGCTTCTTTGGAATAGGTATCATCCACAACGCCGCGTACTGCGGCATCTTTATGACTAAAACCACCGACTTGTATGGGCACTTCATCAGATTCAATCAACAACATATCTCCGCTTTCAATGCCACGCACTTTGGCATCGTCAGGATGAATCTCAAGAAAATTATCAGGCCAGCGTTGTTTCAGATAAGGCCGTCTTTGTTGATCATCAAAACCAGACTGCCAAAATTCATTAATGCGCCCACTGGTGACCCATAACTCATCAGCTTTTGGTTTGATAAATTCATAAAAATCGCTAAAGAGTTCCCAAGGCGTTTTGAGCAAATTAGCACGACCGGTTTTGGTCTTAAATTCGGTTAACCATTTCGCGTTATTTGCCGTCAAATTGTAAGAAGTGCCCAGCTTTAAGGTTGAATCATGGAGACGTGTGGTGCCAATCAATTGACCATCCTCATAACGAACGGGTGCCTGAATGCCGGTTGTGCCATATTCCCTGAGCAAATCGTGGCCACGTTTTCCCTGATCTTTCGCATACCAAACTAAAGGGAGATAACTGGTTCTTCTTGATTTACCAAACCAAGCCGCTTCCTCAAATATCTCATTGCTGTCTTTCCAGTCAAAGCCAGAAAAGCCCATGCGTTGGGCAAATTTTGCCGCAATCCACCAATCGGGCTTAGCCTCACCGGGGGCATCATTAAATTTAGAATATAAGCGGATTCGACGTTCACCATTGGCACGCGAAAAATTTTCTTCACCCCAACCAGCCGCCGGCAAAACAATATCAGCGATTTCTGTCCCAATCGGCGCAACGGGATAAATATCCTGATGAATAACCAACATACCTTGGCTATCAACACGCTTTTTCAGCATATCAATGGCATGGCGCTTATCTAAGCGGGTAATTTGGTAAGGATTATCACGAGTCATTTTCTCAAAACTTTTCCTAAGCCCTTGAGAACCTGCCATAGCCTGCAACCAAGTCGTTCCCACTACCCAAGCAAAGCGAACCTTACCGGCTTCAACCCAGCGATCAAGATCAATGGCTTTTATCTTTCTACCCGGGAATTTTTCGACGGCATCTTCGATGGGGTATTTACCACCCGGCATCATACCGCGCTGGTGTCCGCCAAAACGAGAGATCACTTGCCCCGGACGATTACCGGCGCCGCAAATCAGTCCTAAAGAGGCGAAAGAGGCGGTATTCAGATAATTGTTCGACCAATAATTACCCTTTTCGATACCGAAAGAAGTCTTTTTGCGAGAGCCATCCGGCTTAGGCTTGGCTATCATTTCCGCCGCTTGCTTGATTTTATCAACAGAAAGACCGGTTATTTCAGAGGCGATCTCCAATTCCGCATACTTATAGGAGAGAATCCAGCCTTTATAGTCAGAAAAACCGTTTGCTTGAAATACCTCTAAATCTCTCTCAGTGCGATTGTTGATATACTTTGAGAGAAATTCGCTATCTTCCCAACCATTTTCAATAATATACCTCGCCAGCGCCATCTGCAAAATGGTGTCGGTACCCGGGATAATATCAAGCCAAAGTCCGCCCATTTTTTCACCAAAGGCAACACCAGTGGTTTTTCTGGGCACAACAAATATGACTTTCATGCCATTCAGAATCCCCTTCATAATCCATTCAGTAAAAATAATCGTTTTGGATTCAAAAGGATCAGTACCCGATATAAAAAGCACATCTGCTGACTTCCAATCTTCATAGGCAGCGGAAAAAGGATCAATACCCGCATCAGAAAGTCCGGGTGTATCAGAACCATGCCCTGTCGGCTGATCGTGTACCGCAAAAGCGGCGGTTCTAATGGAACGTAAAGCCAATTTGGTTAAGGCATAAGTATTTTCCCAAAACTGATAGGAAAACATTTTCATCGCCCAAGCCTCTTTGCCATATTTGTCGATGACATGTTGTGAGACTTCAGCCATGATATCAAAAGCCATTTCCCACGAAATACGTCTGAGACTCCCATTAACCCGCAACATGGGATATTTCAAACGATCTTTGGTCAGTGTTTTCGGGTTATAGCACTTTTGTGCGATTGTCCCTCCGCGAATACTATGGTTGCCACCGACATTAACCACTTCGGTATCAGCGTCAGCCATAATGAGAATGTGATGGGGTTTGCCATTAACCATAACAATATTATGCTTATTCGGGCTAACCCACTGACCACTCATAATATTCGCGGGAAAATCTATACCAAGTGCATTCTGGTGTGCTTTGGGGCCACCTTCTCGGCTGCCAACCGGCCAACGATAAACCTTATAGCCACAAGCGACAATACAGTAGTCACAAGCTGTGGTAAAGATTTCAGCATTGGGTGGTGGTAAGGGGACTTTGTTCATCTGTATTTACCTATTCGTGTGATGTCCGTAGATTAAACCCATAACCCCGGTTGCATAAATATCATTTCCTTCAACTTCCAAAACAATCTGCGGCAAACTTTCAGTGGCATGACCCGCAATGACCATACCGTGCCTAGTCAAGTCAAAAGTCGTTAGATGAAATGGGCATGGGCCAATAGCCTTATGTTCTTTTTTGTACTGTCCCTGTAATGGGCCTCCCATGTGAGTACAAAAATAGTTAAAAGCGACAATATCTTGATGAGAGCCAACACCGCCACCTGCGATTTCTCCCAATTTGACAATAAAATTGGAGCAGAGTTCTGGATGAGCCTCTGGGGGATATTGGAAATTGACGGGTTCATCCTGTTTTAGTAAACTAAGGGTGGCGATCTTTTTTTTGGGATAGTCCTTTTTCTCTAAAGAGATAGGGGTTGCTATGCCCGGAAGAGTCGACAGGATGATCGCGGTTCCACCAGTCAAAAGGAATTGTCTTCGATTAAGACAGATTTTATCTTTCATAAATGAAATTTATCCATCCATATTGTATGTTTTATATCACATAATATCTGTGTATGAATTAATTATGCAACACGCCTATTTAATGTATAGTCTAAAAAATGCTTGATGTCAAAAATGTCAAAAAAAAATTAACCATTACAGAATATATGTGTATTAAAAGCAGACGAACAAATTTGCCATTTTTTTTGCTCGTTGGAAACAGGCTGGCGTGTTTTTGAGGTGATTTGAAACTTTCAAAGAAATCCTATTTCTTTAAGAAATAGGATTTCTTTAAATGTTAAAAGTGTCGGGCAACCACTAGGGTGTTGCCCCTACAGAGGACCGCATTTGATGTAGGGGCAATCCTTTATTTATGGTTGCCCAACACGATATGGCATTGAGTTCTTGGGTGGGGTGGGGCGGGTATTTAAAAAAATTGAAGCGGGTTAGCCTCTTGATCGAATGCTAAGAATTGTGAAATTTTCCCTTGATTTATAGAATCTATCATGATTTCTAATGAATGTTCGACTTCGCCATGACTCGGCATAACCCCGCCTTTTCCAGCGAGAGCGGCAATAAATACAACCTTCCAGTCCTTGTAAATCTGCCGAGATTCTTCGACTAGATTGGGAAAATTACTCAATTCATCCAATCCTTTATCTACCGATACGACTGGCACTAAATTGCCACCCTGACCTTCATTAAATCGCTGGGCTTCAATTTCGCTATGCTCTTCAGGCAAGTCTGCTTTTGTAAAAACGAAAAGCATTCGTTGAGGTTCAGCTTGCTGTCTTGCCATTGCCAACAAATCATCATAATTTGAAATATTAATAACGGTGTGCTCCTTTTGATAAAAATAGGCATCCAAGATAAATCTTGGACTCCTAGTACGCTGTCAATTTTATTTTGTTGGGTAATGTAGGGTGCGTCCTACGCACAAATAATCGGTAAAGGTGCGTAGGACGCACCCTACAAAACAACATTGACAGTGTACTAGTACGCTGTAACATAAGTTATTGGGGTTGGAGTACAAAGCTTTAGCTTTGTCAGACAGTA
>JSZA02000179.1 GCA_000785145.2 Candidatus Thiomargarita nelsonii
TTTTATCAATCTGGAGAAAACGCAATAGCTCAAGTACTCTCTAACGGAGAAGGTGATGTGATTACTAATTTTCCCAGATCAATTAATGTTGGAAATTGCTGGAGATACAATACTGTCTCTTTGAAGATAGCAAGCGTTAAAAGTATGGAAACTGCCATGAATCTTCTGAGGACCGTTAAGCAAGATATAACAATTTGGTCATCTGTCTATAATTTGAGTGAGCGAAGTGTATGGAGTTGTATTGAAAATGATTATAAAAATATACATAAATTTTCGCTCAATAAAATAAGAGAAGGATATTCTTCCCTTGATTTTGCCACATTACGGATACCATTATTAGATATTAGGGAACAAGTTAGACAACACTTGTATCAACCTGCCTAACAAGCAAGCGTAGGGTGCGTCCTACGCACCTTTTTGTCAATGTAGATCAATTATACGTGACTTTATTTGTGCGGAGTACGCACCCTACAATTTACCCAGGCTACGCTCGCTTAATCACCACAATAATTAGACAACTCCGTATAAAACTTCCTAAACAGTGGGCATGCATTTATTGGACACGGTTTGAGGATTTAGATATTCGATTAGCAAAAATCCATACTACCAACACCCTCCAATATCAGGATCACCGACTCGACTCGATAAAGATCACCTAATTGCCATCCTTCTTCAATTAACTCATTATTGATGATAAGTTTGGCAATACTGTTTTGGTTGTTCATTGTTACATTGGAAATGTTGTAAGAGCCCTTTCTCTTTCTGCACTGGTACCACAGAACGCTTGCAGTTTAGTAGCATCAGTCACTTTGTTATCATTCAACGTCACTTCGACATAACTTAAATAGCGTTTGATATAATGGGATAATTCGTTGTGACGCATGGCTTCGATAAAGTCAGTTAATGCTTTGGTAGCGGCTTCATTATCTTGCATAATTTGTGCGGGTAAACGAATAACATCCGCCCAAGTACCGGTATTTAAATATTGTCCATTTTTACCTGATGTGGTTTGTAAGTCAATTTGTTTAGGCAAATGTGTATGTCCAAAAACGACATGAGAAAATTTTCCGGTGTCTATTATTTCTTTGGCT
This sequence comes from Candidatus Thiomargarita nelsonii, assembly GCA_000785145.2. GTDB lineage: Bacteria > Pseudomonadota > Gammaproteobacteria > Beggiatoales > Beggiatoaceae > Thiomargarita > Thiomargarita nelsonii_B. The sequence continues at coordinate 1,092 of JSZA02000179.1, forward strand.
GCCTCAAGATAATTGGCGTTTTCTTGGCTAATGTCAAATGAATTATCGGTATTGAGCTGTTTGAGTGCAACATGTAATCGTTTGAGACGGTTTTGTTCTATAGGCTCCTTTGCAATAAGTAAGGTATTCGCAATTTGTTGTGCTTTTTCTAATAATGTGTCTAAACTGGGAGATTGTCGCCGCGCACTTAAGTCTCCTCGTTGCTGTTTTGGGTGAGTTTGAAAAAGCGCGGCTTCTTTACCAAGCACTTCGTGAAGAACTTCCGACACGGTAGTCAGCGTATCAGGTTGCTGTGATGAACGGCGGCTTGCTTTTAAGTTACCCCTGTGAGCCGGTTTTGCCGGTTCCTCCAAGCGCCCACGTCTTGTCTGCATGGCAAGCACGGGGCTTAGAGAAAGTATATCTTGCAATATGCCCCGATAATCCGCTTTAAGAGCCACCAGCAAAGGTATCACTGCACCGGTTTCCGGTTTCAGAAGGTCCACAAAACGGTAATGTTTTTTGAGACGATTGATCAGGTAAATGACTAAAAGCGTCCCGGCAGGGGGGACTTGTGGTAAAGCCAGTTCAATATCGTGGTTTCCCAATATCAGTGTGAGTTGATTGCCTTGAGCGATGAAATTTTTAAGGGCATCAAATGGTCCCCGATTCTGCCCTTCCCGGGTACGCTTAATGATTTGGTTTAATTTGCTAATAGCCTCTGTTTCATTGGCTGTCCAAATACTGGCGGTGGAATCGTCAAAGTCGTCATCCGCCAGAAAGTCAACAATATCACCATTGATGACGATTTCGGTATCGCCATTAAAGTCTTTAGCTTGTTTATTGATCCAATCAATGAAAGCGGTCAATTGAGGGTATGCGTGACAAATCTGGAATCCGGGTTTGGTTATCTGTCCTGAATCATTTCGTTCATCTGGACGACCACCTAAGTGTAAGTCGGAAATGATGAAGATTTTTTTCATTTTTTTTTTTAACTATTCGGCACAATGACAAAAATTCTTGGCAAAGACAGTGCTGTTGGTTTTTTGTTTTGACTTATCCCTGCTTATATCCAATCTTTGTAGTTATTCTTCCTCATATTTTTCAGCAAACTCTGTCAATGAGCCACAAAAATCTAACCGCTTTTCAAACCCATAAAGTTTGATGACATAATTATCTTGTGAGACATCAACTTCACAGAGATGATCCAAAAAACTGTCCTCGACACCGTCATATAAGCCATTTTTACCTATCAGTTGAATCAGCTTTTTATTTTTAAAAATTTCTTGAGGTGTTGTTGCTTTCAAGACAGCAATTAATTCTGGCGCAAAATTCCACACATGGCCATCTATTGAAAAATAAGTGGCACCTAATTCTTCAGTACCATTCATAAACCTAATTCTTGAACGTGTTGACATGTTTACCTTCCTTATGATTGATTATCTATTCGATTATTATCGTTTATTTTGCAGAATACGCGCCAAAGCAATTTCTCCAGCACGACGTTGTCCGGGCGAAAACGCACAAGCATCAATAACCTTTTGTGCCATTTTCGGATCTGTTTTAGCACCTAAAACAATATGCCAAGCTAAAAAGGGATGAGGAAAAAAACTGAGATTGTGATAAAGAACTGGTACAAAACGGAGTGTTGATAAGTTGGTGGTTTTTTATAGGGTGTAAACAAATTATTTTCCGCTTGGTTTTATTCATTATTTATAGAATCGTGGGGGTTCAACAAACAACTGCCAGCCACCAAAAAAGCAGTAGATAATCAAAAAAAGGTAAGCAGCAAGCAGTAGTAGGAAAGCAAAACGAGCGAACCAAGAGGGGATGCCGGTTTTTAAACTTTTTTCCACTAATAACGCCCCAAACGCCACGCCGATCCCCACGCCGATCCCCCCAACTAACGCCACGCCGAACGCCACGCTGATCGCCACACCGTTCGCCACACCGTTCGCTACGCTAAGCGCCACGCCGAACGCCACAACTAACGTCGCAACGAACGCCATAACGAACGCCACGTCGCCAACTATGTCGCCCGCTACGTCGAATCCCACGGCGATTGCCACGCCGAACGCCACGCTGATCGCCACAACGATCGCCACGCCGCCTGCCATGTAGCCCGCCACGCCGAACGCCACGCTGATCGCCACACCGTTCGCCACACCGTTCGCTACGCTAAGCGCCACAACGACCGCCACAACGACCGCTACGACGCCCGCTACGACGAACGCTACGCTGAATGCCACGCCAAACATCACGCCGAACGCCCACATATAGTTCAAATTTCCCAACATTACTAACAATAACCAACACCCTACAAATCCAGCACTAAACCACAAATAAGTTTCTGGCAACCACGCATTATGTGAATGAGATAGCCATTCTAATCCCAAAGCGAAGCTAGGCATTAACAAAGGCAACCACAATAGAGTACTAGCCAGCCATTTGCCGACACGCCTATCATCCTTTTCACCAAATTCTTCCCGATAGTCTATCAATTGCTGTGGCATTACCAAAACCCACCATAACAAACGGAGATAGTCTAGGGGATTTAAAGTCGAAAGTTTTTTTACTGTGGATTCAGGTGGTTGAGTCATAAATACATCCTCATGTAATGGAATATTTTTCGGTGCTTTTTTAGCCCACATTGGCAATAGCCGTTGTACTAAAGCAGATAATGTATCTTTTTGCGCTATTTTCAAAGAAAAATCTGATAACGGTTTATCCAAGAGGAATAGGTTATATAATACGGTGCGTATTTCACGCTCTTGGGGCAAAGATAAGTCTTTTATCAATTGCTTGCGTAACCAATTTGGCATATACCCATAACGAAACCAAGGCAAACGCGCTAATTTAGCCAAGCGTTCTTCAGTCAATGATTTCAGTTGATAACCTAAAAAAAGCGTTAATTGCCAACGTAATTCTGGATAAACAGCACACGCACTAAACCAATAATACCCTTCATCTCCTAAAAAATCCCGTACTTGTTTGAGTAATTCTGTCACTTTAGCACGATCAGGTGCGTGGCGTTCTAACCACCAATGGGAGAAATCATTGAAATAGGTAGGAAATGCGGTGAAATCCTCCGTAGCCTTCTTTGGGTAGGGACGTTGCCACGTTCCAGCATTAATCTGTTCTACCAACGTGGTTAAGCCATTTTCATTCGCTGGCAAGATAAGAAAGTTCGCTTTTTCTAATAACTTTTCTCGATAACCCCATTCTTCAGGCTGTTCTAATGTGAAAAATGTTTTTTGTGTCCACACTGAAAATTGCTCAATCCAAGGGACAATTTCGCCACTAATCGGATCAATAAAGCCATTACCGATTCATTTATATTAACAAAATTTAACAACCGTTAATAATAGCACTCCGAAGAGAGGGTGAATCTACCAATGACCTGATGAAAATACCTCTAGCTCCATTCAGATCTCGGTCAAGTGTTATATCACCTGACCTAATAACTCTTGACCCACCTACATTTTTAATTTCACCAGTCCAACTAACCGTTTGACTGGTATAAGCTTCGCAAACGTCAATCACCTTCTTACCAAATTCAAGAGCTTTATTTTTCAAACGCACTTTGAATTGATAATGTGCCCATGTCAACATCGCTCTTACCGTTTGGCTCGTTTCAAACGTAGGTAACAAAATGACATCAAAGTTATTCACAAAAAAAACGGCCGTTTTGTAGTGAATTTCCTTGATTAAATTTTTAATTTTCTTCCGGATTCGAGCTTGAGCTTTTTTCATCTCTCGTTTAGCTTTCGAGGATAAAGTTTTTTGACTGGTACGAGAGATTAAATCATCAAGATAATGACACAGACGATGAATACGCCCAAAATCGTCATAACCAATATGCCCTGCTGATGTTTCAGAAAAAAAAGTTTGGAATGTCCGTACCCCTGGGTCAAGAGAAACTATCCGCCCTTGGTTCTCGGCTACGGTAGTTTTTAATTTATGGGGTACGGATAAAAACCATTCATTGTATTGATAAATCAATCTGCTATCCAAGGGTATTTCTGGTAGAGATTCACTTAAACGTAAACCTTTCCCAGAAAGACGTAGATAAATTCCAGTGTTCTTTATCGCAGTCTTTGGAATGTAACAAGATTGTGTTGGATTTTTCCGACTTCTAAATTGAACGTCGCAAGCTCCGTTACTTCGTTTCGGATGCCCTTTTGCTTTCCAATAAGCTTGGTGCGCTTCTTTTACAGCATTTCCTTTTATTAAAAAAGGCACATCATCACACCATTTTGGAAGTTTTTTCAATAAATCATTTTTAATTTCCATCCATGATGGTGAAAAATTGAGACAAGAACGAATATAATCAATGGTTTGATTGAAAACATATCGACTACAATCATTCCATTTTTTGAATATGAGCCTTTGTTTCTGGTTCGGATAAAGCTTGACGGACTTGGCTTTTATAATTTCTAAGTCCGTGCATTCTACATGAGAAGACATGCAATATGCTGAGAAGGTCATTTGTAAGTTCTTGCTCTGGGGATAAATTAGTTTGCTTGAGAACCATGATCCTTCCACTGCTTTGTTGGATAATCCACTCGATAAGTTCAAATCCAAATCTGGCAAGGCGGTCTTTATGGGCAACCACAATTTCAAGTTGTTCACCTCGCATTGCGCGTCCCAATATGGCTTTAAGCCCTTTACGCTTATAGTTGAGGGAACGAACAATGTCTTTGATGATTTCAGCTTTTGGATATTGTTCTCGCATGTATTGGACTTGCCTTTTGAGATCCTCTCGCTGTTTTGGGCTTGAGACACGACAATAGCAGATGGTAACGGATTGCTTTTGCAATCCGAGGTATGCTTCGACGTTGTCTCGTCTTTGACCTGATTTTGTTCTGTAGGTTTCGATGCTGCCATTATCTGCATAGTGCCTTAGTGTATTTGGGTGTAGTCCTAATAATTTACTTGCCTCTTTACTTGTAACGTCGATCATTAATTTAATATAAACTGTAAATGAACTTCATTATCTATAATGGGGATTAAAACAGAAATAACAAGCATTTTATATTAATATTTGTTAATGTTTGTTAACAAATGATGTCCTATACAGAAACCGTCAGAAAAAATGAGCAAGCGATGTGTCTTTTTAAAAATAGTTGGGCTTGATACCGCGACTGTAAATACGATGCTAACAGGTTAGATAATAGCAATAACAAAATAACCAATAACATTGTTTTTAACGAATCAGTTAAATTTTCTACCGATTGCGATGGTGTTTCTGGTTGTTGGACGAAATTTTTGTCAACATAAAGAAAAATACCTAATAAAATAAATACTGTAAATACTAAAATTAACAACCAGTTAAAAATTTTAGTTGGTTTTGTTTTCTGCCACACAGATTGAAAAACTGTGCTTTGAATTTTATCTGGTTTTACACCTTCAACTCTATCCACCCAATTATCAAAATGTCTTTTAAAATCTTCTTGTTCTTTGGGAGAATGACATAATATGGGCATTAACAGCGTTTTCATTGGGGCTAATTTAGGCGGGAGTTTGCCCTGCGCCGCTAATGCCACTATCAAATCTTGAGCGGCAAAAAACTCTGTCGTGCTGATGTCATAACCAGCTAAACGCAAGCCTTCTATAAAAATAGAGAGTTCATTGTTATCTAAAATGTCGGTTGTGTTCATGTATGTAGTTCAAACCAATTTTCAATAACAATATCTGAAAAATTTTCATAATCAGAGACGTTAGCCGTGACAATAATTAAGTCATTCACTTTGGCAATAGCGGCAATTTGTCCATCTGCAAATGAGGGTGTTTTTCCTAACAAACTTAAACGGGCGCGTTCCGCTGCGTGCCATTCTGCCGCTTCTTGGGTGTAGGACAAAATAGGCAATTTAGTAACCGTCTGATATAAATACTGTTCTATCTTTTCACGTTTACGCGAAATAGGTAGTCGTTGGCAACCAAATAGTAATTCATGCCACACGATTGTAGCGGTTGCAATTTTATTTTGATATTGTTCAAGTTTGTCTAATACATTCTGATTAGGTTTGGGGCGGATGGCTTCTGAAAGAATATTGGTATCAAGTAAGAACTTGAGTAAAATCATAACAACACCTCCCGCCCCGGGCAGCGATCACGCACATCACTAAAAACATTTTCGTCATAAAGTTCAGCAATATTAACTTGTTGGCGGAATATTTCTAGGGCTTGCCAAAAGTTCTGTTTTGGTGGTTGCTCATATTGAGCAGGAACTAACATGGCAACCACTTCACTATTGCGAGTCAATTTAATCGAATAACCTTGTTCAACCCCTCTCATAATATCATACCAATAATTGGGGGCTTGGGTGATTGAATATTGTTTGTTTATCATGTTGAAATGTCTCCTTATGATGTCATAACCAGCTAAACGCAAGCCTAAATAGAGAGTTCATTGTTATCTAAGATGTCGATTGTGTTCATGGTTGAGGTTTTCTCAAATAGTCCTTGAAAACATCCTTAGCAATATCTTGATCATCCGTATTTTTGATTAAGATACTCAATGTCCGTAATAAATCATCAGGGTAGGTATATTGAATGCTATTGCTGTCTTTAAACATTTCATGCAATGCCATTAACCAATTTAATAGTTCTGCTGTGGCTGGTTTTTTTTGTAATTGAACCTTTCGCAATTCCAAGAATAAATCTAAAGCATCACTTACTTTAAAACGCCAAAACCACAAAATCCGGTCTTAGTTATGTTTAAGGAGCAAGTTCCCTGGGGCGATAAACCATCTATCACCTTTGTCAAAAACCGAATCAAAATATTTCTCGCACCATGTATATCTCGGTTCACTCTTTTCCCTTGGAAAAGAATTGAGGCTTTCCCTCCCAAGTTTTTTAGAATAGAACCATCCCACAAGGTTTTTGAAGTATAAGATTCATTGACATCAATTACCGTTTTGCCATATTTCTTGGCCATCCACTTCAAGGTTTGTTTAAACCTATAGTGAGCTAATCCAAGCATTCCTCTAACGGTTTTGCGTCTTAGAAATCGTTTTCGTGTCTCATCACTTTTTTTGACCATTTGTTTGGTCTCAAAAGTGGGTAATAAAATCACATCATGATTTAAGACTAAATCATAAGCAACGCGCCGATGCAAATCGGCTACAAGGTTTTGTTGTCTCGCTCGAACTTTATGAATTCTTCGATTCAGATTTTTCAACCTATCTTTAACCCATTGTTTTGATTTATCCTCACAATGAAGTTTATCGCGTGCAGATAAAAGACGGTCAAGTTCCAACATGAGTGGTACTTGCCGATTATTAACGAAACCATCACCATAACTAACCGCATCAATTCCGCTGAAAGCGGTTTGAAACGTCCTGACTCCAGGGTCAAGAGCAACAATGGATAAAGCTTCATTTTTGATTGGCTTGACAGATTGATTTGATTTGAGACTAGCAAACCATTGGCCATTCGTGTATGTCACGATAACCGTTTTACATAAGGCTTCATTTGGCACATTTTCTGTCCAAGTACACCCACCTAATATTCTAGGGAATATTTGCTTTTTGGGTGATAATTTAGGCACCACAAAATATTGCCGAGGCGCATTTCTTGACATGAAAGATATTTCAGCCTTTTCACCTTTTATCCTTTTTTTAATCACAGCAGAACGTGTATCACAAGCCTTACGATAGGCTGCTAAAACAAGGTTGCTGTTATAAGTTATATCATGTTCTTCACACTCTAATTTGCACCAATCACAAATCTGTGTCCTGAATTCACTGGATGGTTTACGTCTCTTCTTCATGAACTCAATAGTTAAATTGTAAGCGCGACGAAAAAGATTCAAAGAAACAAACCATAGAGGTTCATTTTCAGGGTAAATCCTTATCTTTTTGCTTGTTATTACGTTTTGCGTTTCTTTTTCCATAGTGGGAGTTGATGAAACGGGTAATGAAAGTAGGGGCAATCCCTTGTGGTTGCCCTTTGGTATCGAATTGTTCGGAATTATCTGATTCCTCCAAAAGTTCGACTCGCCCACCCGATAGTTAGCTTCGCTTACCTTCGGTTGCAATGATCCATTTAATGAGGGCGAACCCAGTTCTAGTAACTCTATCTGATGTGGTTGCCACAAGGTGCAATGGATTGCCGTTGAGAGCGAGTTCCAAAAAGGTTTTATATCCTCGTCTATTTTGGTTAAATCCCGAGGCAACGTCAGATATAAATCTTGCGTCTGGGTATTTTCTTCTTCGTAGGGGCAATCCCTTGTGGTTGCCCTCCTCTTGTTTGGCAAGGGAACTTTTTTGTTTTGAGCTAGAGACGCGAGCATAGAGGATGGTGATGCTTGGTTCTTCAACCCACACGCGGTAATGTCCGCCTTTGGTTTTTTTAACTCGATCAAACTTACCCTCCTTTATCCAATTTTGGATAGTTTCATTTGTGACTGAGTATTCTTTGGCTAAAAAACCAGTTGATTTATACATAACATGAAATAACAGATTTAGTGTTTTTTGTCATTTTAGTTATTTTTGTGTATAAAGTCAACAGCTAAAAAACTGTTGCCACTTTTAGCAAATTGCCCTAAACGTTTCTCCACAATAAGATATGCGTAAAAAAGCTTCGGGTAAATGCTTTTCTGAATTGCTGGATAATATCAATATAGGTTTCATGCTGGCATCTTCGACACCAATTTTCTCGCTACTCCCCAATTCAGGCATACTAAAATACATATTTTCGACTTCATTAAGAATATCATTAGGAAAATCGCGGGGGGGCTTTGTCGATTTCATCAATCAATACCACAGAACGTTGTGGTTTGCCCGGATGTTTAAAATCTTTCGGTAAAAATGCTTTAACTTTTCTTCTTCATTTGCCAAAATAATCGCTTTACCTAACGCGGTATATTCCAAATAATTTGTCGCATCGTGATTATTTTGCGCTTGCACCGCATGAAAGTGCCGCAGTGCATCGTAGATATAAAACAAATCAGGTGCTTTACTGTCTGATTTTGTCTCAAATTTAAGCACCTTTAAACCCAATTGCCACGCGACATGATAGGCAAGATGTGTTTTACCTGTCCCCGGTTCCCCCGTTAATAATAGCGGTTGCCCCAATAACAAAGCCACATTGACAGCATCCACTAAGCCATCATCGGGTATATAAGTTTCTGGACATATTTCGCTAGTTGGACGTGATGGTGGTAATTCAACCGGTTTACTAGGAGGTGGCTCTAATAGTTCTTTTTTATAAAATGGAAAATTCAGGTTTAATAAACCTTTATCTGTTTGGATTGGCTAACATTATTTCTAATTCACACGCTAATTCTTCCATTGGAATACAATAACCGTTTTCTCATCATCTTGCCAATCTTCCAAATCTTTAGTCAACATACGAGCATGAATAACAATAGGACGACGCTCTCTGGCAAGCTTGTTAGCAATAGCATCCTTTTGAGCTGCTGCATTTACCTTGTTTTCTAAAAAGTCCAGTATTTCTTGATGTAATTCATCAACCGTATGAAATTCCTCAAGTAGAAGTTCTATTTCAAATAGCCCATTGCAAAAATACTCAGAAAGATAGTTATCGTTAGGTAAGAAATCTTTTAGTAGACATTTTATAAAATTGCCATATTCGCTGGTATCGCCATGTATTAAACAGAGTAAGGGACGTTGTCTTTTATCAGAATATTGCTCTTGGTAAGCTTTTATCGTGTCCCTTAATTTATCTTTTTGAGATTTGCGATTGGGTAAATAGGATAGTAAAGAGTTATCTGGTTGTGGAACAACTTCATTAATCACTTTAATTTTTACAGAAGTATGCAAATGATGTGAAAATCTTGTCACAGTCACATTAATCGGTGTTGCCACAAGAATTCTTTCACCAAATTCAGGCGGTGCATATCTGATAATGCCGACAACCCGATTATCCAATTTTTGAATGATGAACCCCTTCATCACATAGCAATTGGATGGCAGGGGCATCTTTAAACTCAATGCCACCTTCGTTAAGGGCAACCATAAAGGATTGCCCCTACGAAAAATCACGGTTTGTAGGGGCGGGCAACCACAAGGGATTGCCCCTACGCCAATGGCATTGATCTTTAAACTGGATATCAAAATTCAGAATCTCCCCCCCAATACTTATGCCAGCACCAAATCTGTCAATAACCGCGCCCGGATAACCATGTGCCAACCACTTGTCAAAAGCTGAGTTAGGGCGTTTACTAATTTCAAGAGGTTTGAGATCAGATTGAGGTTGCTCAAGTTTTAGCAAGGCAACATCTAAGAGAGTATCTTTATCAATAAGTGTAGCCAGTATTGGAGAGAGAGTTGGAAATGACAATGTGACGTTTTCAATACCATCATCAATACAATGGGCAGCCGTTATGGCAAATTGATGATCAATCAGCCATGCCGTGCCTATTAACTCATTATTGATGATAAATTTTGCAATACTGTTTTGGTAGTTCATTGTTACATTGTAAATGTTGTAAGAGCCGTTTTTCTTTCTGCACCCACAGAAATTTTGAAGTTTGGCATCAGTCACTTTGTTATCACTTAACGTCACTTCGACATAACAGCGTTTGATATAATGGGATAAATCGTTGCTTTGGTAGCCACCTCATTATCTGCCATAATTTGTACGGGTAAACGAATAACATCCGCCCAAGTACCGGTATTTAAATATTAAAAAGGGACAAGTCTATTGTCCCTTTTTACCTAATGCCGTTTGTAAGTCAATTTGTTTAGGTAAATGCGTATGTCCAAAAACAACATGAGAAAATTGTGTCTATTATCTCTTTGGCAGCTTCGAGATAGATTAAAATCATACTAAAGCATCCAAGCCTTGTTTTTGCACGATGCTCAGTAGACGCTGGGCCGGGCCACTGGGTTTTTTCTTGCCACGCTCCCAATCAGAAATCAGGTTTTTAGACACGTTAAAATACAGAGCAAAAACCAGCTGTGAAACATGGGCTGTTTCGCGCAGGGCCTTTATCTCTTCAGGTTTGATGGGTTCTGAAACATTTTCGATACATGCGGCATCAAAATCACGCATGGTTTTCTTATCAATCGCACCGATCTGATGCAGGGAATCCATTGTTTCATGGATAGCTGCAAAGGCTTCTGATTTATAGTGTTTTTCCTTGCTCATCGCTTAATTTCTATTAATCCTCTTTCTTCAATTAACCTTTTTATTTGCTCGTCAGACAAGGCCAGTAATTCTTTTGCAAGATTTTTGAAAGCCTCTCTTTCTGCCTTGTCGATATTGCCCCGTTCACTTTTTGCAAATCCATAAACAAAAAAATTGTTTTCTCCTTTTTTAAAAACAATGATTGTCCATATCCTCCAGATTTTCCTTGCCCTTGCCGTGCGATGCGCTGTTTAATCACATATCCGCCAAGATTAGCATCTATCATGCCTTGTTCCGCTCTGGATATGGCATTTTTTAAAACCTTGTCAGTTATTTTCTCCCGCCGCGCAAAACGTTCAAACCAAGCATTTTTAAAAAGTCGCAAAAGTTTTTTATCCTTTGAGAGTAACCTTTAGTATGATGGCACTATGAGAATCACTGCCATTAAATTAAGCAAAATTCCATACATGTAGGGTGGATATCGCTGTGCGTATCCACATTTATAATCTATAAATTAAGGTGGATACGCTATCGCTTAATCCACCCTACAGGCCTGTTTTGATAGTTCATTGTAAATGTTGTTTGATATAATGGAATAAATCGTTGCTTTGGTAGCCGCCTCATTATCTTTTGTGCGGGTAAACGAAGATTTTTACATAATGCAGTTTGTAAGTCAATTTATGGACAAAAAACGTTTGGATTATTTTTGATTGAACAAATGGGAGCGGATCGCCCTTATGAAGGAATAAATGAGAAAGGACTGTTTATAGGGTGTGCGGTAACTCCAATTGATTTGAATCCGCCATCTACTGAAGATACCTTAAAATTTGATGAGCTTGGCATAATGAGGTTTATTTTAGAAAGAGCTTCAAATGTTCAGGAGGCCAT
>JSZA02000184.1 GCA_000785145.2 Candidatus Thiomargarita nelsonii
CTTTGTCAAGCAACGCACAAAGCTAAAGCTTTGTACTCCAATAACCCATTAATATAAGCTTGACAAAGTACTAGAGCGGATCACTCGTTGGTGGATTCAAACGGTGAATCAGAGTGGTGCCATGCAGTCGGAGACTAATAGAACGGGTGAAATTTACACCGGTTTTATGACGGGAGACGATGATGGTGACGGGATTCCTTCTGCCTCTGGTGGCAAGTCTCATGGGCGGTACGGGATAGCCCCTTTGATTGCCAGTAAGGTTGTGATCAATGTAGGCGGTTCTAAAAATAGGGGATTTCGCAATATCCAAGGAGAGCGCCACAATCCGAATAGTTATAACAGAGTTCGGATGAAATATAAGCGGCAGTCTAAACAGCAACAACGGGCTATCATCGTTTCTTTGAAGGAGCCACAAGTACCGGGTTTAGTGGAACGACAACCGATGGTGCGCGAGGATGGCACGACGATTCCTTTGCAACCGACTAAGCCTATCACGGTTGGACTGGGTACGGTTTTGAATCTCAGTGGTCGCCAAATATTTGAGGCGAATTGTTCAAAATGTCATGGTCAGCATGGCGAGGGCATTGATGGGTTGCCACTAGAAAGGGCGATGAATTGGCCACATGCGGCGATGGCTGCTTTTGCAACGAATGGTATTTTTAATGGCTTTATGCCACCGTGGGGTGTTGGGAATGGGGATGAGGCAGGCGGGACTTTGACTCAGGCGGAAATTAATAAGATCGTCGATTATGTACAAAGCGAGACATTTAAACGGAACTATGAAAAAGCACAAAACGGTGAGGTGGTGCCGGGTGCTTTACCCAAAGATGTTTGGTTCTATTTGTCGCGTGAGAATGCTAAGGCTAAGGGCAAGAAAATATCGAATGGGCAGGATGCTCAGCGCTATTTTGCTAAACACGCCTCACCTGCGAAGATTAAGGCCAAATTCTGGGAAAATCTGCGGCGCCTGAAGCCAGATGCGGAGTTGTCGCTGGATGATAGAGAGGCTTTGTTGCGTTATTATAGTCGAAATAATTAATTAGACGTCCAAAGGTAGCAGCCAAGTATAAAGGTAAAAGGGGGGCGGCTAAAAAGTTGGTGGAGAAAGTCAAAAAGGGTGGCTCAGGTGTCTGGGGGGGCAATACCGATGACTCCCAATTCTCCCCGTGTCAGCGATAAAGACATTGCTACGCTTGTTAATTGGATTATGTCTTTGAAATAGGATTTTTAACTGGCTCGCTCTCAAAAAAATCCTATTTTTTAAAAAAATAGGATTTTTAACCGGAGGCTTGTAGGGTCAATGCCATTAAGTTAAGAGATATTGTAGGGTGGGTAGAGCGAGAGCGAAACCCACCTTTGTTATAAATTTCAAATGTTTGGTGGGTGTAGCGAAGCTCTACCCACCCTACAAAAAAAGCTTAACTTAATGGCATTGGCTTGTAGGGTGGATTAAGCGATAGCGTATCCACCCGACGAAAATTTATGATAATCTGACAAAGTAGAATTAAGTACAGGGATTAGTTTAGTACAACGGACTCACTCGCTCGTTACGCAGGGAATAAACGGATTGTGGCATTGTCTCCAACTGACTCACATCCACCACTTTAACATCCGCGTACCACAAATCTCCCCCTCGTAGGTTTCTTGAGATTTGTACCAATGACTCAACAATTAAAGCACGTCCCGACGGTGTATCGTAATTGCTCGGTACCCACGGTAGCACCCAAAATTTTTGGTCTTGATGACGCAACAGCACCGCCAGATGCTTTATCACTTGCGAGGGATCAGAAATATCCAAGCGCTCCCAATCATACGAGGCTATCAAAGCGTTTGTTATATATTGTGTCAAACATAGAATACCCACTTTTTTTAAAAGTTTAGAGTCTTTATGCCAGAGCGATGCCCATCGATCTTTAACGGTTTTCCAAATCGAGTAGAAAAACTCTAACAGAACATCATCGCTTTCAAATGGTTTCACCCTTTGTTGTTGAATGTAACTCATTGAAGCTTCTATGGCTGCGGGTGGGACAATCCGCTGCGGATCATTTGTCGTGTCCCAACGGATAATGCCTTTAAAAGGGCTACCCTCTTCCGTATCGATTAGCCCTTTGAGCCAATGTTTGGAGTGAGTGTCAACCGAGCCGTCTTCAGGCGCTTATCTAATTGCTGTTTTTCGTAGTGCAATGCTAAAGCTTCAAGGTTTTCCTTTGAGACTTGAGAGGCTTTATTATTGATTACCATAAACTGGAAGGCTTTTTCCGTATCATCCGCGTTCAGGAGTGCAACGACATTCACGCTTAATTGAGGATTAAAATGTTGCATTCCCAGTAATCGGTGTTGTCCATCGATGACGAGGCCAGGCTTTTTTTCTCTGTCAGTCAACGCCAAGATACCTAAGTAATGATTTTCTTGATCATCTGGGTTTAGAGGTCTCAGATCATAACCCGGCTGGTCGATGCTCAGAATGATCGAGGTGGGAATTGTGTTTTTTGGCTCATTAGTTAAGAAACGCTTTATAGCCATGACTTTTGCAGGACTGGGTTGTGAAGTGCCAGTGTCGTCTTCCAATCGCACAATGGCTGCCCACTCTGAAAAAGGCAAAATGTTGGCGCGTTTCCTACTTCAACACGTTGACGATAGACGATACATGGATATTTGTACGATGCCACAATAGTGTCCTATAAGTGTATAGTGAGAATGAGGCTCGTGATTTAATCCCCCAGTCCGAAATTGTTTTTTTGTGCCGGACTGGGTTTTAGTTTTTGTTCGCGGAAGTTTACCCAGGTGCCCCGTTAGTGAGAGTACACAGAAAAATGAATATCAAGCCATAAAATATAAAAAATAGTCTCATCTCGGTATCCAATCATCGGTGCCATACCATAAAATCGAAAAGCAATGAAATTGGCATCTTTAGGAATATGCTTGGGGATCGGGACTTTGATGCTCATCTTAGCAATTTTTTCACAGCCACTCGCATGACGGTTTGAGGAATAAATATGATTCCATGTCAATTGGCTCAGTTTATGAATAGTTTCAATCAGAGCGGCTTTTTGTTCTTGGTTGCATTGCTCAAGTCCGTGTTTTTGGTCGAGGTAACGGAGAGAAAATGCAGGATATTGTTGTTCCGGCGAAACATTGCTCGCGGCATGAGACTTAAGCTTTTTGCCTTGAGTTTTTGTCGCCTTGAGTCGGTTTTTACTGGACAAGATGAGCCTCAAAATATTTTTTCATAGCCTCTAGGGGAATCGTGCTACCGGGCGATGATTCATAAACATCTTTCCACGGTGCCTCTTCGTGCGTCATATTAGCCAGTTTCCACGCAGAGTATTGTCCAAAAACAGAATAAACCTCATTTAAAAGTGCCTGACTTTCCTCATCATACCGTTCAAAATCCACATTTTGAGGACGGGGGATAGGTCCAGAATCATATTTTTTGTATTCATCATACAATACCGGTACAACTGGCCCATGTAGCCATGCCTCAATAGGCTCAGGAAATAAGGACCGCTTCAATAAAGCGAGACTTGAGCCTTGTGCATAATAGACCAACTTTTGTAACTTCAGGTTTGAAATTAAATCACCATTTTCTTCACTTATTAAAGTGAGGAAATAGCGAGCAACATCATGACAAGTTAACATATCAGTTATTGGGTTTAGTTGTATTTGAATTGGCAAGCAGTTGCCATGAATGCACAATAATATTAATTACAAAGTCAATTTCAAGTTTCTTTGTGCGATACGCAATTTTCAGGTACTTTGGAGTCCAAGATTTATCTTGGACGAGTGTGACGTGTTTGGCTCGTCTAATTAGTTAAGGATTCTAACTCATCAATAGACAAGCCAGTGGTTTCAGCAATGAAAGCATGGTCAAGTCCTTTTGCTAACAAACTGCGGGCAATTTTTTGCTTTTCAGCTATTCGTCCGATTTGCAATCCATCTTCCCATTCCTTGCGCCGCATATTATTGTAGTCTCGTTCATCTATGATTGCCATGCGTTCTTGGGGCGTTAACCCATCATCATCAATTAACTTAGCCGCTTTTTGCATAATCTGGCGATTGAGATTAATCTTTGGATGAGTGGGATTATTAATACTTTCAACCACTAAAGTCATCCAGTCTTCTAGCCCTTGGGGAGTTTTGTCGTTCAGGTAAAACGGGTTGAGAAAAAACAATTGATGGGGATAAAGTATTGTAGATTCCCCTTGTTCTGTTTCAGTCACTTGACGAGTTGTCATCAAACTCCGTTGGTATTGTTTTTCACGTACTTTACGGGTAAACCAAATAATGCTATAAACAGTACGATCTAATTGGTACTTTTTGTGGCTTTTAACCAATTCTAACTGCGAGGCGATATGATAATGCCAAAAGCGGTCAAAATCGTAATCATAGCGTTCTCTTTGAATTTCAATGACTAAACGGTGGATTGGATCCTCGACAAAAATATCAATCTCAATATCAACGCCGCCTATTGGCGGAACAAACTTTTTTTCAACTTCAATGGATTGGGGAGTGATATCAATATTCAAAAAGTCTTTGATAAAGGCTTTCAGAATTTCTTCATCTGATAGCAGTTTTTTAAAAACCACTTGGTTGTTTAAGGGGGCGATTGGCATGGATTATCTCCTGATTTAAGGAACTGATATTCAATAAAGTGATTTTTTTTATACATAATAATACATTTTTTAAATTTATGTCAATAACTTTTCACTATCTGTGTGATAGACTTCACGATCAAATTTAATAATTGAGAGGCAATTTAGTGAAAACCAGTAAGCTTATTTTATTGGCTGTGATAGCCATATTAATGACTCTATTTTTTGTATTTGATTTACAACAATACCTGAGCCTTGAAAACTTTCAAACGCAGCGAACCGACATTGTTAATTTTTATGAGGGGCATCCTTGGCAAACTATATTGATTTTCTTTGCGATTTATGTCGTTGTGACGGGACTTTCCTTGCCCGGGGCTGCGTTGCTCACCTTAATCGCTGGTGCCATTTTTGGTGTGTTAGATGGGACAATTATGGTGTCGTTTGCCAGCACCATCGGAGCCACTCTGGCATTTTTAGTTTCTCGATATTTGTTCAAGGATTTTGTTCAAGAACGCTTTAAGTCGCAATTAGGTCCCATTAATCGCGGGGTTGAAAAAGATGGTGCCTTTTATTTGTTTGCTTTACGCTTAGTGCCCGCCTTTCCCTTTTTCGTGATTAATCTGGTGATGGCTTTAACGCCGATTAAAACTTGGAGATTTTATTGGATCAGTCAAATCGGTATGTTAGTGGGCACGATTGTTTATGTGAATGCGGGGACACAAATTGGTCAATTGGAATCCTTGGGTGGGATTTTATCACCCACCCTGCTCCTTTCTTTTGTGTTACTCGGCATTTTTCCCTTTATTGCCAAAAAAGTGCTGGACTACTCCAAGGCGCACAAAGTCATGCGCGGCTATAAAAAGCCTAAACATTTTGATACCAATTTGGTTGTCATCGGTGCCGGCTCTGCTGGCTTAGTCAGTGCTTATATTGCTGCCGCTGTGAAAGCTAAAGTCACTTTAATTGAAAAACATAAAATGGGTGGCGATTGTTTAAATACGGGTTGTGTGCCCAGTAAGGCGATTTTGCGCTCTGCTAAAATCTTGTCCTATATTAAGCGAGCCAAAGAGTATGGTTTTAAAAACGCCACCGTAGAATTTGATTTTGCGGAAGTGATGGATCGTGTCCACCGCGTTATTAAGCAAGTTGAACCCCATGATTCTGTGGAACGTTATACAAAATTGGGCGTTGATTGTATTCAAGGGGAGGCGATGATTACGTCGCCCTACAGTGTGCGCGTTAATGATCAGGAAATAACGACCCGCAATATTATTATCGCCAGCGGCGGACGACCTTTTGTGCCACCGCTGCCCGGTTTAGAGGAAGTGGGTTATTATACGTCAGATACGATTTGGACTTTGAGAACGCTGCCCAAACGTTTAGTCGTGCTAGGGGGCGGACCGATTGGTTGTGAATTAGCCCAAGCTTTTGCGCGATTAGGTGCGAAAGTGACCCAAGTGCAACGAGCTTCACATATTATGGTGCGTGAAGATGCCGATGTGATTGATGTGGTACAAGCGCAATTTGCTAAAGAGGGTATTCAATTATTAAGGTCTCATAAAGCGTTGCGTATAGAACAAGGACGGCTGATTTGTGAACATGATGGCGAAAAAGTGGTTGTGCCTTTTGATGAAATTTTAGTGGCTGTCGGGCGGTCTGCTAATACGAAAGGTTTTGGCTTAGAAGAATTGGGCGTGGCTTTAAGTCCGCGTGGCACTATAGAAGTCGATGAACATTTGCGTACTAATATTCCTACGATTTATGCCTGTGGCGATGTTGCTGGTCCTTATCAATTTACTCATACGGCTGCCCATCAGGCGTGGTATGCCAGCGTCAATGGGCTTTTTGGTACGTTTAAGAAATTTAAGGCAGATTATTCTGTTATCCCTTGGACAACTTTTACTGATCCAGAGGTGGCACGGGTAGGCTTAAATGAGCAAGAGGCTAAACGGCAAGGCATTGATTATGAGGTGACTAAGTATGGTATTGATGATTTAGATCGCGCTATCGCTGATCAAGAGGCTCAGGGATTTGTTAAAGTGCTGACTCAACCGGGTAAGGATAAAATTTTGGGTGTCACTATTGTGGGACATCATGCGGGTGATTTGATCACGGAATATATTCAAGCGATGAAATGGGGGATTGGTCTTAATAAGATTTTGGGCACTATTCATATTTATCCTACGCTGGCAGAAGCTAATAAATATGCGGCGGGAGAATGGAAGCGTCGTCATGCGCCTGTCAAGGTGCTGGAGTGGGTGCAACGGTTTCATGCTTGGCGGCGTAATTAATTCGACGCGTATTCAGGATGAAAAAAGTCTAGTTTTTTTTGTAGGGTGGGTAGAGCTTCGCTGCACCCACCATTGTTATAAATTTACTTCGTTACTTCGTTTCAACTATTTGGTGGGTTGGGCGTCCCATAACGATGTTGCGCGGGCAACCACAAGGGATTGCCCCTACCCACCCTACACAATATCTTTTACTTGTTGTTACTTGTTGTTTCGGGAATGAGGTCACGATTTCCCGAAACTGCCACAACGGTTTAGCTACGCTGACTTCGTTTAGCTTCGCTGACTTCAAGATCCCTACGGGAGGAAATCGTGGCCTCATTCCCGAAACAACTGAATCGTTCCTGTTTTTTATTTTAAAGGAGAAATAATGCAACAAAAAAATAGACTGCAAACCATTGTCGGGCTCTGGACACTGATATTATTCTTATGGTCAGGCATACTCAGTGCCGCCCCTCAACTCATCCATTTTTGGAACAAGAGCAACGAAAGCAACCGGGCAATGATTGATCACAGTGCCTGGCAAACTCTCTTAGATCGCTATTTGGATGCCAAGCATCCGTCAGGCATTAATCGTTTTGATTACGCTAATTTAAAGGCGAATGATAAACGTCAATTAAAGGGCTACTTAAATTCCCTGATGAAACGGGATCCGCGTACCTATTCAAAGGCTGAACAAAAGGCTTATTGGATTAATCTGTATAATGCTCTGACGGTTCATCTGATTGTCAACCGCTATCCTGTCAAGTCGATTAAGAAAATTGGCTGGTTTGGTCCCTGGGATAAAAAGTTGGTAACAATTAAGGGGCAAAAGCTGAGCTTGAATAACATCGAACATGGCATTTTACGCCCAATTTGGCGCGATAATCGGATACATTACGCTGTCAATTGCGCGAGCTTGGGTTGTCCCAATTTGGCAGAAAAGGCTTATACTGCTGCTAATACGGAAAAATTGCTTGAGGCGGGGGCAAAAGCTTATGTGAATCATCGACGTGGTGTGCAGTTTAAAAATGGCAAATTGTTGGTTTCTAGTATTTATCATTGGTATAAAGTCGATTTTGGGGGGAGAGGTCTTATCAGGCACTTGTTGAGGTATGCTGATGCTGATTTGGCAAAGCGTCTGCGAGACTATCGGGGCAGTATCGAGCATGATTATGATTGGCGGCTTAATAAGTTTTAGGTTTGACTACTTTTTTGCAGGACGCGGAGCGTCCAGGCAGGCATTCCTTTGCCTCGCGTGGGAACGAGAAAAAACCGACAACAACTACATGGATTGTATTTAATAATGGATAAGTCAAAACCGACAACAACTACACGGATTGTAAGTAGCTCAACAAAAATATTTTAACATTTATAGAAATCCGATTTTTTAAAAAAATCGGATTTCTTTGAAAGTTTTAAATGTTAAAATACTTTTGTTGAGCTACTTAATAAAAAAGATTTACCACTGCGCCGTGCCTCAATGAGTGTAATGATTTTTCCACTGGCAATAGGAATTTGATATTCACGGGTGATTATTGGGGGCAATGTTGAAGTATGAAAATCTTTCAAAAGCGTTTTGATGAGATATTTCTTTTTCATAAGGAAATAATATCAGATTATTTCTTGTTTATAAAGTATCTATCTCAAAACCCTTACAATAACTACAAGGATTATATTTAATAAAGGATAAGTCAAAACCGCTTTGAGCTGACAAAAAGACTTTAGGCTCTGAGTACAATTAATGTTCAACAACGAATAAAAACCCAAGAATGCTATCAAGTCCGTAGTTATTGAGATCGGAGAGAACTTGAGAGCACTAATGATATTGAATGGTTTTACCGAGGTGTTGAACATTAGCTGTACTCACCATCCTAATATAATCCTACTGTCTCACAAAATAAAACGCATCATCCAATTTATCATCATAATCTGGATTTTGTTTACCGTTAAACTTGGCCCCGTGCATCACTCACCCCGAAGGGTGGAACACTACCCAGGGCCAGTCTTCAAAACTGTACGTGAGACTTTCGCACTCATACAGCTCCTCGGCTTAGCTCCGTCCTGTTGCTAAGTAACATTACTTAAATAACGTGTTACATTTGTGCGTATGGCCTTTTAGACCAAAGTCTGCTATGCCCAAGAACTTTAATGCCGTAGCTGACTGATTACTGAGATAAGCTCGTAAATGTTAATTAGTACACTATATCCCAACCTACTGTTATTGAGTAGGTCATTTCAGTTCCATACAGGAGGAGGAGTTTTACTTATAAAACCACATTTTAACCAATTTCCACTTGTTTGTGATTTTATCTCTAACTCTTTTCTTTGCCCGATACATTTTACTCCGAGGAACCATCTTTACTTCCCCACTTTTCCAACTCTTAACCTGTATCAGGTCACTGTCCTCGGCTACACTTTTGCTGTGGTTTTCCTGCGGTACTGTGTCCTTGTCCCTACTTACTATTCCTGGATTATTTCCCAATCTAAGTATCTTTGAGCTACCTTTGTTCTCTTCAGGCCCTTGTCTCAGCTTAGCTGTCTCGGGGCCATATTTTTCTTCTACTTCAGGTGATACAAACACCCCTCTCTTAATTAACTCATTATACTCAACCGAGTCCTTACACAGTTTCCGCTTTCGTTCCCCATATTCTCTATGAATTTTATCATGGCAGTGAAGATGCAATAAGACCATATTCTCGAATTCCCACAGTCCGCCGAATTGGCGAGGTTTTATGTGGTGAGCTTCAGGTAGGTCTTCATTCGTTAATGCACATTTACATACCGGACATTTTCCATCTTGTCTCTTCAGCAATTTAGCTTTAGACGGAGTAATATTACCATAGCCTTTGGATAGCCGTCCTGCCCAATAGGCAGTATCTCCGTCATAATATGACCTATCATAGCCAACCCTTGCGTAACTCCCAGTTCTTTCTTTATGCTTCGAGTAACCTTTGAGAGATTTTACCGTCTCCCTATCCTTACCCTTGCCTTTGATTTCAGCAAACGTCCATTTCCTACCGTTTACAGTACAGAAGTATTTATCTGCCACCCAGTGTTTATTTTTCTGCGGGTGTCGCCTCAAGGCCCATTGATATAACTTCCTCCAGATTAGCGTATCTAACCTTCCGAACGCTTTACTGGAGTGTACTGCCTTGTAGTAGTTAGCAAACCCTGATATTTTGGGTTGCAGGATACCGATTAACTCCTTTGGAGTTTTTGCCTTCATTTTACCTATAATGTCACTTACTTCTTGGTAGTGAGCATTAACTTTTGCTTTGGTTGGTTCCACTCGTAGTATATGCGTTGCTACTGCCCTTCTTTGTTCAGTGGGTGTTCCATTAAGCAACTTCGCTTTATAAGTACCCTTAATTCTATTCTCATAATGCCTAATGTGATGCCCCAAAAAGTCGAAACCTTCTGTCTCGTTCCCAATCTTGGTCTTTTCTTCCGATAAAGTTAAACCTCTTAGTCCTAGCCATTCTTTGATAAATCTTTCGGATTCCTCTATAACTACCTTGTCCTCGTGGATTACTACAAAGTCATCGGCGTATCTTATTACATAGATGAGTAGTTTTACTCTCTGTTTGTATTCCTTCTTGGTCTTTTTGTCCACTATTGTGCTGACCGTTGTGCTTCCGATTTTCTTTTTCCATCCCTTTATCCCACGTAAGTGTTCAATTAGGTCGGTTTCCATTTGGTCTAAGGCTGTGTTAGCCAAGAGCGGAGATATAATACCTCCTTGTGGTGTTCCCATCTTAGTCGGGTTGTATTTACTGTTCTCCATATATCCCGCTTTAAGCCACTTCTTGACTATAGGTCTCCAGTACTTCTCTGTTTGTTCTGTTATGAAATTATGGTCAATATTATCGAAGAAACCTTTTATATCGGCATCTAGTATCCATTTCTGCTTTCTGAGTAGTAGCGACGCTATTTTATCAATGGCATCGTGACATCCCATACCAGGTCTGAAACCATAACTGGCGGATTCAAATTTTGCTTCGTAAAACGGTTCTAGTGCAGACTTAGTAACTGCCTGCATAGCTCTGTCCAGTACTGTTGGGATACCCAGTGGCCTTTCTTTGCCATTAGCCTTCGGTATATAAATTCTCTTAGCCGGCTTGGCTTCGTACTTATCCCACCCTTTTTGTATTGTGTCTAGGACATCAACCACCAATTTCATTTTCTGTCTTGGCGTAGTTACTTTAACCTTATCAATTCCAGGAGTCTTTTTACCTTTATTCTCCGTTGTTACTTTACGGACTCCTAGTAGCATTGCATAATGCGAGTGTTGTAATAGGTACATTAAGCTACGTGCTTTTCTGTACTTTCCTGCTTTTGTAAGCTTATAAATTCGTTTCTGCAAGTTAAATACTAGACGACGTACCTTACCCCAGATAATAGAATCCCAATCCCAATAGCGCATATCCGATGAGTTTATAACTCGATAACACGAAGGAACTAGCCTTCCACTGCTATCTGTGTGGTCTCTGTGCTTTTTGTCTGACGGGAATCCCGTCAACGAATGTTGTGACCGGACTCCACCATCAGAATTCGATAGTTGAAGAGTATTCATAATTTAAGTGATTAACTTCTCGTTATTAGTACCTGTGTGAGCGTACCCATCGCATAATAAGAATTCGTAATAACACAATACCGAGAGTGAATCAGCATATCCAGTATCCCAATGTGACGATTTAGCTTCGCTGACCTTCGGTTGCAACTGGCGTTGGCTTCCCACTCTATCCTACCCGATGCTGTCGCTAAGACCATTTCCATGTTCTCCTCTTGCGTTCCAGCAAGTGACGTACTGACATCGTTTTTCCTCGTTTCTCTTATATGTTTGTTACCTGCGGACTTAGATAATATCTGTAATCGGGTGTTTATTGGGCAAATGAGTTGGAAAACCACTTCTTCCCAACCCCTACAACACTTTAGTGTCTTTCGACGAAGATGACCGACCTTTCTCAATTGTTAAACTTGGCGATGTAAGTCACCACCCTTATCTCCCATGTTGGCAAGAGTATGGAGTACACCTTACAAAGCCAGTCTTCAGAACTGTACGTGAGATTTTCAAACTCATACAGCTCCTCGGCTTAGCATAATCTATAGCTAAGTAACATACTTCAATAACGTGTTACATTTGTGCGTATGGCCTTTTAGACCAAAGTCAGTTACGACTGATTACTAAGGTAAGCTCGTGAATGTTAATTACTACGCTTATCCCCAACCTACCGTTATCATGTAGGTCATTTCAGATTTCGTACAGGAGGAATTTTCTGTTTCTTATCCTCATTGCTGTGGGTTTCTTTCGTTATTGTGTCCTTGTCCCTACTTACTATTCCTGGATTACTCCCCAGTTTAAGTATCTTCGAGCTTTTCGTCGCCTCTGGCCCCATTCTTACCTTAGCCATGCTAGGATATTTTGTTTCAACTTCTGGCGGTACAAACACCCCTTTCTTAATTAGCTCGTCATACTCTCTGGAATCCTTACACAATTTCCGCTTTTGTTTCCCATGTTCTCGATGGATTTTGTCATGGCAATGTATATGCACTAACACCAGGTTCTCATATTTGCACAGTCCGCCGAATTGGCGAGGTTTTATGTGATGAGCTTCAGGTAAGTCTTCATTCGTTAATGCACATTTACATACCGGACATAATCCATCTTGTCTTTTCAACAATTTAGCTTTTGACGGAGTGATGTTACCATAGCCTTTGGAAAGCCGTCCTGCCCAATAGGCAGTATCTCCATCATAATATGACCTATCATACCCAACCCTAGCGTAACTCCCAGTTCTTTCCTTATGCTTCGAGTAACCTTTGAGAGATTTTACTATCTCTCTATCCTTACCTTTGCCTTTCAGTTCCGCAAAAGTCCATTTTCTACCTTTTATAGTACAAAAGTATTTATCTGCCACCCATATCTTACCTTTATTTGGGTGTCGCCTCAAGGCCCATTGATATAACTTCTTCCATATTAACATGTCTA
>JSZA02000175.1 GCA_000785145.2 Candidatus Thiomargarita nelsonii
TTGAAATTTATAACAATGGTGGGTTTCGCTTTCGCTCTACCCACCCTACAATATCTCTTAACTTAATGGCATTGACTCAGACGGCGCGGCAAACCTTGTTGGAGATTGCGGTGGCGAATATCCAAGCGTTTTTGGAAGGCCGTTTGCAAAATGTGGTGAAATAAAGTGACAATAAAAATCAGATTGCTTGTAGAGTCGTTGAATGGTTTTGCCAAAATTTATGGGATGTAAAGTGGGATGTTAAATTTGAGCTTTTTTTTGAGGATATTTTTCAAGCTGGTTTTTAATCTCGTCAGAGAAATCCTATTTTTCCAAAAAATAGGATTTCTTATCGCAGACAGATGTTTTCTCTTACTTTAAAACGCCAAAACCACAAAATATGGCCTGGTGATGTCTAAGGGGTAAGCTCCCTTGGGTGATAAACCATCTATCACCTTTTATATATATAATTAAAGGGCAACCACTAGGGTGTTGCCCCTACACCGATTTTGAAGATAATCTTATGTCTAATTATAAGTTTCAGGTTTTACCAGTCGGCTCATTACATACTGAACCGCATTATAACTGCCTTCTTGAACTTCCCTAAGTTCCGCGCATAGATTACTACAAATAATTATTATCTGTCAAGATGTTTTTCTGATTGGTTTTCATTTTGTGGTGTAGGTGGATGTTTAAAACTCTTGTGCCATATTATACATTAAAAAAACGATTTTGTATTTTTGGTTATTTTGGTGGTTTTGGTGTATAAACTCAACTGCCCAAGCAAATAAGCGTACAATTCCATATCAGGCAATTCTAGCAAAGCTTGAAAAGTTTGCTGCTCCGCTATTGGTGCCTGTTCATAGCATTGTTCAAGATAGCGTGTCAGCAACACATCTAATTCTTTCATGCCGCGCCGACAACGCCATTTGAGTTTTGAAAGTTCGTTCATGCAAAAACTGAAAACTTATTCCGGATAGGAAACCAGTTTATCATAGATCAGGGTATCACTTTCATAAGGAGGCGGAAAAACCCAGGTACCCACAGGACTGCCAGTAAAAAGCGAGCCTGTATGCGGGTTAACGGCCATGCTACGTTGGTTGCTCCTGGGCAGATTATTAGAGATATCCTCCCAACTGTCGCCACCGTCAACAGATCGCCAAATCCCTGGTATGCCGCTGGCGAACATCCCAGCGTAGATGATTTCTGGATGATTGGGATCTATGGCAATGGTTCTAACAAAATTGCCCACTTCAAGCCCGCCTGCCAGTGCCAACACGCCAGTGCTGTGCCACTCGGAGCCGTCAAAAAAGGCCAGATCACCCTTCTCGTCAAAGCTGTAAATCCGGTCACAATCCTCCGGGTTCACTGCAAAGGTTGGAATCCGGTCAAATTTTAAAAATTGCCAGCCGGGCTGAGTGTACAAGCGCCAGGTTTGTCCCCGGTCGTCGGAACGGAGAATCTGTAGCATGTAGCCGTCCATAGCGTAAACAGTATCTGGCTGGGAGAGGCACATCCCTAGAATCTTAGGAAGAGCGGGTTGGGCGTACTCAGCGAAATCGATGTCTACAAAGGTTTGGCCAGCATCATAGGATATCTTATTGCCGGCATAGACTATGTTGGGCGCCTGGGGGTGAAAGGCTACAAATTCATTCATTTCAAATATATCATGGTATGTCTCGTCCTCTTTGGCCTTTTCCACCAATTTCCATGTACTGCCATTGTCTTCGGAGCGCATCAGGGAGGTTCTGAAATAGGTGCCAATGGAGGCGACAATTATCTGGGAGCCCTCGATGGGTTGAAAACTGCCTGAATAGGTGCCTAGCCAGAGGATCTTCTTGATCGCCCCTTCCTCTGTGCAGGGGATTTCCCTGATCTCCCCCCCATGGCCCTTATTAACGACGCACGTCTTGTACCAGCCCCATGCATGCTCGTTTAGCCACTCAAAATAGTCAGTACCTGTGCTGGTTATGGTCGTGCCCACATCAAGGTTGAAGAATGCCAGCCTTTGCGGATCAAAGGAATCAAAGGCCACACCGCTGTTATAAAAAGCCCAGGCAAAACCGCTGAACAGGGTGGAGTTTTCATTGAAAGTCTGGCCGCCGTCTGTGGTCTTCCAAAGAGTGGCCAGGGAATAGGCGACGGCCTCGTTCGGATTATTAGGATTGCCAACGATTCCCGTCATTTCTCCCGTCATAGCTGTTTTCCACTCCCTGCTGAGACCATGCGTGGGATTAACCGCCATATTCTCCCAGGTAAGTCCGCCATCATGACTGACTATGCTATTGGTATAATTTCCACTAAGATAAAGAACCTCAGGGTGGCCAGGATTCATAAATACCCGGGCAGCGTCATATTCTTTTAATTCAGAGAAAGTCTCGCCACCATCTTGGGATTGGTAGAGTCCTTTGCCCACTTTTAGAATTCCCCAGGAGCGCACCCGTTCCTCATACAGAGTGACATAGATAATCTGAGGATCTTCGGGATTGATGGCAATGGAGCTGACATGGTGCTGAGCAGGGAGATTACCCAGTGGCATAAAATTTTCACCTCGGGCATCGCTGATAAACAGTCCAAGGTTTGAGGCTAGGTAAACAGTCTGGCCATCAGTGGGATGGGTTTGGATGGCATAGACCGTGGTGTGCCCTGGCAGACTGCTGACAGGCGTTGATGTCCAGGTGACTCCCATATCTTCAGAGCGATAGAGCCCGCCATCAAGCGCAGCCTGGCTAACTAAAATGTTTTCGTTTTCATCGTTTTCAGGGTATGGGTTTTCAGGGGCTGGGCGATAGGAGCCGCCACCATAAAGCTGCATGGCCTCGATCTTGCTTTGTGGAAATTTTTCAGGGGGATTGAGCCCGCTATCATAACTCTGCTGGCTGGCTGGAAAGGCTACATACCAGCGCTGAGCACCCGTTTCCGTGATAGTGCTTGGATCATAAGCGATGTTATGGCGATAGATGCGATGGTGGTTTACGGAAAAATTAGTCGGAACTGGCAGGAGATAGTCCCAATTATCCCCACCATTGCTTGAGCGGTATAAGCCTTGACGCTTTTCGTCCAGGTAATTCCAGCCATTATCGCTGATCAGAAAGACGGTTTGCGGATCAACAGGGTCCACTTCGATTGATTGGCCCATATTGACCCACAGGCCCTTATCAAGGGCCTTTTCCCATGTATCGCCATTATCTTTACTGCGCCAAATGCCGGCAACATCTTGGGAAAAATAGATGTACTCGGGGTGGTTGAGGCAACGAGCGATACTGTGTGGATGTTGCTCCCCTTCTCCACCAAGCTTGCCTTGGTCAAACTCCACTTTTGAGCGGACCGGCATTACCCGCCATTCAGCAGGAGCGGTAGTCTGTTGGCTCTTCAGTGTCTGCTCTTTTAAAACCGGCTGAGCTGAATCGAACGCCACAGTGCCGCAGGAAATCGATAAAATGCCCAGGCTTAGTATCCCTTGTGCATTAAGTCGGGAAAGGACTTTTAAAGTTGAAAAATGCATGTCGCTCTATCCTCATATTAGTTTTTATATTAACAGGGTTGTTGTGAAATAAAATTAAAATCCTATTTTTTGAAAAAATAGGATTTTTAACGGGGCATCAATCTGGTTAGAGTCATATGTCCCCTGTGTTGTATCGGCAAAGCAAAAATTTGCGAACATAAAGTTCGCCAAAAAAATGACGAAAATGGAAAACCTGCACCATAATAGAATAATATTCCCCTTTAAAAAAAGTGTACCACAACTACCAGGAGTACAAACCAAAAACGGTAAACCCTATGTTATTAACAATGGTCTATAAAATTTTGAATGTCAAGAGAGTCTCTTGCAAAATTGCAAAACTCGCAAAAGTTTTTTTCAACAAAGTGCCGCAAAGCCCGAATTTTATAATTTTCAGCAAGCGGTAGGGTGTGTCCTTTTGCCGGAGCAACATGAAAATAATAATATACCAGTCAGGGCAACCATAAAGGATTGCCCCTACAATATTCAGACGGCATGTTTTCGAGGCAATTCCTTGCGCTTGCCATTGCGAAATAAAATTAAAATCCTATTTTTTGAAAAAATAGGATTTTTAACGGGGCATCAATCTGGTTAGGGTGAGAGCTGTTTTATTTTGCAACAAAACAAGTCTATTATAAATATGGCATATTTTTTGCCTTTCATTTTATTTTTCTCAGTACGGGACAAACAAAATTTTATTGACTATAGTATAGTCAATAGTTCGGAGATTTTTTGAGGTGACTAGTACAGGAGGGCGGAAATATCCAGACCATGACAGGGCAACCACAAGGGATTGCCCCTACCCTCTGCAATTGATATTGTAGGGGCAATCCTTTATGGTTGCCCTGTTTGAAAGTGGTACGGGGATTTCCGCCCTCCTGCACTAGTATTTTTAAGTGACGTGGCTTGGGTTAACACCTTAAAAAACTGTCCGAACTATTGTTTATTATACCTTTAAAAAGGAAATACTAACGATGTTAAAAAAATGTCAATCATGGTGTTATATTTTATTATTATTATTAGGGCTATCGCCTTTAGCGCAAGCGGCAACTGACTGTACGGTAGTCACTGAAATGCCACCTGCGGAGTGTGAAGCCCTTATCGCTCTCTATAATAGTACTGATGGTACACACTGGTCGGATAACTCAGGATGGAATGTGACAGATACGCCTTGTAGTTGGTATGGTGTCAGTTGTAGTGGTGGACATGTAACGAAACTCGATCTGTCTTCTAACCAACTCAGTGGCTCAATCCCAGAGGGACTGGGAAACTTGGGCAATTTAAAGTATCTCTTTTTGTCTTTCAACCAACTCAGCGGACAAATCCCAGAACAACTGGGAAACTTGAACAATTTACTGTATCTCGGGCTGCAGTCCAACCAACTCAGCGGAGAAATCCCAGTTGAACTGGGAAACTTGAGCAATTTACTGTCTCTCGAGCTGTACAAGAACGAACTGTGCGGAGAGAGCCCAATTGAGTTAATGAACCTGAATAAGATATGGTGGGTAAATTTAAAGTACAACCACTTAACGGCTTCCTCACCTGAGCTTATCGCTTGGCTTGATAAGCTCAACCCGACTTGGGAAAGCCATCAAACTCCCTGTTCTACTGCTAAAATTAAAAACGATATTATCATTGATTTTGGCGACACTTATGGTATCTGGCTTTGGATGAACAACAGTGATTGGGTTCAGTTACATAATATATCCGCCGAAAGCATCGTAATAGGAAACTTAGACGCTAACACTCAGGATGATGTGATTATCGATTTTGGCACAGGTTCTGGTATTTGGGGGCGGATGAATAACAGCGATTGGGTTCAATTGCATTCTATCTCGCCAGATAATCTGGTGACAGGAGATATAGATGGTAGCGGTGAAGATGATGTGATTATCGATTTTGGTGCCAGCTATGGTATTTGGTTATGGATGAATAATAGCGAATGGGTGTCATTGCACCCCTTATCGCCAGAAAGTATGGTGACAAGAGATATAGATGGTAGCGGTGAAGATGATGTGATTATTGATTTTGGTGCCACTTATGGTATTTGGCAGTGGATGAATAATAGCGAATGGGTGTCACTGCACGCCTTATCGTCAAAAAGTATGGTGATGGGAAATGTAGATGGTAGCATTCAAGATGATGTGATTATCGACTTTGGTGCCACTTATGGTATTTGGTTGCTGATGAATAATAGCGAATGGGTGTCATTGCATGACTTATCGCCAGAGAGCATGGTGACGGGAGATGTAGATGGTAACAGTGAAGATGATGTGATTATCGATTTTGGCACCAGCTATGGTATTTGGATGCGGATGAATAATAGCGAATGGGTTCAATTGCATTCTTTGTCGCCAGAGAGTATGGTGACAGGAGATATAGATAGTAACAGTAAAGATGATGTGATTATCGATTTTGGTGCTGACTATGGTATTTGGGTGCGGATGAATAATAGCGATTGGGTTCAATTGCATTCTATGTCGCCAAAGAGTATGGTGATGGGCAATGTAGATGGAATGCAGTCGTCGTCAGTTAGTCTTGGGGATGAGGCTGTGCAATTGCCAACTTCTGAGATCATAATGTTACCGCCAAGTGTGCTAGAAAATTCCATTAGAGAATAAGTCTTTTAAACTTTCAAAGAAATCCTATTTCTTAAAGAAATAGGATTTCTATAAATGTTAAAAGATTTCACGGCGTTTCACTTTTTCACGGCGTTTCGGGAAATCCGCGCAGCGAAATTCCCGAAACAACTTTTAATCAGCTATTTCTATCGTAACCCGCCAAAGCCATCAATTGCCCCTTAACACGCGCCGCCATTTCAGCTTCCATTTCAGCCCGCTGATTTGCCAGACGTGTCTCATATTCCTTTTTAAGGGCCCCCAATTCCGCTTGGTGCGCCTCTGCCACATCTTCTTTTATTTTGGCTTCAACATCCGCCGTAAAGGGAGTGACTAAGCCCGCCAATTCTTGCAAAGTGCGCCACGCTTGTAAACGTTCTTCACAAGCCGCCAATAATGCCGGTTCCACCCGTAAGCGGACAGTTTCTTCTCCAGCAACCCTGGTGACAAACGGCGTTTTTCCCCGTCGCCCCTTGGCATCGAGTTTAAGATATTCAGCAACAGGCAGTTGTGTCGGGCTCTCACTATTGAGTGGTGAAAAATACGGCGCAAAGCGTTGTTCTTGCACCGCCCAATCAGCAGGCGTAAAAGCCTCATCGCTCCAAGTTTCTTCAGGCTCAGGATTGCCTTCAAGGCTGATGCGTGAGCCAAACACCCCTTTATCCGTCGGATTATAGCGGAACAAGGGGAATGCACGCGCCTTGACTGCCAATTTAGCCTGCATGAAGCCTTGATCGCTTGCAAATCCGTGGCGTTCTGGACTGGGGGCATGGACATAAATTAACGCAGGTCCTGCAAATTTAAACGCCGCCTTTAGGCTATCAAGAAAATGGGTCGTGTCGGCTAATGAAGTTTGCACAATATAAGCGTTGCGCTGCGACAATGCCAATAAAGCAAAATCGATTTGGGCTTCTCCGGCTGCCGCCATCGGCGTGCCAGCCACGTTCGCGGTGCCCAAGTTCATATCTAAATCGGCAAGTACCATCATTTTGAGCGGCAATTTCCCCCCCAATAATCGAGTGATACCAGAAAATCCTTTGCCACTCAGTACTTCATCATTACCCAGCAACAGCAAGGGAGGGCAGAGTCCTTGCTCTTCCAGACTCAAATCGTGCCAATTGAGAGACTCTGAAACTTGTGCTGCCCGTGCGGCTTCCTCTGGTTTGTCCAATTCCAATCGCGCTTGGCGCAACAGGGCTATGCCTTCGGTTGCTTGGCGCAACTGCCCTTCCAGTAAACCGCCCGCCAATTGTGCCGTGTCACCAATCATATCGACAGCAACAGGCACTTGAAATGGATTATCCGGCCAAGAACCGGCCCAACCGCTCAGTGTCCCCGGCGCAATCGCTAAACTCAAGCGAGAACGTCCTAAACCATGTCCGCCTTCAGACAGCTGCCAATGCAATTCGCCCAGTGCTTTAGTGGTTTTTACCAATCGGCGCAAGCGAGCCGCATCAATCAAACCCTCTGCCCCTTCCACTTGCTCGGTGAGGGCGGATAAGGGAGTTTGACTGCCGTGCTTGATGGCATCCAAACCTTTGTCGAGCTGATCGAGATCATCGGTAGGCAAGGCATTGCTGAGACTATCGCGGATGCTTTCCATCAGTTTGTCCCGTACTTTGGCAATATCTTCAATAAAGCCGTTGATAAGCGGTTGCCGTTGAAATTCTGTGACGGCTAGGGCGAGGCGCACCGCCGCTTTTTCTCCAGAGCCAGCTTCGGCATTATCTCCCCCAGCGAGGGCGAGTTGACAGTAGCGGGACAACAAAATGGCTGGCATGGGGCCAACAAGTTCGCTGGCGCGTTCTATGCTTTTACCCGGCGTATCCGGTAATTGTTCCCAAAGCCGCCAGAGGCTGCGTGTCTGTTCCACTCGCGGTATTGTCTGAGGAACAGCAGACAGGGCACCCGGTTCGCAGGCACTAATGCACAAGCCGCAAGCTTTACAAGCATCAGGATTGATCACCAAAGATAAGAATTCGCCCGTTTCATGTTGATAGCGTTCTTGATCATAAAAGAAAGTGTCGGTGCGGGCGATGGGCAATTCGCCGATTTTTTGGATCACGCTCTCCAGGGCTTCGGTGACGGCCACTTTGCGTTCGCCGCTCAGCGGCAATTTATCTTTCAAAGCCGCAAAAGCATCTTGGATAAATTCGCCAGCAGAGTTATAGCTTATTTCTGGGTCCCTGCCCAAGCGATGTAAGCGAGCAGCCAGTTTACTTGCCGCCATGCGTAGAGAGTCTCCGCTAGTCAGCCTGATGCCGCTTTCGATTAAGGCACTGGGCTTGATGACAACACTGCCGATGGCACTATCAGGGCAACGTGTCCAGCATTGTCCGCAACCGGTACAAGTATTCGGATCGAAAGCGGGCAACATTTCTCGCGCTCCACTGAGATCGCGGAAAGTTGAAGTCAGCGGAGGAATAATGCCAGTCGCCATGTAAGGATCAGGGGTCATTTCAGCCGTTTCCCCGTTACGGTATAAAACGCCGACTTGATCCCAGAAACGCGGTAAACTGTCATAAGCGTCTCCGCTATGACCCAGGTGACGAACCGCCATCGGTGCTTCATCGTTCCAAATTGCTGGCAAATTCGATTGTGGAGCGGGCATATTTTGGTAATCAAGCCGCTTCACCGCTTCAAGTCCTGCTTTGAAATGAGAAAGTTGCGCCACCCGTTCGGTTTCGGGCAAATTATGCAAACTGTCTTCATATCCGTTGAGAACTCGTCGCACTTTCAAATCTAACAGTCCCGCCTCCAGCAGGGTGCCAAATAAAGCACCTAATGTCATTGTTTGTGAATTGGGAGCAGCCGGGATGCGATAAAGTATTGCTTGTTTGCTTTGGATATCTTCTCGCAGGGCGGGGGACAAACTTTGCCAGAATGTATCGTCATCCAGCGTAGAGACTGCCAGCAGAATACCACCTTGACGCAATCCTGCCAGCGGTTGCGTTAGCCGTTGAGGGGCGGTTAGTACGGCAAGATCAATGGGCAAATCGTCGCCCGGGTCCCGTAGTGCCGTCGGCGCATAAGTGAAACGGTCCACCCAACCAGATACCCAAGGCTCTCTGAATAAGCCGGGACGACTGCGTATCCAGCCACCGCTCAGGCGATGCAGAAAAACCGCCGCTTCAACATTGAGTCCTTTGCCAGTCTGATCAGAGAGATTGTGTATGGCTACGGTGAGTGCGCCCGCTGGGCGTAAATCGGGAGAGGCTTGTTGACTGCGTAGTCCTAGTCCGCTGATATTGGGGTAAGCACGGCGTAAATTGTCCAATAATACTTGGCGCTTGGGGTAAATGCTGGAGGCGCGGTCAAATTCCAATCCTAAAAATATGCGACCCCGGCCTTTTTCTTCCAAATTCTCGCAGAGTGCGATCAAGTCTGTTGCGCGTAAAGGTTGACCGCCGGTTCCGTAAACGACTGAACGGAAGCGGGGGAGTTGTTTATCTTTGATGAGGGGATAGCCGGGATGAATTTCAGCTTTAAGCCGACCATTTTCCAAAGCACGCCCCAGTGCGGCGCGAACTTGGCGCATCAAAGGGGGATCGACAGCGAGGGGGGTATCGGTGCGTTCCAGCACGGCAACTATGCGTTTGTTTTTAAGGTGCTTGGCAATTTCTGCGCCCGGGAAGGGTCGAAAACAGTGGATACCCAGTACGCCTACTTTGAGTTTTCGTTTTTGGCGCAGATAGGCAGCAACGGCTTCTAAGGTTTCTACGGCGGCACCTTGCGCGACGAGGACAATTTGGGCGTTGTCCGTTTGATAATTGGAAACTTGCCCCAGAGGACGACCGGTTTGTGAGGAGAGTAGGGCCAAGGATTCTTCCAGTATGGCACCTAAGTGGTGAGTAAAATAGGGATGTTTTGCGACGGCGCCCAGTGACCAGCTTTCTGGACCCTGCAAAGCACCGTGCATAACGGGTCGATCGGGATCATGCCAGCGCGGGACGCGGCGGCGCGTTTCGCCAAAGAGGAGTTTTTGCGCCGGAGTGGGAGCGGCGATTTGTTCATCAGCTTGGCCTAAGAATTGTTGCACCAATTCAGGTGGGGGTAAATGGACTTCTTGTGCCGCGAGAGCGGTTTGTTCTCCGTCCATCGCTACTATGCCTGGAATCAGACTCAATTCGGCAACTCGCCGCGCTACCAGTGATAAGTCAACGGCTTCTTGTACGGTGTTGGCGTGTAGTACAAAAAAGCCGGAATCGGCACTGATGTGATAGGCTTTATGTCCGCTGCCGAGAGCGCCAGCGTGCGCGGCGAGGGTGCGGTTGCTTAAATGTACTACGATGGGGACATGGCGACCGACGGCTGTTACGAGTAAGTCTTGGCTGCTCATGATATCGGGCGATGATAAAAAGGCGGTGGCGCGTGCCCCGCTCATGCTCAATCCGATAGCAGCCGCCAAGGCGCCGCGTGCTCCTTCAGTGTCCCTACCGGTGAGGGATTTTCCGAAGCAATTTTGGCCTCGGCGTTGTTGTTCAGTCTGCCAAGCGAAGGCTGCTGCATCGGCAGGAAAGGTGGTGCCTAATCCTGCGGCATCGGCGATACAGGCTTCAAGTGCTGCGATGGCGGTGTTGCCGTCAAGTACGGTTTTAATGCCCGCGTGTGGGGGAGTGCTGGTGCTGAATAAGCGTTGAAATAGACGTAAAGTTGAGTTGGAAAAAACGGGCATAGGTTTCCTCGTTATCAGTTATCAGTTATCAATTCATTGTAGGGTGGGTAGAGCGATAGCGAAACCCACCAAATCGTCGAAAATGGTGAGCGGACAATTCTTTGCTGGAGTGGATGATATATAGAAGGAATAAGTCAAAACTAGTTATCTCTCAGCCAATTTTCAATTTTCAAAGCTTCAATTCGGTTAAAATGATTATCATCTGTTAGCAATGTTAAATTATAATTGAGTGCCACTCTTTTCCAAACTTTCTTATCTTGCCTAAGCATAGCAGAAACCATGTTGGTATCCATGAGAAAATCCATGATGAAATTTACCTCCTTACCAAGCATTCATTAAAAATTTTCATCTGTTCCGGGCTGAAATCATTTAACATACCCGTTACCAGTTCGGTTGCCATCCGCTTGCCAACGAGTTTTCTGAGCTCCTCATCGGTCATTGTGATAAACGGTTCAAATGACAGGTATTCCATCATTTCTGCTAGGATATGCGACAGCCATTCTTTTTTGTTGTGTTTGTCAAGATAAACATGGTCTTTGTCTTCGCTGATCTCCTTTTCTACAAAGGGTTTGAGTCGAAGTTGGTAAATGTCCTTGGTTGAAATCATGGTATTGTTCATTGATCGGCGGGGTTGCCAAAACCCCGCTTTCGTGAAAGTGGCTCCTCGCGTTATTAGAGAAAGCGAGCATAAGGATCATCAGTGCGCGTTTGAGATTTTTCTTCAAATTGTGCGCCTTCTAGCCATTGGATGGCACCTGTGGGGCAACGGAAAGTGGCTTCAGGTTTGGCAGAACCGCTGGCGGTATAATCTATGATCGGTAAATTATTTTCCATGCGGAGCAAACCGGGTGCTGCATCCAACACACAGCGTTCACAGGCATCACAAGCGGTGGCACAAAGTACACGCGCTGCATCTCCCTCAAGGGGGATTGAGCATTGTACAAATAATTTATGACTGAGCGGTACAATCTCAAATAGGTCACGCGGACAGGCAGCGACACAGTCAGCGCAGGCGGTGCATTTGTCAATCTCTACCACAGGCAGAGCGTTTTTGTTCATCTGAATAGCATCGAAAGTACAAGCTTGTTCGCAGTCAGCGAGCCCAAGGCAACCCCAAGAACAGCCTTTGCCACCGCCAGAAACCTGCGCGGCGGCATGGCAACTTTCAAAGCCTTGGTATTCTGCGAATTGATGCGCTTGTGCTTTGCCACCTGCACAATGTAGGCGGGCGACACGCTTTTCTTGTTTGCCCGGATCGACATCGAGAAAGTCGGCGATCATTTCAATGGCATCAGGACTTGCTACAGTGCAGCCACTGGGCTGTTGTACGTTTTGAGCCAGTTTTTCGGCAAAACTGTGGCAACCGGGTTCTCCACAAGCACCACAGTTGGTACCTGGTAACATTTCGTCGACTTTTTCAATACGTGGATCTTCTTCTACTCGCAAAAAGCGGTAAGCAATGGCGAGAATAATGCCAAAAAATAAGCCGAGCCCGACCATAATGCTGGGGGCTAAAAAGAGGTTTTGCATTTTTCTGTTATCCTTGAAGGCGTGCTGTGCAAGGTATGCCTTGCACTCCAGAGATCAATGGTGCATTTGCTAGAACTCAATTTCTTACTCAAACATAATCAAAGTTACTTATTTTAGTTAAGTTTTAGAACTGACGATTTTAACACTTGACTTTTAAAATTTTATCAAATAATATGCTCCCTGTCATCTGTCAGGGTGACACCATGACGGTGTCATGGATATGAGGTGCTCTGCAAATTAGAGGTTGCAAATTCACCTCAAGATTAGGTTAATCTTGGTGTGCGTTTTATTAGGCCTTGAGTCTATGGACTTCTGACAAGCATCCCCCCATTAAGTCGCTTGGAAACAAGTGGCCGCTCGGATGAGACAGCCCATCCTGAACTCTAGTTGCAACTTTTTTTT
>JSZA02000376.1 GCA_000785145.2 Candidatus Thiomargarita nelsonii
GCGCGGGCAACCACAAGGGATTGCCCCTACCCACCCTACATACAATATTTATTTTTTACCCAGGCTACGCTTGCTGGGATCATGCCCCGTCGGATCAACAAACACCATCGGATTCGCATTAGCATAAAGATACTTATGCAGTGTAATCGGTTCACCCCGCCGCCCATTCCAAGTATCCCGCGTCAAAAACCGCCCCACGCCAGGTGAGTAATACCGCGCCCTCAAATAAACCAAGCCCGTTTCAGGTGAGTGCTGCTCCCCAGTAAACAAATAAGGATTGAGCGTACCACCACTCACCGACAACGGCTCACCAAACGCATGATAATCATAAGCATCCGTAACCGTTTCACTCTCATCCGTCAAATGCCGAGTACTCCCTAAATGATCATAATGAAAATAGCGATTTTCCGTACCCCGTTTCTGGCTCTGCAAATCATTACCAAAAGTATAACTAGCAACCGAATTATCCGTCTGCTCCTCCAAAACCTGAGCATAAGGACGATTCCGATCAACCAAATACCGAGTCATTACTCCATTAACACTACGACTTACCTGTATTCCAGCCGCATCATAAGCGACAGTCTCATTATTCGTTTCAGCACTAACCAACTGCTACGTCCTTCCGCTCCTTTCCAGCTTTTAACCATTCATCTAAAGACACATTCAACGGCTCAAGCATTTCACTAAACTTCTCATTTCCCCATGCTTCTAACAAAATTTGATCGCATTTGGTAACGAATTCCCTCATAGTCTGAGCTTGGGCTTCAAACGAATATTCCATCGTCTTTTGCTTTGAATTGAATATATTCCACAGTTTGTTTGGCATTTTATTCGTATTTAGAACTTCCAACATAATTTGCTTTGAATCTTGAAAAAATTGGCATTGTGGTTCAAAAGAACAAGGCCATTTAGATTGTTCTAAGCTATATTTCATTAGATTATGGGTAAAAAACACTTTCCTTATTTTTTGAGCAAACGAATACAGCACAGAAGGCGTTTCTGACAAGTAGACTTGATACAATACATTTCGTATGTTTTTAAATTTCAATATTTTGGTATTAATATAGAGCCAATGAGATTGAGTTATTGTCGTAAATCTTGTTTTTTCATTTATATATGTAGAATTCGGTTGGTTATGAATTCTGATTAAATCCACTATACCTTTTTCCAATAGGCTTATCATCAAATCATGGCATTGATTCAATCTTTTTGATGGTGGTTCAAAAAAACCATAAATCATGGGTTTTTTTCTTAGCATAATTATTATGTCGCCTTTAGTATTTTTCCAAGGCGGATTAAAAGGAGCAAAGAACTTAGAAAGCTTAGTCAGATAAATTTTTATTTTGTGTCTGTCATTTTGCCAAGGAATAATACCTGATTTTTTCCAAGAATATTTAACTGACATAAGATGAATATAATGTTCAGTCAGTTCATTAGGAGAACATTCAAAATTTAAAGCACTAACATCTAAGCCGAATAATTTTGAATGACTTTCTATAATGTGGGTTAATTCCTTAAAAGCAGAATCGAGTGATATGATTTTACAATCTGGTAGGAATTTAGTTATAAAAATAGAATGAAACAATGGCATGCGCATATTAAACCTTTAAATGTTGAATTGATTTTTGGGGTGAATTCAAAATTCTTCTTGCTGTAATTTTTTCTGTGATGAGCTATAAATGATTATCTAAATGACACAGTATCTCGTGAGGCATAGTGTTTTATAATCCATCACCATAAAATTTACAGCAAAAAATTATTTCCTACTGTAAATTTTATGGTGATGGTTACCCCCCCTGCCATAAAATTTACAATCAGAAGCATATTAAGGGTATATAGGCAATTTTTCAAAGAATTTTGCCTTAACTAAAGCATAACGGGTCCAAGTTTGACAGTTTGTTCCACCAAAGGTGTACTCGAACCCGCTAATAAATGGCTTATACGTAATTGCCTGCCAAATAACAAATTGCAGGTATGTGAATTTTGCTTTCACTCCTCCTATTGAAGAAATTCCCGCTCTTAAGCTAAACGTTCTCTTTAAAGTACCTTTATATGCAGTAGATCAATGCCATTAAGTTAAGAGAAATGTGTTAAACTTAGCGGCTTTCAAACCATCGGAAAAATAAAAACATGGAAAAACACACACCGGCTGATGAAAATGATAAAGCCATCCAGTCGATTTCAATTATCCGCTCGCTCTTAAATGATGACTCATTTAAGAATAAGCACCGCACTGCGTCTAAATTTTTCAGTCGTCAGTTCAAACTGGACTTTATAACCGTAGTTTTGCTAGTTTTACAAAAAAGCATCAAGCCACTACAACTTGTTTTAAATGAGTTCTTCAAAAAGTTGGACAACGGTGTTTTGGTAACAAAAAGCGCGTTTACACAAGCACGTAGTCATCTAAAAGCCACAGCGTTTGTAACGTTAAACAAAAAGGCTGTGCTCGATGTTCTTTACAATGATGACAATTATGAGAAGGCATGGGGCTTTCGCCTATTAGCAATAGACGGTTCTAAAATTCATCTGCCTAATACCCCAGAGATTATACAGGAATTGGGTACCATTAAATTTGAGGCAACAGTTGGCAACAAGAAAATAACTGGTGAACATGGTTATGCTCTTGCATCAGTGATGTATGATCCACTTAATAAGGTTATTGTTGACGCTTGCCTTGCGCCAGCCAAAGCGTCTTCGGGTTGATTTGGCTTTAAAACATCTTGAACACACACAAGCCAATGATCTTCTTTTATTTGATCGAAACTATACTAGTTATGTCTTTTTAGCCTCTCTAATTAAACTCAATAGGCAATTTACTGGACGTTGTTCTAAAAGCTCATTCAAACCAGCACAACAACTGTTTAAACAACATTTTCTTGGTAGTAAAAAAGTCACTTTAACTGCCAAAGGAGAGGTTAAAAATTCGTTCCGGTGTTTGGGGTTGCCAGAGTCAATAACAGTACGTTTTGTCAGGGTTATGTTGAGCACTGGTGAGGTAGAAGTTCTTGTCACATCATTACTTGATAGTGAGAAATATACCATACAAATGTTAAAAGAATTATACCATTTACGTTGGGGTATTGAAACTCTATTTAGTGTTTTAAAGGAACGTTTAAAGCTTGACAACTTTACAGGCAAAACAGTCGTTGCTGTTAGACAGGATTTCTTTGCTGCGTTGTTTCTAGTTGGTTTAGAATCCATACTGACACAAGTTGCTGAATTACATTTATTTAATAAATCTAGCCTTAATGAACTTAGGCAATCTGTTAATAACATGGTGTCTTTTAATGCCATAAAAAATTTTATGGTAGAGTTGTTTTACCATCCAACGCCTATTAATTCGCTTATGAAGGTACTGAATGAGTGGTTTATTACTGATCCAACTTATCGAAAGAGATTACGTGAGGTGATACGGAAAAAAAGCTCCGCAAGGGTTTCTTTAAATTATTATAAACGCATTTACAAGCCTTGCTTTTAATTAAACAGCTTTTTTAATAAAAGCTAGTTTTACTGATTTTCCTATTCAATAATTTTGGATGGGTTGGGCCTATTATTTGCCTAATGAGTCTTATAACATCGCTATACTCGATTTTTTTCATCTCTTTGGCTTCCATAATGAATATTAGAAATGCAAATTTGTTCAAATTGGGTTAAATCAGTGTTTGGATTTTTTCGGTTATAGTTATGTACAAATTAAACTATTGATATTTAAGTTCAATACACCCTAACAGTTAATTATAACTCGTGTCAGTATTAAATTCACTATCATTCAATCATTATTTCCATTAAA
Source organism: Candidatus Thiomargarita nelsonii (assembly GCA_000785145.2). Taxonomy (GTDB): domain Bacteria; phylum Pseudomonadota; class Gammaproteobacteria; order Beggiatoales; family Beggiatoaceae; genus Thiomargarita; species Thiomargarita nelsonii_B. Next base: position 3,791 of record JSZA02000376.1, read on the forward strand.
AAGGCGTTCAATGTATCATTTTATACCAGATTGTCACGGCAGCGGTATCTAGCTGTACAAACCCCTTATGATATAAAGCCGCTTAACTTAATGGCATTGGTGTTTAGGGTGGGTATGTGGTGACGATATTGCCAGAGGGCTTGCATGACGAGGGCGGTGGTGTAACTGGAGGTTTCGTTGCCGTTGTCTGCCCAGCCGCCGTTTTGGTGTTGTTGTTGGAGTAGGTAGTTTATGGCGGGATAGATGTTTTCTATTGGGGTGTCTGTGATGGCGAGGGCGTTGAGTGCCCAGGCGGTGTCTATGATGGTGCTGTCGTAGTCGCTGAGATCGCCGATGCCACCGTCGAGGTTGAGCCGTGTGGTAAGTTGGTTAGTAATGGGCTCAAGTGCTTGTCCAGCGAAGGCACTCCGTATGAGTGTTTGGGAGAGCCTTTTTGTGCTGGGAAAGCTTTGGGTTTGGATAAATTCGAGGGCGGGCTCCCGTGTGGGTTGTGAGGTTTCGCCGAGTTGGTAAAGTGTTTGTAGGGTTTCTGCGGTGGCAGTGAAGGGGGGGCGATGTCGTTAGTTGTGGTATAGGCACCATTGGTTTGGGCGGTTGTGATGAGCCAGTCTATCGCGGGGTTGGCTGCACTGGGTAGTGCTGAGCCTAATGAGAGTAGGCTGGTTAATATGAGGAGAATCCTCTTGGTTTTTGTTGGGTTTGGCATGGTTTGGTTTTGTCTCCTGGTTTTTTTTGTGGGGGTATTTTATGTTGGTTGTTGTGGAAATGCAACTTTTAAGGTGAGAGAGTTTTACTGTCTATCAGTTTGGTTTAGTGCAAAAAAAAATATTTTCCTAAATGTTTTGAAAGCTGTTTTGAAGTTATGTTATGCTTTTAACCCATCTATAGTAACTTTTACTATTAAAGGGGGCGAACATGGAAAAACTGAGTATTTGTGAGGCATATGAGCGGTTTGGGTTGTCGCGGGCGCGGTTGTATCAACTAGTTGACAAAGGGATCGTCGCGGGACATAGATCTGATAAAAAAGGGCGAGGTGCAGAATCATGGATAGATGGTGTAACATTAAAACAACATTTAAAAATAAGGGACAAAAAAGCACGTATGGGGGGGGTATGCGCTAAACCTGATGGAGATTACTTACCAACTAGAATAGCTGCTGAAAAAACCGGCTATACCGCACGGCATATAAACTTGTTAATCAAGCAAGGTAGCGTCGCATCTAAAAAGAAAGGACGATTCAATCTTGTTTATTACCCTAGTTTATTATGGTATATAAAATAAATATAATAAATATCTTAACAGGACTTAAATTTTAGAGACGGTAATATATAAATTCACTCATATTTTTTTGAATAAAAATATCTCAACAGGACTTTACATTAAACCGACAGACTATATAATGGTCGCAACGGTACGAGATACCGTTATTGTTCTTTAACACAACTAGGAGAAAACGTTATGTCTGCATTAGCTTTGCGTGACTACGCGCAGGCGGCACACGCCTATAACCAACCAAGTCGCGGAGCGATTTGAGAAGGCGGCGATGGTGCAAGCTGAAAAGGATTTCGGGGAGATGGTTTCAGAGGCAAAAACTTTTGCCTCTGAAGGGCATAAGAAGGTCGAGCGTATTCCAAATATCGCTGGTAACGATAAGGAATACACTCTTTGTTTGAAGTTTGGTGACTTTCGGGGATTGATTGCGAGTCATGTCCGAAAGTTGCCGTATTAATTTACCTTTAATAAGGAAAACCAACATGTCAAATGTAACGACTATCACTCGTGATTTCAATGGTACGCAGATCAGACAACGCAAAAGCGACGGATTTCTGGACGCAACCGCGATGTGCAAAGCCACTGGTAAATTGTTTGGGCATTATAAAACACTTGAATCAACCCAAGCTTTTTTAAGTGCGTTATCAACCGATATCGGTTATCCGATATCGGAACTAATTCAGTCGGTTAAGGGCGGTCACCCAGAAAACCAAGGCACATGGGTCCACCCACAAGTCGCTATCAATCTCGCCCAGTGGTGCAGCCCTGAATTTGCCGTGCTGGTTAGCAAATGGGTATTCGAGCTGCTGACGACGGACCGCGTGGAGTTACAACCCGCCGCGCTCCGCCCCTCAATGCTGGAATTTGCCCACACCAACCGGGAATTGATGCAGATTTTCGGCATCGAGTCCAACATGCAGACAATAGCACTCAACAACGCCATGAAAAAGGAATTTGGCGTGAACTTACTTGATACCTGGGGCATGGACGGCGGGCTACAGTCAGAAACCCAGGAGCAATTGTACACAGTCACCGAAATTGCCCAAAATCTGGGCGTGTCGCGCACAACCATCAATCCCATTTTGGTCAAACTGGGTTTTCAAACGGTTGGACGTGACCACAAGGAACAAAAAAAGTATGAATTGACGGGCAAAGGCCGTGAATACGGTATCTACTTAGATGTAGGCAAACGGCGGTCGGATGGTACACCAGTCCGGCAACTGAAATGGTACGAATCGGTGATTGACAAAATCAAAGAGCACCTTGAATCTCAGTTTACCGGACTGACAGCTTAATTTACAGAGACTTCTGCCACTTCCGCAGCGTAGCAAATCAGTGGCATACGGGCCTGCTTCAAAAACCATCTGGTTACTCTCAAATAGAGGCAAAAATAAAAAGACAATGTTGGCGAGAGAGAAAACTAAGCTGGTGAACCCGACTTTTTAAATCGAGTAAAGCCAAGCATCTTCAACCAATGAGGATGAGCATGTCCTGTTAACAACTCAGCGAGCGTCCTGGGCACAAATAAAGTCCATGATCTACACCTTTACCTTGGTGCGTGGGACGCACCCTACGCTCGCTCATATTGAGTTAATGTGCTAACTTTTTTATTTTTTTATCTGGCATAATTCGTTCAATTTTATTTTGTCGGTCGTTTTCTTTTTATTGTTGTTTTTGTTTAGAATATTGTGTATTTGATGTTTTGCGAAGTATATTTTTTTATTTTTATGATTTTGTTTTTTGAGCCTTTTTTGTCGTTAAAACTCTTTAGTACAACGGATTTTTGGGTTAAACGGATTGGGGGGCATCCGTTTTTTTTATTAAAGCGGTTGTGGAAAATAGGGTACATTTTTTGAGGCATTCAACCACAATCTGAATGCCATCGGCTCGTGAAAAATCAATGTAGATTTTTATGTAACAAAAAGGTGCGTAGGACGCACCCTACATACAATATTTATATTTTACCCATGCTACGCTCGCTAAAATATGCAACACTCAATACGGGTGGATGGTTAGCCCTTACCCGACAGGGACTTTCACCCTGTAAGAAATGTCAAGCTTAGCTTGGCGCACCCAGGCGGAGCGAACTTAATTTCCTTAACCAAGTGATGACGGTTATCAATCCTTCCGGTGTTTGTTCCATCAGGAAAAGTTTGGCTGATGCGATTACCCAACACGTTGTATGTAAAGCTTTCAACTCGTCCATCGGCATAATTGATCGAAAGCAAACGTGAGTTATTTGGATCATAACTAAACGTCGTTGTTTGAGCGTTAAAATCCGTGTGACTAACCAAGTTGCCAGTCTGGTTATCATAGATAAATAAGCACCTCGATAAGCACTTCGCTGAGAAACGATAAAAAATGGGGCTTGACAGGTTTTTGAGGTGATTTTAAAAATGAGGGTAAATTTGAAGAATGTACTAAAAAACGCCGAGCATGGGAGCGAGAAAATTTCCTCTTATTCGTAGGAGTCCAAAATTTATTTTGGGCGAGATGTCCAAGATAAATCTTGGACTCCTAAAATAAGCACATCGATAAGTGTGGATTGAGGGTGCCAATATCGGTGCGTGGGACGCACCCGGAGCTTGCTTAAAATGGCACATCAGCATCCAACTTATCATAATGGGGATCCTTCTTATCATCATCATTTATTCTTGAAACAGGATTTTCCCAATCGATTTCATTACTTAATTGTCCACCAGTTTGAACAAAATATCTAACGGCACGTAGGGCTTGTTCTTTAGAAATTAAATAACGTTTCGGAATTGTTATCAATTCCTCCTGAGAATAAGCTTCACGAAGCTTAATAACTTCTCCTTTTTCATTCTTCTCATTTCCAAGACTCATCCGACGACAATCTCCAAGTTTTCTTTTGGGATTATAATAATTTAATATGGTTTCAGGAGTACACAAGTACAAGCCAATGTTAATTTCTGACGAAATAAATACATTAACAACTATCGCACCATTTTTATCTTTGTGTTCTTCTTCTAACTGGTTAATAACTTGGTCAAATTTTTCAAGAGTTGATATCTTAAAACAACGTTGTAGAACATCCCATGGGTTTCCATCATTATAAGACAGTATGATCTTACATGGACGCATTTTTTAACTCCAAATTGATTAACTAACACGATGTGCAACTTTTTTTGCCAACTGATTGATTATACGGGACTGCCATTTCACCAAGGCGCGTTGCCTATTTCAGCTACGTCAAATCAATGGGTTAAAAAAAGTTGCACACAGCATAAACTTAACGTGTTAGTCCATAATAGTCAAGCGTCTCTCGTTCATTTCCAAAAACTGGAGACGGAAAATGAACTGTAAGTTTAGAATTAGAAGGTAACATATATAAGAGATTATTATGGCAGCCGCCAGTAGGAACTTGGTCCACTAAGCCACAAGGCCTATAATTCAAAAAGAGGGTGGCATTTTTCTCACCTACTAGACGCATAAAGGCGGCAGCATGCCCTTCAACATGGCTGCTAAGATTATAAGGCCCATAGTCGTCATGCATCTTTTGTGAATACATTCTGTTGAATTTTTCATACTTAGAATCTTTAAACACCATTGCCGGGCCAGGGAATCCACTTAACAACTCTATTGTAACTCCACCTACTTGAAGAATACCTGCCGTTTTCCCTACCTCATTTTTTGAGGGAAGAGCTTGAGGCGCCCCTTCATATATTGAACTCCCCGTTCTTCCTGGAAAATTTGGATTGCTCCAATTACTAAGTTTACATAAGTCAACAGCAGGGTTACCAGTAGTGCTATTCTCCACCAATACTCGGTCATTGCCCACATAATAAGTATGAGCATTAGCCACTGTTAAATTATAAACAGTGACTGTTCTTTGTTCTATAGCAATACTGAAAATTTCAGCATAACCCTCTTCCAAAACCAACACATCCCCTTTAGCAAGACTCTTAGCTTTTGTCCAACTTTTTTCAGCCACAAAAAAAGGATGCCCATCAGTTGCCTCAATGCTGTTACCATTTTCAAGTGTCAAAACAACTAAATCATATTCTTGTTCACCTTGAATTAAATGAACAACCTCATTAAACTCCTGTTCACCCGTCTCCTCATTAAAAGACCAAACTTCATCCCCAATTTGCACCTCAGAAATCGGAACAAGGCCATGCTGAGTATGCACCAACGTTTCAGCCGTGAAACTATTTCTACCACATACTCTTGCTTTCTTAGAAAGTAAGCGCGTGAGATAACCAGCGGCAGGGCCAGCCAATCCAAATAGAACCACACTACCCATAGCTGTGGGAGTCATTGCCCCTGGATCGGTTGCCGTATCCATGAAATTTACCCCAAACTCAATCTGTATCTCACTGAGGGTAAAGCGAATATCATTAGCAATCCCGAATTCCATCAAGCCAAACAACCCACTCGGATCAACCGTATTAACCGGATCCCCATTCCCATATAAATACTTATGTAACGTAATGGGATCCTGCGGCACACCCTCAAAGCTATCCATGCTCAAAAATCGCCCACTACCAGGATTATAAAACCGCGATCTCAGGTAATAATTCCCTGTATTCGGATCAACTTCTTCACCCGTATACTGGTAATTATTTTCAGTGTTGCCCGTTTGTTGCAGTCCCTCACCAAAAGCATCATACGCATAACTATCCGTAACAACCGCGTTCTCATCACTCAAAGCCCTCGTACTACCCAACCCATCATAATGAAAAAAATGAGTCGCACTCTCACGAGACAGACTAATCAAATCATCCCCATGCAAATAATTCACGCCAACCTGATTATTTTGGTCAAGTTCAGCAATCACCTGCGATAAACCTGCATTACCATCCACCACATATTGAGTGACTTGCCCATCAGCAGTAGTTTGCACGCGGTTGCCATCAGCATCATAAGCATAACTAACAGTACTGCTAACCTGTCCATTATCCTCAGTTACCACACCAATCAAGCGATTATCGTCATCAAAATCCATCCGCACCACATTAGCTTCTTCTTCGATACGAATGTTATTACCATTGGCATCATACGAATACGTCGCGCCACCCTGCGTCAACAAACGATCATTAATATCGTAGGTGTACTGAGTATGCACACCATCCTCAATACTATAAACACGATTACCCACCGCATCGTACTGATAACTGAAAATCGTTTCACCACCATCAGTGATCTTTTCCTCAGTCAAACGATACAAATCGTCGTAGGTATAATCAACAACACGCCCAGAGTGTTCAACAACCTGAGTCCGATGCCCTGTCGGAGCCAAAGTATATTGATAACGAGCCAACAAACTGTTATCAAGCTTTCGAGCTTCCAAAGAAGTCAAACGATTCAGCCTGTCGTAGACATAGTGCGTGTGCGTACCATTGGGATAGCTAACTTGTTGACGATTGCCTACTAGATCATAGTTATAAGTCGTTTCGCCATTTAAAGCGATCACTTTTTGCAAACGAGAAAGCGCATCATACTGATATTGCACCTGTGTCGTTGCGCCATTAGGTGGCGTAAATGAAAGACTCGTCCGATTTCCAACATTATCGTAGCCATACTCCAAAATAGCATTATTATGCTTAACTTCCTTAACCAAGCGATGACGGTTGTCATAAATATAGGTGGTTGTTCCATCAGGAAAAGTTTGGCTAATGCGATTACCCAACACGTTGTAGGTAAAGCTTTCAACTCGTCCATCGGCATAATTGATCGAAAGCAAACGTGAGTTATTTGGATCATAACTAAACGTCGTTGTTTGAGCGTTAAAATCCGTGTGACTAACCAAGTTGCCAGTCTGGTTATCATAGACAAAGGTTTCCGTCATCTCCAATGGCAAAGTACGACTGACTTTTCGACCTAAACTATCATAAGTCCAAGTTGTGACATGTTCATTAGCATCCGTTTGGCTAAGCTTATTACCCACCTCATCATAAGCAAAACTTGCCATCACTGGAGTACTATTAAGGAACTTTGTAACCTTCGTCAAATGTCCAACCGCATCATACTCAAACCGCGTCTCACGTCCAGCCAAATCCTTTTCACCTACTAAACGTCCAGCGGCATCATAGATTGATTCTTTGAATAAAGTGTTTGGATAAAGCGTTTTCGTGCGTCGAGCCAAAGCATCATACACATAAAAAATAGTATTACTATTAGCATCGGTTGAGCTAAGTAAATTTCCATCAGGATCATAACTTTCCCTGCTTACATAACCCAAAGCATTTTTCGTCCAAATCCGCCGCCCCGCCTTATCATAAGCAAACTCAGTGCGATTGCCATTTTCATTAATTTGGGCAATCATACGTCCAACAGCATCATACTCTGTTTGGCTAAAGCTTCCATCCGAGTGAATGACTTTAACTTTACGATTAAGTTGATCGTACTCATAGCGCGTTTTTTGCCCAGCCGCATCCGTACTGCTTAGCAAATTGCCTTCAACATCATAACTACGTCTTGTCGTGCGAGCATCTGGTAAACGAGTTTCTACCAAATTCCCATAAACATCATACTCAAACTCCGTTCGTCTGGAGGCTGCATCAATCTGAGCGACTTTTTGCCCAAGTGCGTTGTACTCAACTTGAGCGACATTACCCAAAGTATCAGTGGTTTGAATCAACCGATTACGATTATCATATTGATAGAAAGTGGTTTCAGTCACCAAAGTGCTACTGGCATCGGTGCGCTGACGACTTTCAGTCAATTGATTGCCATTGTCGTCATAAGTATATGTTACCTTCCAAGCGGATCAGTCTCAGTCAGTTTATTACCACGGCTATCGTAGGTGTAACTGGTAACATTCTCCAAAGGATCGCGAGTCGAAGTCACCAAACCATTCACCACCGTATTCACGATTTCATCGCCCAACGGAGTTATGATTTTCAACAAATTACCCTTAGCATCATAAACTAACTCAAAAGGATTCTCACGCGCATCCGTCAAAGACGTTTCTTGACCACGCTCATTATAGGTAAACCTAACAGTATTCTCTTCTTCATCCGTCTCGGAAAGCAAATTAAACTTGTCATCATATACAAAGAATTTGCTATTCCCCAAAGGATCTGTCGCACTCAGTTGATTCCCAAATTCATCATAAGTGAACTGGCTCACATTACCCAACGCATCAACTTGGCTCGTCACATTCCCTTGATCATCATAAAAAAGTTGCGTCACTCGTCCCAAGCGATCAGTGACAATCGACTGACGACCTTCAATATCATGACTAAAATCAGTACGATGACCCTCAGCATCAATCTGCGCCACTAAACGTCCAGATTCATCATAAAGATTTCGCACTAACTTACGATCCAACGGATCAAAAATCTCCAACAACGCATGACTATTATTATAGGTGTAGCGAACAGTATTGATCACCTGATCCGTAAACGCTATCAAATCACCGGCTGTATCATATGAATAAGTCAATTCATTGCCGCTAGGATCGGTGATGGTGGTGATACGTCCTTGGGCATCACGGTCA
>JSZA02000176.1 GCA_000785145.2 Candidatus Thiomargarita nelsonii
TATGTCGCAGTGGCTAGTGCGTGATTATCTGGCACGAAGAGGAAATGCTCGATTTAAGGAACAGCAAATCGTTGCGGCACGATGTCCTTTGCTCGGTTATGCACTCAGCTCTATGCGTATTGAAGGATCCAGAGTGTCACACTGGTTCTTAGAAGTGAATACGCAACCAGAAGTTGGTAACGAGGGTTATGATCAAGGAGCAAAGATATTGTTTGCCTATTTTCATGAACATCTTAAGCAATTTCTCCTGCCCGAATTGTCTCCTCTGGGACGGAAAATTATAGAATGTTGTCTCAACAATGGCAACGTAGAGGACTACAAAGGATTTTTTCTTAAGTAGCTAATCATGACATCATCTGATTCGTCCCTTGACGAGAAGATGACAGGTGTCATGCAGCTCACCTAAACAACTGAAAATTATTCGTTGTTTAGCTTCGCTTACTTCGTTGCGGGAATTTCGCTGCGCGGATTTCCCGAAACGAAGTCAAACGAAGTCAGCGTAGCTAAACGAAGTCAGCGAAGCTAAACGAAGTCAAACGAAGTCAGCGAAGCTAAACGAAGTCAGCGTAGCTAAACGAAGTCAAACGAAGTCAAACGAAGTCAGCGTAGCTAAACGAAGTCGAGGGTTTAGCGATCTTCGTTTAGCTTCGCTTACTTCGTTTCGGGAAATCCGCGCAGCGAAATTCCCGAAACAACTGAAAATGGTCCCCCAAAAGCGTTATAATCAATCCTATTTATTCAATAAATAGGATTTTTTGGAGGAGCAGTTTATCTCGATTTTTTCTCATCATCGTTCCTAAAAGGCATGTACCGCAAAATCTTGTAACGTCACCGTTAAACTACGCTTCGAGCCGTCTTTGACAAAAGCGATGACGATTTCACTGGCAACGGCAACGGCTAATAAAACTAAATTGCGAGCCAGCGGATAATCACAAACATCATCTTGAGCCGCAGAAGGCACACGATATTCCTCATTCCAAATAATTTCAGCATAATCGCTGGCTAATCCGACGTGCAAACAAGGTATTGTCTTGCAATACTGGCTGACAGCGTCACGGGCAGTGCTGTTATCAAAACCATCAATCACCAATTGGCTCCCTTTGAGTAATTTTTTGACATTATGTGTCGTCAACTTAGTCACACTCGTTTCAATATTCACACCCAAAGCGCGATAAAGTGTATTGGCTAAAATCGTCGCTTTGTGAGCACCAATGTCGGCGCGATAAAACGGTTGGGTTGATAAATTGCGCTCTTCAACCCGATCATTGTCAATGACTTTGAGCGTAGCAAAGCCAGCACGTACTAAATTTTCTGCTATATTGCTGCCGATAGCACCCGCCCCACATAAGGTGATGGGAAAGGTACGCATTTTTGTCATCAATTCGGCAGAGCGATAAAGTCTTTCATGGACTTGGCATAATAACTTTTGGTCGGATAGTTTTAAGATTGAATTAAGGTTCTACGATTATTATGCACATCCAACTAACCTGTTTTCAAGCATAAATAACTCAAGTTTGAGACAACCCAACATTCTCCCTTACCCTACCACCCACTGAGCTTTGGAGCACATTGACCATTTATCAAATGTAATTGACCATTCGTCTATCATCCTTAGTCATACTTGGAGTCCAAGATTTATCTTGGACAAGTTTATTTTTGTTTTTGCATCTAAGGAGGTTCACAATGCACACTTTACTCGGTATTTTAGGTACAATTGTCACAATTATTTTTCTGCTCAGCCAATTGGCAAACTTGAATGGTTTAAACCCATTTTTATGGCATAGAAGGAGAAAATGGAGAAAAGCTCTCGAACAGAATCCTATTTATACGCTCGATAAGCCAATGGATGTCACCGCGCTATTTATGCTTGCTATTGCTAAAGCTGATGGCGAGATAAGTTCTCATAAAAAGCAAGCACTTATTAGTCTCTTTGAAAATGAATTCGAGCTTTCAAGGAACGAAGCCACTGTACTCTTGGCATCCAGTTCGTATTTGCTTGGAAATGGGCAAGAGTTTAGAACAAATCCAAATAAAGTGCTAAGTAAGGCTCGCTTTACTGAGGAACAAATAGAGTCTGCCCACTCCATTTTAGAGAAAGTGACTCAGATTGAAGGTAAGGCAAGCCAACAACAAACTAAACTCATTGAAGCCTTTTGGATGGCATTTAGTGTGAGCAAATGGCAAATAAACTCGACTTATGCACCCGTTGCGTAAGGTTTATTTTTCTGCATATAAAGGAGGTTCACATTGCACGTTTTGCTCGGTAGTTTATGTACAATTCTCAGAGTCTCTTTGAAAATGAATTCAAACTTTCAATGAAAGAAGCCACTGTACTCTTGGCATCCAGTTCGTATTTGCTTGGAAATGGGCAAGATTTTAGAGAAAATCCAAAGAAAGTGCTGAGTAAGGCTCGCTTTACTGAGGAACAAATAGAATCAGCTCAGTCCCTTTTAGAGAAAGTGAGTCAGATTGAAGGTAAGGCAAGTCAACAGCAAACTGAACTCATTGAAGCTTTTTGGAATACATTTGAAAAACGTGTGAGCAAGTCCAAGTGGTAAATCAACTCGGCGCAAAACGCGCTTTTTGTCGGAGTCCAAGATAAATCTTGGACTCCTTAACCGACGTTTAACATAATACAAAAAAAAAGAGAGAGACAAGAGAAATGAAATATGACCACAAAATTTTCTAAAGAAAATGTTTTAAAATTGTTACGTCAAGCACTGAATAATACAACAGCAAACTTTCACTCAGAACAATGGGAAGCCATAGAAATCTTAGTCCTTAAGCGGGCACGTTTATTAATTGTGCAGCGCACCGGCTGGGGCAAAAGTATGGTGTATTTTCTTGCCACACGCCTGTTACGGGAACAAGGGGCAGGACCGACTTTATTAGTGTCACCACTTTTAGCCTTGATGCGAAATCAAATTGAAGCCGCACAGCGTATAAATGTCAAAGCGGCTACAATCAATTCAACAAATCAAAAAGATTGGCAAATGATACGAGAACAATTATTGCTCAATAACATTGATATATTATTGATTTCTCCAGAAAGATTAGCCAATGATCATTTTAGTGAAAAAATGTTATTGCCAGTGGCGGATCGCATTGGCTTATTTGTTGTTGACGAAGCGCATTGTATTTCTGATTGGGGGCATGATTTTCGGCCCGATTATCGGCGGATTAAACGCATTGTCCAAGCCTTGCCCTCCAATATTCCAGTATTGGCAACCACTGCCACCGCCAATAATCGAGTCGTCGCCGACATTCAAACCCAATTAGGCCAAAATATCCACCTCTTACGTGGCCCCTTGGCGCGGACGAGCCTACAATTACAAACGATTCATATACCGACGACGGCAGCACGAATGGCTTGGTTAGCCGAACATTTACCTCAATTAGCCGGCAGTGGCATTATTTATACCCTAACGGTGCGCGATTCACAAAGAGTGGCAGAATGGTTGCAAGCTTGTGGTATTGACGCACATGCCTATCATGCCAACTTAAAAGAAGATCGTGAAAATTTAGAACAAGCCTTGTTGAAAAATCAATTAAAAGCACTGGTGGCGACTTCCGCCTTAGGCATGGGTTTTGATAAACCGGACATGGGATTTGTGATTCATTTTCAACGTCCCGGCTCAGTGGTGCATTATTATCAACAAGTGGGACGGGCAGGACGGGCTTTAGAGCAAGCTTATGGCATTTTATTAAGCGGCGATGAAGATCAACGTATCACCGATTATTTTATTAATAGCGCCTTTCCACCCCAAGCGCATATTAATGAAGTCCTGACAGCCCTCAATCAAGCGCCAGACGGTTTAACCCTATATCAATTAGAAAAACAACTCAATTTGCGCCGCACTCAATTAGATAAAGTCTTAAAAATACTGATCACGGAAACACCGGCACCAGTGACGAAAGAAGAACAATTTTGGTTTGCAACGCCCGTCAATTACACAGTGGATTGGAAAAGAGTTGAAACATTGAAAAAAATGCGTCATCAAGAACAGCAACGTATGACAGAATACTTGCACACTCAAGAATGCTTGATGGCGTTTCTGGCGCGAGAATTGGATGATCCACAACCATCGCCGTGTGGACGCTGCGCGTCTTGCTTAGAAAAGCCCTTAATACCGCCGACATTTTCAGAAAAACGTGCGATAGAAGCGGAACAATTTTTCAAGGAAGATAACACGCAAATCATTGAGCCGCGCAAACAATGGCCCGATGGATTAGGAGAGTGGAAAGGAAAAAATATTGCGCCAACATTGAGAGCGGAACAAGGACGAGTTTTATGTACGTGGGGAGAAGCGGGTTGGGGAAAATGGGTCAAACGTGGAAAACAGCAAGATGGACATTTTGATGAACACCTAATCACAGCGGCAGCCGAATTAATCCAACAAGAATGGCATCCGACAGTGGGTTGGGTGACTTGTGTCCCTTCCATCAATCATCCTAGCTTAATACCTGATTTTACGTTAGAATTAGCCAAAGCACTCAAACTGCCTTTTGTCCCAATCATTCGACAGATTCGCCCCAATATGCCTCAAAAAGAGATGCAAAATAGTTATCAACAAGCGCATAATGTAGTCAATGCTTTTGCCGTTGAACCTTGTATGCAAGCGCCAGTCTTATTGGTTGATGATCTGGTTGAATCGCGTTGGACATTGACAATTATAGCGGCACTTTTACGAGAAGCGGGTAGTGGACCAGTGTTTCCCTTTGCGCTGGCTATGACAAGTCCTCATTTTTCATAATTTTTTGTTTGGAGTCCAAAGCTTTAGCTTTGGACGGATAAATCATTAGACAATCGCGGTTAATTATATGGTAAAATGAAAACATGAATAAAAAAATCAATTGGCATCGTGCCTTTGGTTTGACATTAAGTGACTTTTTCAAGGATTCAAACTTTGAAATTCTATTGGAAAAAGACATGTCAGTCAAACCCCAATTTTTAGATGTCCTGATTATCAAAAAATCGGACGGAAAACCGATTGAGAAATTACCTGATGGTTTAGAACACTTGGCAGATTATAATATCTTAACTTACAAATCAATGCACCAAGCCTTAGTGAGTTGGGCAATTGAAGAAGTGATTGGGCACTACGTGAGTTACCGTAAAATCGTGAGCAAGCGTAGGGTGCGTCCTACGCACCATCTTTCCACGCCTAATCTACACTGAACGTCCAAGATAAATCTTGGACTCCTCATGCGTGCGATTGCAAAACAAGTGAATGAAAGGAGTCCAAGATTTATCTAATTTGGCGCACCAAAAATTAGGCCAACAAAAAGCAAGCGTAGGGTGCGTCCTACGCACCATCTTTCCACGCCTAATCTACACTGAACGTCCAAGATAAATCTTGGACTCCTCATGCGTGCGATTGCAAAACAAGTGAATGAAAGGAGTCCAAGATTTATCTAATTTGGCGCACCAAAAATTAGGCCAACAAAAAGTAAAAAATATGCCTAAACCACATATTCGGATTGCGCCTTCCAAAATGGGGGCATATCAACGAAAGTTTGTTAGAGCAAGTATTGGGAGATTTAGAAGTTGAATATAATAAATTGCTAACTTTTGAGCAGTAAAACTCCCCCTCAATCCACACACCAAACCTGATTTAAACCTTTGCGCTGGCTATGACAAGTCCTCATTTTTTCAAAAACATTCGTCTTCATCAGTAATAAGTTTTGAAACCGTCGATTTCAAGCTTGGTAATTATGGTAAAGTTCAACAAAAGTCTTTTAACATTTTCAACTTTCAAAGAAATCCTATTTTTTTGAAAAATAGGATTTCTATAACTCTTAGTTCTACGTTTTTTTGATTTGACATTGTTGTTGGAGTCCAAAGCTTTAGCTTTGGAATAGCAGTGGCCCTATCCAAAGCTAAAGCTTTGGACTCCAAGTGCCGGCAGAATGTCAAGTTCAAAAAACGTAGAACTAAGAATTGTAGTTATTTTTGGTGATTTCAGATTTTGTCTCAACCTCCAATTGTTAAGCCAGTTGTTCCAATTTCTTTAGCCATTCGTTGAAATGTGGATTTTCGGCACGTATTTTGGCAATACAGGCAGCAATTCCGGCTCAGTCTACGTGTTTAGTCAAGCCAAATCAACCGCCGTTTTGTCATTAACTTTCAGTGGGCTGAATCCCGCCTATCAAGTCAATGCCATTAAGTTAAACCAATTCCCATACATGTAGGGTGGATTACGCGGGGCGTATCCACCTGATTAATCTATAAGTTTTGGTGGATACGCTATCGCTTAATCCACCCTACATAAGCTTAAATTAATGGCATTGGCCTATCAACTCGGTGAAACGGTCAAAGTCGATTTATTGACCAACGGCAATCTTGCCAGTCCTTCTAATCGCTTGGATTTGTGGGCGGCGGTACAATTGCCAGACAACACCATACTCTTTATGAACTCACAGCCCGACAGACCATTTAGTCTTGAACCTCAAGCCTTTAGCTTAAATTTGGAGAATCCGCCACCGATTGTTCGGCTGTTAGAATTTAAAGTCCCACCGGGCTTCGGGGGACGTTACAGCTTTTATGCCGTGTATGTGCCAGCGGATATTTTAAGCTCAACTCTTGAGAAAAACTTTTTTCTTTTTTTTACTTTTTGTAAGCAATTATTTTTTTATAAGGTTATCAATCATTTTGTTTCTGCCTTAAAAATATAACTAATTGACAATATTAAATATTTATTTGCGATTTTCCTGTATTAATGACCCAGATACCCGAAAAATCAGGCTTATTCAGTGCCATCGTGAGAGGTGGTGTCATTTCAGTGAGATTAGTAGATTCGTTAACCGGTTTATGCGGTTGAGGTGCTTGTGTACTACAGCCGACGAGTGATAAAGTCAGAATCAATCCAGATACAGATGATAAACGCATCTTTATTTGTCCCTTTTTAAACGATGATACCTGCGGGGTTTGGGATACCCCGTAGGTCTGAGTTCGGTCTGGACGAGTGTTGTTTAATTACAACAATTGACTAACGACCACGAAACCCCTTGCGATGGCCGCCCCTGTGATGTCCCTGTTCCATTTCCTCGGCGGTAATGACCCCGTCTTCATTGCTATCCAGACGGTCAAACAAAGGCACATTGCTAACATATTCGTCACGGGAAATCAAGCCATCGCCGTCATTATCCAAACGGGCAAAATGCTTTTCCGCTTTGCCGCCATGACGTCTGCCTTGCTGGGCTGCCATTTCATCCGAGGTGAGCAAACCATCATCGTCGCTGTCTAGGCGGGCAAACATCCTACTTGCCCGTTCACCGCGATCTGCGACGAATTCCTCCTCGCTAAGCACACCGTCACCGTTCGTGTCCATCTCGGCAATGTGTTCAGCTATCCGC
This sequence comes from Candidatus Thiomargarita nelsonii, assembly GCA_000785145.2. Lineage (GTDB taxonomy): Bacteria > Pseudomonadota > Gammaproteobacteria > Beggiatoales > Beggiatoaceae > Thiomargarita > Thiomargarita nelsonii_B. Next base: position 7,357 of record JSZA02000176.1, read on the forward strand.
TCGTTGCGTTGTGCCTCCTTAGCCGCTTGCAGTTCTTCCAGAGTGAGATAACCATCGCCGTCCGCATCGGCTTCATCAAAAAACGCATCACGTTGCGCCTGTACTTCATCTAGTGTAATCATGCCGTCTTGGTTAGTATCGTATTTAGACAACAGTCTCTCGCTAAAATCGCCTTTAGTCGCAGATGCTGTACCCATACTTAAAGCTAGAACGATGCTGCTGGATAGGATGTTGATCGTTTTCATTTATAGTTTTCTCTCTATTTTAAAAAAATTATACATCAATTAATACTCTGTCAATTGTCGGATGATTTGTTCCTGCGCTGCCGCCTTGGACTCCAACAACTCGTCATACATAATAATGATAAATTGTGGAGATAATGTGATGAAAAAATGTGATTAATGTGAAATCTAGTGACTCAGTATTTCAATCAATTTCATCACCGCGAGTAGAATAGCAACCCATTGTGAATATAATATGTGAATACCATTATTGCTAGGAGTCCAAGATTTATCTTGGACTCTCAATCTACCATTTTCTACCATGAGGTTTGCCATGACGACCAAAACACGCCTGTTTCCGGCTCATTTCTTCCGCAGAAATCACCTCATCTCGGTTGCTATCCAAGCGTTTGAAAATCCGTAAGAACCGTGTTCTCAATTCGGTAGCAGAAACTAAGCCATCACCATCCTGATCCAGTCGTGAAAACCTTTGTTTAGGCGTACCGCCAGGTTTTCTACCAGCGGGTGGTTTACCCGCTTGAAATTCTTTGAGACTCAATGAACCATTTCCATCGGTGTCCATCTCCGCAAAATGTTCAGCAGCCATTTGTTGCCTGCGTTGTTCAAGGGCTGTTGACATTTCATCAGGGCTTAAAAAGCCATCACCATCAGCATCGGCGGTTGTGAACTTTTTATTATATATTTGTACCACTTCAGCTCGTGTGATCGAACCATCCTGATTCACATCAAATTTTTTCGCCAATCGGTTTTCCCAATCGGGGGCAGCAGCAACGCTAGCACTCACTGTCAAACTTAATGCAATAGCACTTGACAAAGTCATGATTGTTTTCATAATAAATCTCCGTGATTCAAACGATGAGTCTTGTTAATACACGCACATAATAGTAATAATAAATTGTGGATAAATTGTGATGAAAAAATGCGATTAATGTGAAAAATGAGCTAACACATCAATTAAATTCATCACCGCGAGCAGAGTAAGTACCGAACCATGAATTTTCGTATATTTTGGAGTCCAAAGCTTTAGCTTTGGGCTGGTGATTTCGTCACGCCCAAAGCTAAAGCTTTGGACTCCAAAAGACTGGAAAATTTAGGAGTCCAAAGCTTTAGCTTTGGGCTGGTGATTTCGTCACGCCCAAAGCTAAAGCTTTGGACTCCAAAAGACTGGAAAATTTAGGAGTCCAAAGCTTTAGCTTTGGGCTGGTGATTTCGTCACGCCCAAAGCTAAAGCTTTGGACTCCAAAAGACTGGAAAATTTAGGAGTCCAAAGCTTTAGCTTTGGGAATAACACAGGATAAAGAATATGAGAATTAAGCTTTCTTACAAATTTTTTATCGCATTCTTATTAACGAGTGTGATAAGTGTCGTCTTAATGATTGCCATCATGCAGTTTTATCTTTCCAAAAACTTCGTAGAGTTTATCGACAAAATGGACATAGAAAAGTTCAATGAGCTTGGCAACACACTGAGCGTGGAATATCAAAAACATCAGGGGTGGGAGAAATTAAGAAATAACCACCGTCTTTGGCGCAGATTGCTACGCTCAGTATCCCAAGGCAAGCATTTTGATAGACGACCTCCTCCCCCCCATTTTGGGCAAAATGGTGAGAATAGAGGTGAGCGGGAACATAAACCTCCGAGACATGGCCCTTTTCGGAGGCCATCAAGGTTTGCCCTGTTTGATGCACAAAAATTTATCGTCATTGGCAATAGGGCACCACTTGAACAACATCTACTCAAGCCCATTATCGTTGAAGAAAAAACAGTCGGATGGGTGGGAATGCACAAAAAAATAGAACGATTATCAAGGCCTCGGGAGTTTGAATTTTTAAGACGACAAGCGAATGCCTTTTATCTGACTGGCGGGTGCATTTTATTAATGACGGCTCTGGTTGCATGGTGGCTATCAAGGCATCTGTTAATCCCTATTCAACAAGTTATTAAAGGCACACAGGCATTAACTTCTCGTCAATTTTATACGAAAATTAAAATTCATTCCACCGATGAACTGGGACAATTAGCCACTGATTTTAATACAATGGCGCAAACGCTTGAAAGATATGAACAAATGCGTCAACAATGGCTTTCTGATATTTCCCATGAACTGAGAACCCCTTTATCAATTATGCGTGGAGAAATTGAAGCCATTCAGGATGGTGTTCGAGATTTCAGCAATGAGGCACTCGATTCCTTACATTTAGAAGTACAGCGTATGAGTCGGATTGTTGATGATCTGCGTGAGTTATCGTTAGCAGAAACCGATACGCTGTCTTTTAAAAAGGTGCCCATCAATCCGCTACAGATTTTGCGGGAAACATTGAAACTTTTTCATACCCGCTTGACTCAAAATCATATTCAGGTACAAGACGATTTGCAAGCGGATGAGAATATCATTTTGCAAGGTGATGCTGATCGTTTGAGTCAATTATTTTCCAATTTGCTGGAGAATACATTACGGTATGTGGATTCGCCGGGCACTTTGAAAATTTGGCATAAGCAGATAGAAACTCAACTTTTTCTGAATTTGATAGACTCTGGACCCGGCGTACCAGAAGAGTCCATAGGACGGTTGTTTGATCGGCTTTATCGGGTAGAACAATCAAGAAATCGGGCCAAAGGGGGCTGCGGATTAGGCTTGGCTATCTGTAAAAATTTCGTAGAAATGCACGGGGGCGAGATTACAGCGACTCATGCTCCAGATGGCGGACTTTGGATTAAAATAATGTTTCCTTTACTTTAGATGTTTCGGGAAATCGTCCCTCATTCCCGAAACATCGATTTTTATTGTTACTTCAGAAAACAAATACAACGCGATGACAAACCAACATATTCTTATTGTAGAAGACGAAATCAAAATTGCCCAATTACTTCGTGATTATCTGGAAAAAGCGGACTATACCGTATCAATTATGGAGCAAGGAGATAAGGTTATTCCTTATGTCAAGCAGACTCCACCGGCATTAATTTTATTGGATATCATGCTGCCAGAAATGGACGGCATGACGGTTTGCCGGGAAATCAGGAAATTTTCAAATGTGCCCATCATAATGATTACGGCAAAGGTGGAAGAAATTGATCGGCTACTTGGTTTAGAACTGGGTGCTGATGACTATATATGCAAACCATTCAGCCCCAGAGAAGTGGTGGCGCGTGTCAAGGCCGTTTTGCGAAGAATGGATCCCGAACCAGTGGAGAAAGAAGGGGAAAAACTGGTTGTCGGGACGATTGCATTAGATGAAAAAACCTATCAAGTGAAGATTGAAGATCAGCCTTTAAAACTGACACCCAGCGAATTTACATTATTAAAACTCCTGTTGGCGCGTCCAAACAGGGTATTCTCCCGTCAGGACTTATTAAATCTAATGCGGGACTATGATTTTGAGGGGTACGAGCGCACCATTGATTCGCATATCAAAAATTTGCGTAAGAAAATCGCAAAAGGAATTCCCAACAAGGATGTCATCAGTACCATTTACGGCATTGGTTATAAATTGAATTTTCCTTGGTGAGCCTAGTTTCGGCTCGCGGAAATCTCCATATTACCCCGCCACGAGCTAAAAGGTTAATATTTCTAACTACCTGCGGGGTATTGCCAGGTCTGGTTTGGAGCCAGCACCGAGCCATATATAGCAAGCGTAGGGTCAATGCCATATCGTGTCGGGCAACCATAAAGGATTGCCCCTACATGGACCGTGATTTCTCGTAGGGTGCGTCCTACGCACCTTATGTTAGCTTATATCAACAGGATAGTCATTATGAACATCAGAGAAGCAACAGAAAAAGATTTCGATGCAATATGGCCTATTTTTCACGAGATTGTTTCTGCTGGTGAAACTTATGCCTACCCACAAGACACCACAAGAAATGAAGCGTTAAAAATTTGGCTTCAAGCACCGCGTAAAACTTATGTATTTGAGGATGATAACAAAATTATTGGCACCTATTATATAAAAACGAATCAATCTGGTCCTGGTAGTCATGTTTGTAACTGTGGTTATATGGTGTCATCTAAAGCCAGAGGCAAAGGTTTGGCTACAGCTATGTGTGAGCACTCACAAAAAGTTGCGCTTGAATTAGGCTATAAAGCGATGCAGTTTAATTTTGTGGCCGCCAGTAACGAGGGAGCGATCAGATTATGGAATAAACTGGGTTTTGAAATAGTAGGCCGTCTTCCCAAAGCATTTAACCATCCTAGTAAAGGGTATGTTGATGCATTAGTAATGTATAAATGGCTTCAAACATAACAAGCCACTGTAGCGGATTACCAAAATCTACGCTCCAAGTCACATCGCTTTTGGTAAACGCTGATTTTTTCGTTAGCAATAAACCATTATTCTTCTGGCTCCTCTAGCAGTGGTGCCTGACGCTCAAAATCAAGGTATCGGCGGTAAACTCATTAAGAATGGGTTACAGGTTTTCTCGAAATCTGGTGTTGATTTAGTTTTTCTAGTTCCCACGCTGGCGCGCACTCACTTAAAGTTTTTTTGTAGGGTGGGTAGAGCTTCGCTGCACCCACCATTGTTATAAATTTACGCCCGGATCTTCGTTTCAAAGGCTTGGTGGGTTGGGCGTCCCATAACGATGTTGCGCGGGCAACCACAAGGGATTGCCCCTACCCACCCTACACAATAT
>JSZA02000375.1 GCA_000785145.2 Candidatus Thiomargarita nelsonii
GCCCCTACATAATATAACGGTTTGTAGGGGCAATCCTTTATGGTTGCCCTCTGTAATAAAGGAGAGGATCAAGTTTTTTTTTAATTGAGCCTCACATTTTTTTTTAAGCGTCGTCTAATAATGTATAAGGCACTGTGTTTGATTGGACGTTGGGGTGTGTGTGGCTCATTAAAACTTGATTAAACGTCTCAGTAATGAGTTAATTGGGGCAAGTCGATTATTTTTTTTGATTTATAGGAGTAAATATGATGGTAAAACTTAGGTGTTGGTTACGCACCGTGCTTGTAATTGCAATCAGATTATCTAATTTTAAGCCTCTCGGTGAAAATCGAGGGGTATTATCAATCCCAAACTCCGTGTAAGATTATGACTCAACAAGAAATTAAAGACTATCTTGAGCAACTGAATGAAATACTTAAATCAATCGACATAAAAGGTGAAATATGTCTCTATGGTGGGGCGGTAATGTGCCTAGTATATAACGCTAGACCAAGCACCAAAGACGTTGATGCCATTTTTGAGCCGGTACCAAAACTCCGCGCCGCAATTGAAAAAGTGGCTCACGCTAATAATCTGGATGAAGATTGGTTAAATGATTCCAGATTAAACCAGCCACTCAATTTTTTATAGAAGAGTTATTTGCACAATGAAGTCTATCGTTGAAATCAAAAATAAAATCCGGCAACAACCGGAATATTGGCAAATTCCGTTTATGGATTTTGTAGATGATTTTCGTCGTTATAAAGATATTTCCGCAATTGATACCCCATACATACTGGATGACGAAAAAATGGATGCTTTGATTGCCTTCAGAGGAAAATGTTTTTGCGCGCAAAAACATTTTCCTCTGAAACGATTGAATACCTTTGCCATGAACAAGGCTTAGAGGTACCAAATTGGGTCTTCAGTATTCCAGCTTGTCAACACCCATGGTTTGTTGCTGGGATAGAAAACCTTAAAGCGATTGCTTTGGTAGAAAGCCCTTTGGAATTTCGCATTAGGAAAATATTTGTGCTGGAAAATTTTCTTTATAGAGTGTAAACAACCACTGGCTAAAAATCAGCCGATGGCTTTTTATTCTTGATTTTGTAATCAACTAACTTGAACGGAGAGACAAACAATGATCAATAAACACAAAACAACCCGCCTCACGGTGATTTTGAGTACCGCTTTGATGCTGTTTCTAACCCCAGTGGGATATGCACAGGGCTTTGAGTTTGAAGAATTTCAGTCTATTCCCACTCAGGGGGCTCATGACTTGGAATACTTTACGATTGGCTCTGACCATTATTTGGCGGTGGCTCAGCGAGGGAACGACAACTCCAAACTCTATCGCTGGAATGGTACAAGTTTTGTAGAATACCAGTCTATCCCTACTCAGGGGCAGGGGGCTGATGAGTGGAAATTCTTCACGATTGGCACTGACCATTATTTGGCGGTGGCTAACTGGAATAACGGTTCCCACAACCTAAACTCCAAGATCTATCGTTGGAATGGTGCTAGCTTTATTGAGTACCAGTCTATCCCCACTCAGGGGGCTTATGACTGGGAATTCTTTACGATTGGCACTGACCATTATTTGGCGGTGGCTAACTATCTTAACGATTCCACCTACAACATAAGCTCCAAGCTCTATCGCTGGAATGGTGCGAGCTTTATTGAGTACCAATCCATCCCCACTGTGGGAGCTAATGACTGGGAATTTTTCACGATTGGCACTGACCATTATTTGGCAGTGGCTAATTATGGCTCAGATTCCACCAACAACATCAACTCCAAGCTCTATCTGTGGAATGGAGCAAGCTTTGTCGAGTACCAGTCTTTCCCCACTCATGGGGCTGGTAACTGGAAATTTTTCACGATTGGCACGGACCATTATTTAGCGGTAGCTAACCAATATAATGATTCCACCTACAACATCAACTCCAAGCTCTATCGTTGGAATGGTGCGAGCTTTATTGAGTACCAGTCTATCCCCACTCAGGGGGCTTATGACTGGGAATTCTTTACGATTGGCACTGACCATTATTTGGCGGTGGCTAACTATCGTAACGATTCAACTCGCAACATCAACTCCAAGCTCTATCGCTGGAATGGTGCGAGCTTTATTGAGTACCAATCCATCCCCACTGTGGGAGCTAGTGACTGGGAATTTTTCACGATTGGCACTGACCATTATTTGGCAGTGGCTAACTATCATAACGATTCCACCTACAACATAAGCTCAAAAATATATCGTTATGGCAGAAGTCAGTATGAAGAGGCTTATCAAGCGGGTCGTAAAGCCTGTATTGATGATCCAGCATCCTGCGGTATTCCAACAGGAGTAGCCACCTTTGATATAACCTCAAACGTCCTACACATCCCCAACTATGAAAATACCTATTGGCTCAAGTTTGGGCTGACTAGCTGGGAGCCAGTTCAACTGCAATTGCAGAGTTTTGGGGAGATTGGCTCAGAATAACAAATTATCCACTTTGTCTGATGTACAGGGTTTGTCATTCAGAAGACGGAATGGCAAACCATGGACTTTGAAAATGAGTGCGTAACATCAGTTATTAATATCAATCAAATCTGGAGATTATTTATGTATAAATTTATGCGAATGGAACCAACTAACCAAAATTTTCAAGAACTTGTCGCTAATGGAATTAAATATACTATACCAAGATTTCAACGCAATTATGCTTGGGATCAAAAACAGTGGGAAGATTTATGGGCAGATATTGAAACCCTAAAAAAAGAACATTTTCACTATATGGGTTATATCGTCTTACAACAAAAAGGGCAGTACGATTTTACCGTCATAGATGGACAACAACGCTTAGTCACTTTATCGCTAATCATCTTGGCTGCCATGAGAACTATTCAAGATTTAGTCGATAATGGAGTAGAAGTTGAAAAAAATAAAGAACGATTGGGAGAAATAACCGGGCGTTTTATTGGTTCTAAAGACTTAGTCTCGTTAAAAGTCACCAGTAAACTCTCATTGAATCGCAATAACAACCGCTTCTATCGAGATATTTGCTCTCTCTTAAAACCACCTAACCTACGTGGCTTAATTGCCAGCAACAAATTGCTAAAAACCGCCTTTGAATTTTTTTTAAGCCAAGAAATTGGCAATACTGGTAGTGAAATAGCCGCGTTTCTGGAAAGATTCAGCAATGGAATGGTATTTACCAAAATCATCGTGCAGGATGACTTGAATGCTTATAAAGTATTTGAAACTTTAAATTCAAGAGGTGTGCAATTATCTACACCGGATTTGTTAAAAAATTATATTTTTTCTATCATCACCAGTCATGACGATATTATAGATGAAAGATTGGATGAATTAGATGAAGAATGGTGGACTATCATTTCACAATTGGGTGAAAATAACTTTACCGACTTTATTTATTATCATCATAACTTTCAGAAAAAATTAGTCACCAAAACAGAACTTTATACCTCAATTAAACGATTGGCTAACACGCCTGAAGATGCCTACGCATATTTACGTTCTTTAACCGAATACGCGCCAATTTATGCATCTTTATTAAATCATCATGATGAATGGTGGGCAAATCAAACCGAAAATTATCATGCCGTGAGGAAATATTTAGAAGGTTTGAATCTGTTCAATATTAAACCAGCTTTTACCGTTTTGATGGTAGCTTTTACCAAATTTTCCAGTACCGAATTCATTAAGTTAGTTAAGTATATCTATGTTTTATCGGTTCGATACAATGTCATTTGTCATTATTCTCCGACTGAACAAGAAAAGCTCTACAACCAAATGGCACAAAAAATTTTTAATAAAGACTATATTAGAGCCAGCCAGGTTAAAAATGGTGAAGAATTTAGGAAATTGTATCCAGACAACCAGGTTTTTTTTAATGCTTTTGAATTTCACAAAATACCGAGTCGCCAATTTTCCAAACCAATCAGATTTTTATTGGCAGAAATTGAAGCTTATTTAAATCATAAAGTGGATTATACCAAAACCAGCTTAGAACATATTTGCCCTTACCATCCAGAACAAGCTTGGTATGATGGTTTTGGAGCCGGTGTCAATGAGATAAAAGATAGATTAGGAAATCTAGTTTTACTTGAGAAGGATGAACTCAAACGATTAAATTTTAAAGAGAAAAAAGCATTTTATTTAACCACACCGTTTGCTCTAGCGAAAAAAATTGCCGAATATGATGAATGGAATTTGCAAAATTTAAATGACTACCAAGCATGGCTTGCCGAACAAGCTGTGAATACCTGGCAGGTTTTATAAAGGGGCGATATTCCTTTAACTTGAACCTCTCGTTCTCAAAAAATTCTCCAGAACTCGAAACGAAGTAGTCTCGTAGAGAACTTGTTCATTTTTTGATCAATGTCTCATTAGTAAAACTACAAGGATGTTATAATCGATCGGATGAAAAAACCTGATTAATGATTGGGGCAAGTTGATTAATTTTTTTTATTTTAGAGGAGTAAACACAATGACAAAACTTAGATACTATTTACGCACTATACTTTTAATTGCCATCGGATTATCTTGGTTTTCGGGGGCTGATTTCGATTGATACCAAGATTTTTGAATACACCTTTAGCTTGATTTTTTGTACCTGACAAATCTCGATTTTTTTTTGAAAAGTCTCATTAGTAAAACGACAAGTCCAATTTTATATAATCAAGGATGACAAAACCTGATTAAAATTCGTAGGGGCAATCCTTTATGGTTGCCCTGTCAATTAAATTTTGTAAACAACCCACTTTAACAGAGAGACTAACAATGATCAATAAACACAAAACAACCCGCCTCACGGTGATTTTGAGTACCGCTTTGATGCTGTTTCTAACCCCAGTGGGATATGCACAGGGCTTTGAGTTTGAAGAATTTCAGTCTATTCCTACTCAGGGAGCTACTGACTGGGAATTTTTTACGATTGGTAATGACCGTTATTTGGCGGTGGCTAACGGTTCTAACGACTCCACCTACAACATCAACTCCAAGATATATCGGTGGAATGGTGCAAGCTTTATCGAGTACCAGTCCATCCCCACTCAGAAAGGTGTGGACTGGGAATTCTTTACGATTGGCACTGACCATTATTTGGCTGTGGCTAACTATTCTAACGATTCCACCAACAACATTAACTCCAAGCTCTATCGTTGGAATGGTGCGAGCTTTGTTGAGTACCAATCCATACCCACTCAGGGGCCTTGGGACTGGGAATTTTTTACAATTGGCTCTGACTATTATTTAGCGGTGGCTAACTATTATAACGGTTCCACCCACAACTTCAACTCCAAACTCTATCGGTGGAATGGTGCGAGCTTTATAGAGTACCAGTCCATTCCCACTCAGGGGGCTCTTGACTGGGAATTTTTTACGATTGGCACTGACCATTATTTGGCGGTGGCTAATCATAGGAACGATTCCAAGCTCTATCGGTGGAATGGTGCGAGCTTTATAGAGTACCAGTCCTTTCCTATTCTGGGGTCTCAGGACTGGCAATACTTTATGATTGGCACTGACCATTATTTGGCAGTAGCTAACAACTCCCTTTATCGGTGGAATGGTGCAAGTTTTGTCGAGTACCAGTCCATTTCCACCCAAGAGGAGGCTATTGACTGGGAATTTTTCACGATTGGCTCAAACCATTATTTGGCGGTGGCTAACTATTCTAACGATTCCACCAAAAGCATAAACTCCAAGCTATATCAGTGGAATGGTGCGAGTTTTATAGAGCACCAGTCCATCCCCACTCAGGGGGCTCATGACTGGAAATACTTTACAATTGGCACTGACCATTATTTGGCAGTGGCTAACCGGCTGACAGACTCCACCTACAACACAAGCTCAAAAATCTATCGTTATGGCAGAAGTCAGTATGAAGAGGCTTATCAAGCCGGTCGTCAAGCCTGTATTGATGAGCCAAGTTCCTGCGGTATTCAAAATTGTTCGGCACCGACAAATGTAGCCACCTTTGATATAACCTCAAACGTCCTACACATCCCCAACTATGAAAATACCTATTGGCTCAAGTTTGGGCTGACTAGCTGGGAGCCTGTTCAACTGCAATTGCAGAGTTTTGGGGAGATTGGAGCGGAATAACAAATAAATCAAAACCATGATACAAGGATGTTATATAATCAACGATGACAAAACCTGATTAATGATTTTTTATTAGAGGATACAATGGTAAAACTTAGGTGCCGCACTATACTTTTAATTGCAATCGGATTGTCTTGGTTTTCGGGGGCAATGGCTGATTTTAATGATGGAGTAGATAAGATATGAAAGAGAAATTAATTTTGGTAATGAGTCTATTTTTGGGATTGATTACCAACGTTTTCGGAACGGAAAACTGTCACGCCACTTATTCCTTGGATGGCACTTTGCATATTCCTTGTGTTGATGTACCGGGACCATTTGGTACCGTTCAAGTTTACAAGGCGGATATGAAAATTGTCCCTCTGACAGAGCCATTTCAATTTATTGTCACAGCAGTTGCGCCGGTGGAAGATAAACCTACCACTAAGTCTTGCCGGGGGATAAAAGAAAATGCTCCATCTTCGGAAGATGGCATTTATAAAATTGATCCTGAGGGTGGAAATGAGCCGTTTGAGGTTTATTGTGATATGACAACTGAGGGTGGAGGCTGGACAGTTATTGCAAAAAGTACAACACCACGCACTCAATGGTGATCAGGCAGAAGTTAGGTTTTATGATCATATTAATCCAAAGGATATGGATATAATCTACTCATTTTCTAAGAAAATGCTACTAGCAATTTATTTAGATGATGAAAGCGATCAAGATTCTGATACACAGATTGATATGACTGTCAATAAATCAGTCTTTGATTTGAGTAGTAAAAATTATACAGGTGGAAAGAAACTAAATCACATTTTGAGAATCCTTCAAGCTGATGCTTATTCTACTCGTTATTGTGATAATCTAAGCACAAAATCAGCGATTAACATACTGGTTGGCAATTCCGATTATGCACAAGTTGCTGTTTGCTCTAAAGGACTTGGCTCTTATACTAGATATAATTTACCGAAATATAACCAAAATGATTCTGGGAGAAGAGTCAGTATTGCTTTTAGATAGCAAGTTTGGACTGACTAGCTGGGAGCCAGTTCAATTGCAGAGTTTTGGGGAGATTGGATCGGAATAACAAATAAGTCAAAACCAATAACTACACGGATTACATTTAAAAAAGGATAAGTCAAAACAAAGCTGGTTTTATGTTTTGACTTATCCATTATTAAATATAATCCGTGTAGTTATTAAGGTTTTATCATGGACATCAACTACAATGAAAATCAGTAGCATCACAATTGAAAATTTGAACGTTCCGTTACTTCGTTTCGCGCCATTAAAACATTAGAATTACCACTCGAACCACAACTAACCGTTTTAGTCGGCAACAACGCCGCCGGAAAAACAACCATTTTGGATGCCATAGCAATTGGATTGGGCGCCATATTGACACGTTTGCCCAGCGTCAGTGGCAAAAAGTTTCGTCAAAGTGACATTCGACAACCACCAGCACCTTATACTCGTGTCACACTAGAAAGTACAGACAACGTCATTTGGGATCAGACCAAAAAACGCGATCAGAATAAACGCACTCAGCAAGCCATCCCTCCCGATAAAAAATTAGGCCAACTTCATCATTACTTAGAAAACATCATCAACGACGTTCAAGATGGAAAACCAACCAACTTACCCGTCATCGCCTACTATGGCACAGATCGTGCCGCCTTATCTTCCTCTATACAGCGTGACTTTAATAAAAACTTCAATCGTTTCAAAGCACTAGAAAATGCCTTAGTAGCAACCCAACGTTTTCAAACGATGATAGAATGGTATGCCTATCAAGAAGACATAGAACGAAGAGAACAAAGCCAGCGGCAGGATTTTGAATATCGTCTCTCAATCATAGAAAGCGTTCGCCAAGCAATTTGTCAAATGATGCCCGGCTGTTCAAATCCACGCACACTCATTAACCCGTTACGCCTAGTAGTCACATTTCAATACCTCAATGGGGAGCAAGAGACTTTATCACTCAATCAACTCAGTGATGGCTACCGTACTACTCTCGCCCTAGTTATGGATTTAGCCCGGCGCATGGCACAAGCAAACCCTCATCAAACCATAGAACAATCAGAAGCCATCGTACTCATTGATGAAGTTGATCTACATTTGCATCCGATCTGGCAGCAACATGTATTAGTTGATCTCATGGCGACATTTCCCAAAGCTCAATTTATCGTTTCCACCCATAGTACACAAGTATTAACAACTATCAAGCCGGAACATATTATATTATTAACCCGGCAAAATGATAACATCATTGCAGAGCAGGCGACTTCTTCTTACGGAGCGGAAAGTGGGCGGCTGCTAGTTGAAATCATGGGAGTCAATGAGCGCCCACCAGCAAATAAATTTACCGAATTACTCGGAAAATATTATGACTTGATTGAAAACCATCAAGGAGAAAGTCAAGCAGCATTAAAGTTGCGTCAAGAACTTAATCAAGAATCGCCTCATGATCCAATATTAATTAAAGCCGATATGGAAATTCGTCGGCAGCGGGTACTTGACGGGATTCCAAGTTCATGAAAAAAGTAAAGCCAATTGATACTGTACCTGCGGGCTTGCAACGGTTTTTAAAAGCAAAACCGCCTGAAAAACGGGATCAGACACGTTATTTACCCCCAATCAAGAAAAACCGCAGTTGTGGAGAAGCTAAAGATGATAATGTGATGGATGATGAGATTATTAAGCCCAGTGAGTTACCTATTTTACCGGCTTTGTTTTCAATAACACGAAAGCCACCGCAAGGAATTATTAATAAAGTTAAAGTGGGTGCTCTTAAAGTCAATGAAAAAGCTTGCATTCAAGCGGGTATTGATCCTAAAAAAGTGGCTGCCACAATAGACACCTTCAATCTTAATTGTGAGCGTCTATGTTTAGCTCGAAAAACAGTTTTAGAAAAACTCGAAGAAGATTTTGAAGTTGAATTGGCAAATTTAGGCGAAAATCCATCAGATAAAGAAATCAAATCGGTATTAAAAAAAATGGCGGAATACAGTCTTGCGGTAAATCAAGACGGAACGCTCCCAGCTTTTTTCACCACAATCAGAGCATTTTTTTTCCCTATTGCGGAGTCTATACTGGTACAATTCCCTCAAAATTGGATATAAGTTTTATGTGGGCATTGTATTTTTGTATTGAGTCAGGTAGGCTCAATGCCATCGCCGTTAAGGGCAAGCACTAGGGGATTGCCCTTAACGGTAATTTGAACCGTGATTAATGATTGGGGCAAGTCGATTATTTTTTTTGATTTATAGGAGTAAATATGATGGTAAAACTTAGGTGCTATTTACGCACCGTACTTTTAATTGCAATCGGATTATCTTGGGTTTCGGGGGCTGATTTCGATTGATACCAAGATTTTTGAATACGTCTTTAGCGGTGCTGAGCCGATTGGATCGTATGAAATTGGGGGTAGGCTCCTCTTTAGTGGTAAATTAGGAGTCGGCCAGATTTATCTTGGACATTGCCCTAAACAACTATTGATTTTTTGTACCTGACAAATCTCGATTTTTTTTTGAAAAGTCTCATTAGTCAAACGACAACCAATTTTATATAATCAAGGATGACAAAACCTGATTAAAATTCGTAGGGGCAATCCTTTATGGTTGCCCTGTCAATTAAATTTTGTAATCAACTAACTTAAACAGAGAGACAAACAATGATCAATAAACACCAAACCCGCCTCACCCGCCTCACGGTGATTTTGAGTACCGCTTTGATGACCCCAGTGGGATATGCACAGGGCTTTGAGTTTGAAGAATTTTAGTCTATACCTACTCAGGCGGCTCATGACTTGGAATACTTTACGATTGGCTCTGACCATTATTTGGCGGTGGCTAACCGTAAGAACGACTCCACCCCAAACATCAATGCCATTAAGTTAAGCCAATTTCCATACATGCAGGGTGGATATTGCTCCGCGTATCCACACGACAGGCCAGCTTAACTTAATGGCATTGACCTAACGACAGGGATTGCATTATCGAAGGGATAAATCAAAACAACAACCTAACTACAGGGATTTTTTTTTAGCAGGGATAAATCAAAACAACAACCTAACTACATAGCGAGCGTAGGGTGCGTCCCACGCACATTCTTGATGTCGCTGTACTTTATTTGTGCGTAGCGAGCGTAGGGTCAATGCCATTAAGTTAAGCCGCCTTATACCATAAGGGATTGTACGACTAACTACGATGGCATTGAGTACAAGGAGAAATCTTGAGTTGAAAATAACACTCGCTATGCGTTTTTTATTAGAATAATGACTAAGCTATACTCATTTTGAAAATTGGCTAGTTGTGTTCCACTTTTATGATGAAAAGTCATTTAATATCAATATTATAATATTTATATAACTATAAGACACAAACTCAACAAATCGGTGAGAAAGACATTTTAGAATTTTGTTTTTTTTTGATCACAAAAATATTATATTTTTTATAAAAATAACAAAAAAAACTCTCTTTAAGCCATTTTTTAGCCAAAAAGACCCCAACCCATTCAAAATAATTGAATAGAAAAATAAAAAAAAACCGATTTTATAAAAAAAGCTATTTAACTAAAAACAAGGCTTAAAAACACGTTTATAGTAGTTTAAAGAAGCCCTAGTTAAACTCTTTTTTCGTGGTACATTTCTTCGTGCTCTAACATAAGTTGGATCTTTAACAAACCATTCGGTCAATGTTTTCATAAGCTCTTGAGTTGGCTTACAATGATAGAAAAATTCCACAAGAAAGTTTTTAATCGCATTAAAAGATACCATATTATTGACAGTCTGCCGATGTTTATTTTGACGGGATTTATCAAATAATTGTGATTCTGCTGTTTGGGTGAGCACAGATTCTAAGCCTGTCATAAATATAGTTGCATAAAAATCTTGTTTAACAGAATGAACAGTCTTTCCTGAAAAATGTTCAAGGTTTAAACGTTCTTTTAAAACGCCATAAAAGCATTCTACACCCCAGCGCAAACGAAGTAACTTCGCTCCGCGGAGATCAATTGTATAATTCTTTGAACATATATGCAGTATATTGTTTTTCATCGAGTAACGAAGTTACAAGAACTTCTATCTCACCAGTACTTAACCTTACTCTTACGAAGCGTACAGTGATTTTAGTAGGCAATCCCAACTTTTTACATTTTTTCTTTACCTCTCCTTTAGCGAATAAAGTAACTGTACTACTATCAGTAACACTTTGTTTAAACAAACGTTGTGCGGCTTTAAATGATTGTCTTGAACAACGACCAGTAAACGGTATATTTAAATCAATTAATGACGCTAAAAAAAGGTAGGATGGGTAGTTACGATCAAATAAGATCATGTCATCATTTTGTGCGTGTTTAATGTGTTCCATGGCTAAATCAACCTCATATGCCTTGGCGGGCGCAAGGCAAGCGTCAATAACGATCTTATTCAGAACATCGTACATCACTTTCAGAGGCAAAAGTTTTCGCGGTACTTATGCGAAAACTTTTGCCTCTGAAGCCAACCCATAGCAATGTTGTCCATAAATTTCATTATTTTTACCATTAGTGAAATGGATTGTACCAAATTCTTCTTTTATTTCTGGAGATTCTGGCAAATGAATTTTAGAGCCATCAATAGCCAATAAACGAAAACCCCAAACTTTCAAAAAGCCATCTTTATCGTAAAAAACATCTATTACACCTTTTTGATTCAATGTTACAAAGGCTTCTGGTTTTAAATGGCGACGCGCTTGGGTAAACGCACTTTTTGTTACTGAAGTACCATTATCTAACTTGTTGAAAAACTCATTCAAAACAAGCTGTAATGATTTGACGCTTTTTTGTAAAATCAGTAAAATGACGGTTACAAAATTTAATTTTAAATTGCGACTGAAAAACCTAGAAGATGTTTCGAGGTAAAAGTTTTTGCTCCGCAAAAACTTTTACCTCGAAAGCTGTTCGTGAATAGTGCTTATAGTTTTGACGGATTTAATGATTATATTTCTGCAAATCCCATAAACATTCTGAAAAGCAATAC
>JSZA02000206.1 GCA_000785145.2 Candidatus Thiomargarita nelsonii
TGGCGGGACTGTTCACGACGACTATCGCAAGTGCACAAGGTCCTTTTTATAGAATAGCCTATCGGGCTGCTCATGCTTTGGCGCAGACTACTTGGGACAATCTTGGTCAGGATTGCACCAAGACAAGTCTATTTGTTCAAATGGTCGGCGATGACGTGGATGATGCGGTGAATGATATTGGGACGAGATATAGAGGGCGATCTGCTGAAGATTTTGGTCATGGATACATTGATGGTTTAATGGATGTTTTGGATCAGGTGGTTGATAAATGTGTGGATGAGTGTAATATGATCGGTAATGCGAGTGGAGAATGGTCTGCTAAAATGTTCTGTCGAGTTGCCTGGGCGATTGGGCATCCTCCAACGTTCACGGTTAGACTTGTGAATATAAGGGGATCGATTTGTGGGGGTGCCTATAGACTGGGTTGTGAGTCGAAATTTGTTGGGATTGCAACTAATATGTGCCCCAACTATACACATTCACCTGCCTTTAGCAAGTTTTACAGAGCCGCAGATAATGGCAGTTGTTCGTATAATCCTTACTAGCGAGCATTGACAGGGTTTATAATTGAGGTATAATCCTAGCTTATACGGTCTGCTTGACCGAAATTAACGCTCGTGGAGTACAGCCTTTATATAGTATATTAGTTTAAAGGAGTCCAAGATTTATCTTGGACATCAATGTACGTTGAACCGAGAAGTTGACTGTGATCACTTTTGATCGCAAACGACAGAGCAATCAAATTTAACCTAACTAACTTCATGGAGTTTTACATGAAAAATAAAATGATACACTTGAGTGTCCTGGCAATGCTGGGATTGTTTATGAGTATGAACGCCAGTGCTAGTCGGATGCACTATAACATGTCCAAGAATACAGCGCATGCTTTGGCGCAGAGTGCTTGGGACAACATTGGTCATGACTGCACAAGGCTCGATGAGTTTGTTAGCATTATCAATGACAGTGTGAGAGATGTGCTCAGAGACATTGGGACAAAATATAGGGGGCGTGCTGCTGAAGATTTTGGTTTAGGGTACATTCATGGTTTGAGGGATGTTTTGAAAACCGTGGTCAAAAGTTGCGTGGGTGAGTGTAAGATGCTCGGTGACGCGATGGGAGAATGGTCTGGCAAAATGTTCTGTCGACTGGCAGTGGTGATTGGACATACGCCAACTTTCACGAGTCGGATAACCAATATAGATGGCGGGATTTGTGGAAATGCCTATAGAAATGAGTGTGAGAAGAATTTTCGTGGGATTGCACGGGGAATGTGCCCCGCCTACGCAAATGGACCTTCCTTTTGGGACTTTTACAAAGGCGCAGAGGGTGGCAGCTGTGCATATAATCCCTACTAAGGGAGCGGCAGAGCAACACAATTAATAAAAGGAGTCCAAGATTTATCTTGGGAGACCTGCGGGATAGCCCGTGGGTCTTTTTCTTTTATTTATATTCATTCAGAAGAGGTGAACTGATGAAAGGGATTCGTTTTAGTGTGTGCGTAATGATGCTGGGCGTCTGGGGAGAAATGGCTGTCGCCGCTCAGGGGCCATTTTACCAGGTGGGCAATAATGCTGCCAAAGGCTTGGCTGAAATTGCTTGGAATAATTTAGGCAGTAATTGTAATAAAATGGATGTTTTCGCTCAAATCATCGAGGATAGCATTCGGGATGCGGCAAGAGATATTAGAACGAGATACCGGGGGCGCTCTGCTAAGGATTTTGGTACCGGCTATCAAGATGGCTTATCAACTGTGTTGGATAGGGTAGGCAAAAAATGCCGGAGCGAAAATGCGAAGACTTTATTAAAGCAGCTTAAACAATTGCTTGTGAAGCTATTTCAGGCGATCACAATAGTTAAGGTTCCTGATCAACCTAAAATGCCTGCCAAACCTAAAAAACCAGCCCATGATTATGGGTGGTCTTATGGAAGTTATGAGCCCTCTTACTATAGGATAGCCTATAATGCGGCGAATGGTTTAACGAGAGCGGCCTGGGACAGTCTTGGTGGGAGCTGCCGCATGACGAGTCAGTTTGTTGAGATCGTCGGATACGGCCTGGATGATGTGATAGCAGATATTGGGACAAGGTACACTGGATGGGCTGCTGAACAGTTTGGCCGAGGATACATTGATGGTTTAGTAGATACTTTGGAGAGATTGGTCAATCTATGCGACAATGAGTGTGGGTTGTTCGGTAATGCGATGGGAGAATGGTCCGCAAAATTGTTTTGTCCAATTGCCCAAGAAATTGGGAAGGCACCGAATTTCACGAGCCGGCTAGCGAATATAAGAGGCAAGAATTGTGGAAATGCCTACGGCTCAGAATGTGAATCGGGATTTGTTGATCTTGCAAAAGCGAAGTGTCCAAAATATACACGCTCAGCTACCTTTAAAGATTATTACAGTTCAGATAATAAAGGCTGTTGCGCGTATCATTCTTACTAAACAGAACCCTTATCGAACTTTTTAATACGCGACGCTCTGCGTTTATCGTTCCTTTGTTCTGCAAAGGAACGATAAAAAAACACCGGAATCAAATGAACCCGTCGTTTTATTGAAACATTCAGAAACACTGTCTCTCTTTTTTAACACCTCATAAATATTCTCAAAACTTTGCCCAAGAATCCGATCATATGGAACAATTGCCCGTGATAGAAAAACCTTCAAAAGATGTTTTTTTTGATAACACCGCCAGTTTAGCTTGTGCCATAAAACAAATTCATATAAAAAATTATCAAGGTATTATTGACACTCACATTACCGCAATCCCGATAGATAGTCAATGGCTATTTTTGACGGGAGAAAATAGCTTTGGGAAAACATCTGTTTTACAAGCGATTGCCATTGGCTTACTTGGAAAGCAGGATAAAAATAGAATCTTAACAGAAGAAGACATTTAGGAATCCCTCCGTTTACGAATTTTGTCGCCTACGGCTCTTCACGCTTGCAAATTCAAAATAAACAAGCCCAAAATGAAATATCGGAAAAAAGTACCAAGACTTATGGTTTGTTATGGTTTCTCACCAAAAATCCTAAATATGAGATTGTCAAAACCACTTGACTAAAACTCTTACCTTCTATCGCCGATATACAAATCAGAAATAATAGTGAAGTGGTATATATTGAAAGAGAAAGCGATGACAGTGATAAGGTTTATGAAGCCTTACCGTTTGAAAAATTGGCTTCTGGCTATAAAAGCCTCATCGCCATGATTTCCGATATGTTGATTCGTTTTTATGAACAACAACCGCATATTGAACCTAAAGCCTTAAGTGGTATTGTTCTGATTGATGAATTTGATTTACACTTTCATCCTAAATGGCAGCGAAAATTACCGATTTTGCTGTCTTCTGTTTTTCCTCAAGTACAATTCATTGTTTCAACACACAGCGTCATACCCTTTTTAGGCGCACCCGAAAAATATGTTTTTCTGAAAGTGACTCGAAATCAAGCGACTGGTATTCAATTAGAAAGACTCAACCTAGAGATTAAAAATTTGCTTCCCAATTCTCTATTGACTTCACCCATTTTTGATTTGGACGGTGAAGATATCAAACAAGAAAACAATGAGAATATCTCAGAAGTCAGAACTGAAAAAACTTATGATGAGGTACGATGAAATTAAAGCACGGCTCGCTGCTTTTGAAGGCAGTGATAGGGATTTTCCGGATGACTTATTTGAACAAGTAGCCAAATGAGAAGAGTCAAAAAATATTTTGATCAACCTTCAGAAATTTTAAAAACAGGAAGCTATCGGAAAGGCTTTTCAATTATTTAAACAGAAAAAATTATAAGTAGTTATGGCAGTTCAATGCTAAAAAAAGATTATTGCTGTCAATTTATTTTTATCGTTCCTTTGATCCACAAAGGAACGATAAAAAAACACCTCAAATTCCACGAATGCTTTTAACCTCATTCTCAATGTCGCTAAAGTTGAATTTTTTCTTTAATGGTTTTTAAAGTCGTATCTTTAATCGTGCTTTTTAACTCAATGATATAAACATTCAAATATTTTTTTTTCAATAGAGCTAAGGCGACTTCTCCCGTTTTATTGGCAGTAGATAATCCTTGAATCCTCTTTTCTAAATTCTAATTGGATTTTAATTTTTCTAACTTCAGCGTCAAAGTCACTAAAAAGTACACCATAATCTCCCCGCTTATAGGGTATTATTCGACTCAATGCCATTAAGTTAAGGACAACTAATTGATTTTGACATCAAAAAAATATGTGCGGAGGACGGGGTTTGTCAGTTATCAGTTGTTTCGGGAATGGAGCTACGCGGATTTCCCGAAACAACTGAATAAAATAAATATTTTAAGCTTAACTTAATGGCATTGATTATTCGACTCCCTTCAAAGAAATAAATAGCAATATCCTTGGTACTCAGATTAATGTCCGGGTTCATTTCTGGGTAATCGGCTATGTGTCGTCATCAAGACTTTATTATTGTTTGTCTGGGCAAATGTTAATAAAACATTAAGCAATGCGATTTGATTCTTCGGATGTAAATTTTCTTCAGGTTCGTCAATCATCAGAAAATTGTTTTCCTGATGCGCCCAATATTTAAAATAAAGATAGAGTGTACTTAACTGATTCACTGCCGACGAAGACAAAAAACATTCATCGGTTCGGTATAATTACTTTCAAAACCATGACTCATCAAGAGTGATTCTAAATCAATAGGCTCCCCTTGTTGTTTCTTCTCAAAAGCGTATCCAATTAATTTTTAAGCGTTTTCATACTTTTCCTTCTGTACTCTGTAAACATAAGAATAAAAGAGGGGATAAAACAGACGACTGGCTGGCAGAAAAATCGGTTGATGATGATGAGTATTAAATAATTTTTTGATGAGCTTAATGTCATATTTAAAGTGAACAGAAAATTTTTCTAAAATGAAGTGATGCTTATCAATGTTAAATATCTTAGGCATCACCTGATGTTTTAAAAACCGTGCAAATTCTCCAAAAATAGGGTCGGCGTGATATCGAAACTGCTTTTCTTCCAGTTGACTTAAATTCACGTCTGGATTGACTTGCTCGGAGAAGTTTTTGAGGGTTTTTTCATTAAAGATACTCCATAACAACTGAGACACATAAGTTTTGCCGGTGTTGTTATAACCAACAAAGACGTAAAATTTTTTAGTTAAATCAATTTCACCCTGTTTGATAGGGCCAAAATTTTGAATGATTAATTGCATCGTTTATTTCTCAATAGATGAGTTTAGGAGTCCAAGATTTATCTTGGAAGTCTTGGACTCCATTTTAGTGCTTAATAAAAACAATTGGAAAATCTTGAATAGTTTGAGGTTTCGCCATCATGGGATTTTGCTTACCATTAGTGAGTGCCTTAACGCGAGTACTCAAATAGGAGTCTAATTCATTAAGACTAATCTTAGCATCCCGATTAGAATCCGCTGCACCCCTTAATCCTTCCACTAAAACCTCTGTAAACGCCCCATTTTGCCAACCCGGTTCTGCCTGCGAAGATTGTTTTCCGGTTGATGAGGCAAATACAACGATACCATTTTCAGCACTGGATAAATCATTCGCTATTTTATCAATATCCGCCACCCCGCCCTGCTTCACAGTCTTGAAAGAAGTATCTATAAAAAACAATACTTTACCCTGTAAAACGCTGAGCGTATTTTTAATATCATGATAAGCCAGTGCCGTGCGCTTGAAGCTTTGTTCGTTAAAATTGCGAGGTAAAAAATAATAATGTCCGTTAGTATCGTTAATTCCATGTCCAGCAACAAATATTATCGCCACATCATCTTGCGTCACTTGCTGCTCTATCCATTCCAATCCATCAAGAATATCATTTTTGCTCGCATCGACTAAAAGTTTGACTGAGATTTCACGATATAAACTATTTTGTTGTTCTAGCACTTTCACAAAATCCCGTGCATCTTGAGCGGCATAATTTAAGTCGAGGCTATTATTATCATAATCACTGACACCAATGGCCAAAATATAGAGTTTTGGTTTAATCTGATGCTTGCCACCACGCCAGCGCAAACGCACCGTTGCCGGTTCTGAAGCGGCATAACGGTTTTCCGCAATCAGGCTCACTTCGACATCACGTTGTGGTACTGTGATTTGCAATCTTTGTTCCGTTTCTGAAACTATTTTTTCTCGTATCGCCTTTAAAGGGCGACCATCCAGTAAAATTTTGAGCGTCGTAATAGGCTCCTTGGAAACGCGACGGATACGATAACGGATTTCGAGTGTGCTGTTAGAAAAACGGGCCTTATCTTCTGGAGATAATAGTGTGACAACCGGCGGCACGATTTTTTGAATCGCTTGTTGTTTAGGTTCTTGATTACCATCTCCCCCTAAAACTTGTGCAACGACATCTGGGCGATAGAAACGCTCACGAAAGCGAGCCGTGGGAAAAAACTCAGCCGCACGTTCTGGTCCTTGATTGATATGCCAACCAATCAATGATTCGGCGCCCGATGAGGCCGCATAATAGCCTTCTGGCGTCCAAAGTATCCAGCGTTTGCCATCATTATGCGGAAAAAAGGCGAGTAATTCTTTAGCATCATCCAGCCGATACCAACGCACTGTGCCATCTCCAAAGGCAGCAGCGGCGACTTTGCCATTTTTAGCGATGTTGATGTCCCAAGCGACACCCGGCGCTGAAACTTTCCATTGTTGTTTACCATTTTTATCAAAAAAGCGTAAGTACCAATCTGTCCCCAATATAAAGTGTTGACCATCGGGCGCTATGGCGAGGCTGCGTGCCATTTCATGTTCTTTTAATGTGAGGGCTTTGCCATTGAGTTTGGGCTGATATTGATGTTTCCAGTCGGTGATATTTAAACCTTCAGTATAGGGTATTATCAAATTTGAATCAGGGCGAGGATAAACTGTCAATATGCGCTCATTGACAGAAAAACTGGCCGGGCGTTTGCCCCAAACTTCATAAGAAAATTTCACCTGGGTGCCATCTTTAGAAAGCAATAAACCCGCTAAACTTTCCCGAAAATCGGCAATTTCCGCATCATGAGACAGGGTGAGTTGTCCGTTAGCATTAAATAGCCCAATCGTGGGATCAGCCGATCCAAATATAATCGAACCCTCTCGCAAGGCTTGAATGTCCATGATAGTATCATCTGCGGCAAACCAAGCATCGTAACTGCCTTGCCCAGCTTTCTCCCAGCGCAGAATAAGACTGATGCCGGTGCTATCATGATAATTTCCTCCCGCATATAACCAACGTCCATCTTTTGACCAAGCGACACTGAGCAGATTGCCATTATCCACTCCGCGAGTATCGGGATTGTATAAAGTACTCAAATCTTTGCCTGACAATACATTGACTTGAGTCGAATCAGCAAAGCCTACAGCAATTTCGTCACCGGATGATGAAAAACGGACAGTGTAAGGTCGATTACCCCCTAAAGCTTTGCGTTTTTTCAATAATTTAAATTGTTGATTGTACAAACGGATATAACCGTCATCACAACTGGTGACTAATCGTCCCTGATTGTCAAAGTCAGCCCAATAGCTCCTATCGCCATAATCTGTGTCTTCAGCATATAGCATATAATCAGAGGTTTGGTAAATACGGATGCCACTTTTATATAAGCTTGCCACTAAATACTGACCATCGGGGGAATAGCTTAAATGATTAACCACTGTCGGGAGCCCGGTCAAACGTTGCCGCATTTCGCCCGTAGCGCGGTTGAAGAGGTAAATAGATACCCCCTCATTCCAATCGTAGCCAGTCCACCCCCCCACTGCCACAGTCTCCCCATCAGGTGAAATCGTTACGGCATAAACTTTGCCTTCATTACCCTCGCCAATTGGTAAACGCAACACGCGCAACAATCGCATTTCTGGCAATGTCCACACCCGTGCTGTTTTATCATCAGAGCCAGTGACTAAATAACGCTCTGCGGCATCTACATCAATTCTGTTTATCACAGCCCGGTGCATTTCTGTGTCGAGGCGGAGAATGGGGATGCTAGGGGAAGGGGGGACGCGCTTGACTCCTTTATCGCTTAGTGAGAGTGGTGAGTTTTGAATATTTTCACTGACACAGGCAGATAAGACTAGACTGCTTAATAAAATTAATAGGGTTTGCTTGATCATCGCTTTTTTCCATATAATTCGATTTGATATATCAATTATAGTAGAAAAGTTTGGTAAGTACAGCTAATGAGCTAAGTGGAGTACAAAGCTTTAGCTTTGTACTCTTATTTTTGTTGTTTCGGGAATGAGGTCACGATTTCCCGAAAGTCAGTCGCCACAACGGTTTCGGGAAATCGTGACCTCATTCCCGAAACAACTGAATCGAGCCGAATTTATTTGTTAGCTAACCCAGCAAACTTAAAACGACAACTATCATCCTCCAGTGTCACTCGCAACGGACGTAGTTGTTTACGTTGTAAGCGTTCTTCAAAGATGCGAGTATAAAACAAAACACTGCGTACATATTTGCGAGTTTCATTAAATGGAATCAACTCAACCCAAAGATCAGGTGGCACACAACTGTTTTCAGCAGCCCAACGTTTTGACCGTCCTGGTCCCGCATTGTAGGCGGCAGTCGCCAACATATAATTACCATCAAATTTGTCAAGCATTTGTTGCAAGTAGGCGGTACCTAATTTGATGTTGGTATCAATATCCAAAATATCCCGCTTCCTTTTCAATTTAAGACCGATTTTCTTTGCCACAAATCGAGCTGTTGCAGGCATGACTTGCATCAAACCTAAAGCCCCCACTCTGGAACTGGCGCCATGCCTAAATGCCGTTTCTTGGCGTATTATGCCGTAAACCCAAGCTAAATCAATACCTTGACGTTTTGCCCCTCTCGTTAACTGACTCTTAAAAGCTAAGGGAAAACGGACATCTAAATCATCATAATAGCCAGCCTTAGCGGCTGCCATGATAGCCTGATCATGCCACCCCCAACGACTAGCAAGCACAACAGCAATCTTTTTTTGAGCGGGCGGGAGGTGTCCGATGGCATATCGCCATTCGCGCCGTGCATTTAAAGACCATTTGTCTTTAGATTGACTGAGTTTATAAAACTCATAAGCCCCTCTAATAGTGGGCTCTTTCATCACTTGCGCCTTTTCTGCCGCTGTAAAAACGATGGGATGATGTTGCATCTGATACTTTGCACCAATACGCTCCGCTGCAAGAAAGCCGTAGTAATCACGCTCTTTAGCCAGTTTTTGATATATCTGTTGAGCTTGTGCATTTTTCCCCGTTTGTTCAAGGGCTCGCGCAAGCCAATAGTGCCATCGCAATTTGTTTTCTTCTCCATCAGGCAAGTGTGTCAAAAAATCTGCTAAGGCGTGCCAATTTTGTTTTTTTAAAGCAAGCTTGATGCGAGCATCGCTGACTTTCTCATTGAGATACTTTTGATTAACCGCTGTCAGCCATTTCAATGCCTGTGGATGATCAGGATTGACACTCGCTAAGGCCAAATCACGTTGCATTTCGCCAATTTCTTGTAGCGAAAAAGCATAGCGACGTTGAAATTTCTTCCAATAAACGAGAGCCCTTTCAAAATCTTGTCTCGCTAAACGTCCAATACCATGCAAGATAATCTGACGTACCATGGGTAAATCGGCCCCCTTAAACCGAGCAAGACTTCGTGCGGGTTTTTTGTGCATGGCTTGCCAGCGTGTTACCCAAACCCTATCGGCAGGCTCAAGACGTTTTGCTAAATAGCGGGCTAAACTCAGTCGGCCTTTTTTCATCGCCAAGCCAATCCGTTCCAAAAAGAGAGACTTATTGATCAAACCATTTTGATATAAATAATCAAACATGGGCGTACAAGCATCAGGTTGTGATTTGCCAACCAGCCACAATTTTTTAGCCTCCTCAATAGCACCTTGCAGATTTTGTTTGGTCATCAAACGTGCATAGGTATAAAAACATTGCATACTCGTCGATTTCAGGGGCGTGTAATCCTGCACAAAGCCTTTCCAATCACCCTTTGCTGCTAATTGAGATAACCATTTTTCGCGCAATTTTTGCCCAAAATAGGTGTTGCCATAGCGTTTTAAAAATGCTCTGATTTCAGAAGAGCGCACCAGATGCTCGTTGAGATACTGATAACGCAAATAATAATAAAGCGGATAATTTTGTAAACGACGGGATATTTTTTGAAATTTATTCCAGTCTTTCGCTTTGACTGCTTTTTCAGCTAGCTCAAATTGCCAGCGTTGTTGGCTGAGAGTGCTCGCATGGGCATTCAAGCACATCAGCATGATACTGATCAATAAATAAACTATCAAATGGCGTTGTTTCATTTTTTTTATCCTCAGTTTATGTTGTTGTGTGATATTCTACACAACAATCTCAGATTATTAAATAATTTATTTAAATTCATATTATTATATAATTTTATTAATACTCACTATGATAATAATATTATAGACGATGACAGATTTTTTATAATCTAAACGCATCTGCTATCCAACGCATTTGCGGATTAGTTGTTGTGCCGCTGATTAACACGACATCAAAACGACAAGCATGTTGTTGTGCCCATTGATGGGTATGCAAATAATGAGTGGCTGTGGTAAAAATGCGTTGCTGTTTACGGGCATTAATGCTTTCTATGCTGCCACCATAACGCTGATCTTTTCGATAACGTACTTCCACAAAGACTAAAATATCCTGATCCAACATAATCAGATCAATTTCTCCCGCTTTACAACGATAATTGCGTACAATCGTTTGTAATCCTTGCTCACATAAGTAGGTATGGGCTAACTCTTCAGCCCATTGCCCACGAGAGGTTGTTGTTTTATTTTCCAAAATAAATTTTGGACTCCTAAAGTTTAATCACGCAATGTACAATTTGCAAATTATATGCCTAAAAGCTTCTCCACAAAAAAAAACGGCGTTTTTTTTTGTTAGGCAACTCGCAAATAATAATGTACCAGTAGGGGCAATCCCTTGTGGTTGCCCGCCCCTACGGTAATCATGGGGTTTGTAGGGGCAATCCCTTGTGGTTGCCCGCCCCTACACCCGCCCCTACGAAGTGGTTGCCCGCCCCTACGCCAATGGCATTGCATCAATATAGACAATTCGTCTGTGTCTCATCCCAACCCGGATTGAGTTCGTCAAGCCATTTTTTCAATTTCTTGGAAACCTTGGTCTTCAAGCAATTGTCGTTCAAATCTAAATCACTCAATTTCTTCAGCTTCATCAAGGAGTTGGGGAGCTTTCCACTCAATTTGCAATTGTTCAGCCAGAGAGTTTTTAAGTTCTTCAATTTCTTCACATTCTTAAATATTGAAGCGTCGATCTCGTTGTCAGACAAAACGAGACTTTCCAATTTCTTCAATTTGAAAAACTTTTTCGAGATAGCGCCATTGAGTTTGTTGGAAGGTAGTTCGAGTTTCTCTACAGTTCCCGTCTGACAAGTGACTCCATGCCAATTACAAGGCGTATTTGTCATTTTCCACCCCCAGTTAAGTCTCCAGTTATCACCATCTGTGCTGTCATAGAGTGCGATAAGGGCTTTACATTCCGTTTTTGAAATGTCTGTGACTTTATTGCAGCTAAATTTCTCTGCCCTGATGATAGTTATGTTGCCATCTTCAGCGTGATCAAATACGGAGACTCCGCCAAAGGTGGCATCTGTACTTTTTGGTGGGTTGAAAAGAAAGTCTAAAGAGGTTTCTGGCGTTTCTGCTTTTGCCTTCAGAGTGATTGTTACCAGATTAAAGTCTCCTGATGGGAATGGGTTTGTTAGTTTGCCAGCGGCAAAGTTGATTTCACCTGTTCCGTTGTCAAAGGAGTTGTCAAGTGTCAGATCAAGATGCTCAGCGGGTGTCATGCTCACCACTTCTAGGTATGTCGGATCAAATTCGAGGTAGGCACTGGCTCCATCAACCTCTTGCTCACCGGCTTGAACTTCAACGACAATTTCAAAGGTTTCTCCAATTTTTACTTGGGTTGTTGACGGTTCTACGCTTATCACTACTGTTCCTCCAGTAGTCTGTGGTAAAACCATCATTGATGGATTGGGTGCGCCACATTGTCCAAAGTTGGCGGCTAGCAGTGAAAAGTCTAGGATCGTGACGCAATTG
>JSZA02000183.1 GCA_000785145.2 Candidatus Thiomargarita nelsonii
CAGGCATTTTAATTCTATTAATTTTACTTTGAAAGGCAAGGTTTCATCCTACGTGTCTAATCTTGATCGTTATATTAAAGAGAACCAAGAACGAGTCGATAAAGCCAGAAAAACGATTGAAAAATTGTCTAAAAAAGAGGTAGAACCTAGTCAGCGTCAAAAACACCTGAATAAAATACATCAAAAGAAACGTCGTTTGGCACGATTAGAGAAGCGTTTGGAACAATTTGAATCAGACAAAGCCACTGGGCGTGTTCATATTTTTTTTGGTTCCAAAAAATTGTTTAACGCACAATTTGATTTAAAAGCTAATGGCTATGAAAACTTCGAGCAATGGAAATCCGATTGGCAGAAGGCACGTAGTAATCAGTTCATTTTAGTGGGATCAAAAGATGAAACAGCTGGAAATCAACTTTGTACCGCAACACGCCAAAAAGATGGAACTTTGACTTTGAGAGTACGAATGCCGGATGCATTAGTGTCCAAGCATGGTAAATATGTTGAAATTTATGGCGTTAAATTTGAATACGGTCAAGACATTATTGAAGCTGCCTTGAACGATAACGAAGCTCGTCGTCTGTTAAAAAACATCAAACGTCAATCTCATAAAAGTTACGGTAAAGCAATAACTTATCGCTTCTTACGTGATGACAAAGGCTGGCGTGTTTTCGTCAGTACTGCTAGTCCAGAAGTTCCCATTAAAACCTTAAAACATATCGGTACAATTGGTGTAGATTTAAACGCTAATCATGTTGCTTTAGTTGAAACAGATAGATTTGGCAATTTGATTGAGACAGAAACTATATCACTTAATACTTATGGCAAGTCGAAAGGTCAAACAGAAGCGCTCATTGGCGAAGCTGTTAAGGTCATTGTCGAACGTTCAAAAAAGACATTAAAACCCGTTGTTATTGAGGAACTAGACTTTTCCAAGAAAAAAAGTGTCTTAAAAGAAAATAGTTCAAATCGCCATGCCCGAATGTTAAGTTCTTTTGTCTACAGCAAGTTCCGAGCTTTTTTAGAGTCCAGAGCCTCAAGGTCTGGCGTAAGAGTTTATAAAGTCAATCCGGCGTTTACCTCTGTAATAGGTCGAGTTAAGTATGCGTGTCGTTATGGGTTGACAGTTCATCATGCTGCGGCGTTGGTTATAGCGCGGCGGTTATGTAGGTTTTACTTCACTTCGTTCCGTTACTTCGTTTCTGAGCGTGCTCCGTCTGGTTGTCAAGATGAGGTTCTCATCCCAAACAATAAGGGTGGCCATGTCACCTTCTCCCTACCCGTGAGGAAACGAAGTAACGGAGCTTCGCTGCGATCATCGGGGGAAGCATGTATGGTCATTCTGGCGGCGTGCGTCCAGAAAAATCAAATCAGTGGTGTATGCAACACATGTTCGGGCGGCAATATTGACGGACCGATCCAGCCAAACGCAGGGGCCTTTGGTTGGGACGGAGGGGCCTCCTTCTCTCGAACCTTGTCCGGTGCGATCCCGGCACGCGAATCGTTAGCAGTACTGCTCGGCTAACGTGATCTTATACCTTATGTTATAATGTATCATAAGATAGTATAAGATTTTTAGGAGCGGCTTACCTAATCATTTTCTCATTAATATTCAAAAAGAAGGGGTTGAATCCTTACAGGCTAAACTTAGCGAGCCACAATATAACAGTAGCGGCATGTATCCAATGTTAGTGGGGCGGTTTATAGCTATAAATGATCAACCAGTGTTAGCCAAAAATTATACCAGCAATCGTGCTAAACGTTTCGTGGCTCGCAGCTTTACTTTATCTAGTGCGGAAATACTACCTAAAGATAATAGTATTGTAGCGGGCAAGTTTTGGAATTCTGAACCGGGGCAATTATCAATCGAAGCAGGTTTTGCTAAAGAAATGGGGATTAACTTAGGCGATACCTTACATTTTCGCATCGCTGGGCAAGACGTTAGCGCGAAAGTGACTAGTTTACGCTCGGTACAATGGGAATCTTTCAATGTCAATTTTTTTGTGCTGGCATCCCCCGATGTAGTGCAAGATTTACCCAAGACATACATCACGAGTTTTTATCTCGCCAACCCAGCCAACAATTTGATTCCCTCTTTGGTGCGCGAATTCCCAAGTATCACCGTGATTAATGTCGAAGCACTCTTAGCACAAGTACGACAAATTATAACTCGCGCCAGTTTAGCCATACAATATATATTTTTATTCACATTGTTGGCAGGAGTGATGGTATTATATGCTGCCATTTCTGCCAGTCACGAAGAGCGTTTGTATGAAGGAGCAATATTGCGTACCTTAGGCGCAACACGCCGACAAGTCTTATTAAGCTTAATTGCAGAATTTACCACTTTAGGGCTATTAGCCGGAGTATTAGCCGCTTCGGCAGCCAGTGGCATCGGTTACGTGTTAGCGGTGCAAATATTTGACTTGCCTTATCACTTTAACGGATGGTTGTGGATTATAGGCGTGTTAGGTGGCGCGTTGGGAGTTGGTTTAGCCGGCGTGTTGGGAACACGCTCTCTGTTACAACGTCCACCTTTAGAGACTTTACGGAAGGTTTAGGTTGCACCTTTGTGTTTTAGTGATGTCATGTTTCAAGCTGATTGGTGCGTGGGACGCACCCTACACTTGCTCGCTTTAGATAACCTTCACTTAACTTAATGGTAAGTAGATATACAAAAGTTTTTTAACCTTTTTCAGTTGTTTCGGGAATGGAGCGGAGCGGATTTCCCGAAACGCCGTCGAGAGTAAAAATGTTAAAATATTTATGCGTACCTACTTATTATGCACTTCATTGGGGTTTTCGCCCACACAAGAAGGATTTTTTACCTTGATCATCATACACATAGCCCCTTTCTTTGGGCGAATTGATGATGTCTTGGTAAGTGTCCATGTCAAGATAGCGTGGCGTATAGCTGACACCAAATCGACGCAGTAAGCGAACAAAGGCACGTAGATGATTTCTTGAACCTTTACTGAGATTTTGATACACAAATTGAATATCTAGGTTATCGGTTTGGGCTAAAGCATTTTCCAAATCAACCAGATCCAAATCCTCAATGATGGCTCCAACGGTGAGCGCATCTATTAAGGAAGTACGCCCGGTGGCAACCAACTCGTTATAGAGATTGGTAAACGTCGCATCAGCGAACACACCCACGGTGTCATCCACATAAGGATCATCGAGCTTGTATTTGGTCAGCAACGCCTTCACGG
Source organism: Candidatus Thiomargarita nelsonii (assembly GCA_000785145.2). Taxonomy (GTDB): domain Bacteria; phylum Pseudomonadota; class Gammaproteobacteria; order Beggiatoales; family Beggiatoaceae; genus Thiomargarita; species Thiomargarita nelsonii_B. The sequence continues at coordinate 3,213 of JSZA02000183.1, forward strand.
CATTGCAATGTCTTTGCTCGCTGCGAGGAATGTTTCTAAATACGGGGAGTTTCCAAGTTTCAGATAGCGTGAGATAGACATCTCTAGCGAGTTTCTCTTCGCCACGCATATGGAGGAGATTATCGATTTCTTCTTGACTCAATTCTTGATAATCGAATTGGGCCAGTATGGTATCGGGATCTACACAACCACCCATTCCTCGGCCCATTCCTTGATAGCCTCGGCCAACTTGTTGTAGCGTGTCTTGCAGTGTTTGTGCTGAAGCGCCCGCCCAAGCAGCGGAGACTAAAATCATAGCGATAGCAACCGAAATAATGCGTTTCATAATAAATATCCTTTATGATATAATTAAAAAATTATTAACTTACCAACGCGGCTATTAAAACAAAACTTTGTAAGCAGTTTATGTCTGAAATCGGCTTTTTTGTAAGAGAATTTATCTCATCAGCTATTGTTTACATTAGCTTACAATTTTATCTTGTACTTATACCGGTATAACTTTTTTGTTCGCCTCACTTTGTTTTATGACAAACCGACTTGATCACATCCTTATCGTTGACGATGACCCAGAAATTTGCCACCTGTTGCGGGACTATTTAGAAAAAAATGGCTTTCGGGCAAGCGCCGTGAGTAATGGCAAAGGCTTATGGCAGACGCTTGATGACAAACAAATCGATCTGGTTATCTTAGATTTGATGTTGCCCGGAGAAGATGGATTAGAACTGTGCCGCAACCTACGCGCCCGTTTCGATATACCTATTCTCATTCTGAGTGCCTTGGGAGAAGAGACGGATCGTATTATTGGATTGGAAATGGGCGCGGATGACTATCTACCTAAACCTTTCAATCCCCGCGAATTATTGGCACGAGTTAAAGTGATATTGCGTCGTACTCGAAGTCTGCCCGGCACCACTGCGGAAGAAACGAGATCGCAATTGCTTTTTGCCGGATGGACGCTAGACTTGATCACTCGTCATCTTGTTTCGCCAGCGGGCGTTATTGTTCCCTTGAGTGCGGGCGAATTTCGCTTATTGCGGGTGTTTCTTGAACATCCCAAACGGGTGCTAACGCGAGATCAACTGTTAGAATTGAGTCAGGGTAGAGAAGCCTTACCTTTTGACCGTAGTATTGACGTTTTAGTAGGCCGTTTGCGCCGTCACTTGGGGGAAAACGCCAAAAAGCCGCGTATTATCCAAACCGCGCGGGGTGCCGGTTATATTTTGGCAGCCGATGTGCAAACAGAATCTTGAGAGTTTCAATTCATATACTTAGCACGGGCACGATTTGCACTTTTGTCATTTCGACCTAAGGAGAAATCTTGAGAAATCATGAGAAAAAAGTTGACTTTGAAACGCATGTCGCCGGGGTGCGGATGCGAACGCCGATTATGCATTTTGAGGGCTTACGGTTTCGGGTGGGGCCGGCGGCGGGACAACACGCTTGTCTGGTTGCAGACGCTTTAGGCATTAAAACCATGTGGGGTGTTGCCATATAAGCTTCTCCACACGAGATTGACAAGGTTATGAAAAAATGTTTTGATAACCCTTTTTTAGATTTTATTAATCTGCTTGATTTAGCGGATATAATCATCCAGCAATCTACGCACACGGATACAAGGAAAATGCAAAACTCGTTGTAACTGGGCGTGGATTTTATAAAGAATTTTCTATCAACGAATGGTCAAAGGCTATAGAAGCATACAAATCTATCTTGATTATAAGAGGTTATGAGCCTGCCAATTAACAAACATAACAAGGCAAATCCAGCCGATGCTCGTACCTCGCACGGCTGATGTTTCAAAAAGTTGGTTCTAATTTGCATCTAGGCGTTTAGCATATGTAGCAAAGAAAAAATAGCCTAACAATCGCCTCAACTCGTACCCAAAGCTGTGTAGCTACGCAGCTTTGGGGAGCCGGTTACGCGAAGCGTTAGGCTAAGACAGATACCGCTTTATTGGTAGATTTGGTGTCGTTTGCCACCACAATAAACGGCACAACAGATGAATTTTGCTTTATCTACTGAGCCAACACATGCGAGCGCGTTGGAAAAATAAATATGAATGCGAAAACAATTTCAATTATCAACATGAAAGGTGGCGTTGGCAAAACCACGCTCTCAATCAACTTAGGACGTTATTTGAGCGAACTCAAACAAAAAAAAGTCTTACTGGTGGATTTGGATCCGCAAGCCAATGCCACTATCGTCGGCATTGCTCCAGACGAACTGAAACAACACCTGAAACAGAAAAAAACGGTGGCTGACTTATTTATCAACTGTTTGAAATCTTATGGCCCCTTCCCTAAAACGGAAGAAGTGAAGATTAATATTTCAGACTATATTTATCGGTCTTTTGAATCCACCGATAAAAAAAGTTACTTGGATCTGATCCCCTCCGAAATCATTTTGAGTTCAGTGCTCAAAGGGGTCAGTTTAGGGCCTTATGAATTAAATCGCTTGTTAATCGATGAAGTCAAGAACAAATACGACTTTATCATCGTGGATTGTGCCCCCACTTATTCCCTCTTAACCACTCTAGCGCTCAACGCCACGGGAGCCATACTCATGCCCGTCATGGCAGACTCGTTTGGCGTTTATGGCGTACAATTGATGAAACATGTTATCGAAGAGCATCAATATGATTATGGTGTTGACATTAAAGTCGTCTGCTTACTCTTTACGATGTGGGAATCCGACAAAAAGCATCAAAATTCTTTTATGAATCAAATCAGAAAAGAATGGAATTTACAAACCTTTAATACCAAGATTTCAAAGAGTGATTGGTATAAAATTGCCAATGGCAAAAGGGAGATGATATGGGAATCTTCAGCACATCAGGCTCTCAAGGCAGAATTTGAGGCTTTTGTGGAAGAATTTCTACAAAAAGTGGGGTAATCATGCGAACGAGACAACTAGAACAACTGCAAGGTGGATTTTCCAAACTGAATGAAGGTGATAAAAAGCACTTGGGAGAAGTTTTGGACATTATGCTTGAATTGATGAATATGCAGGGAACGGCTGAACACTCCAGTTTGAGTGATATTAAAAAATATTTACGTCGCAAACTCAACAGCGAAAAAGACGTTGAAGCGTTTGATATTTTAAAAATCAGAAAGTATCTCGTGCATAAAAAAAATAAGAAATTTAGGCAAAAATATCGCCGAGAAATTACTCAAGTGATGTGGGGCATTTTGCCAGAATTACCTGATTTCAAGATCTATGAGTTAGATAATTATTTAGCTTATTTTTTCCGTGTCAAATTAGGAGAGCATGAGAATTTCACCGACAAAAAAACGGTCATTACCCGCTATAAAGCACTTTATGAAGGCTTAGAAACAGATAAGAAAGACAAGATATTTCAAGAATTGGCTTACTCGGTTTTTGCGACAGCCACGAGAAGCGATATGTGTAAATACAAGGAGAAAGTCACCAATGAAAGTACCCTACAAAGTGCCAAAAATTAAGCATGATTTTGCTTTATACCGGCGTGATTTGGAAAACTCACTGCAAGCCAGTCTCAAATCACATCCATCACCGCAACACACTTTCTTTAAAGTGACATACCCTCTCTTTGTCTTGCTAGAATCACTGAGCAATTCAGATTATTTTGTCGATCCCAGTCAACAAATTTTGCTCAATGAGTATTTAGAACAAGGGGATAAAAAAAACATTGCCAAGATTGCTAGAAAATTGATGAATAAAGATGAACAATCCCAATTCATCAAACGCGGAGTCTTGAAAAATCAATTTACCCCCTATTTGAAAGAGCTTTATTCAGATACTTTGTTGCTTTTAAACAACTATTATCTCAATCATTATCGAGGTTGCTACATTACGCTAAGGTGTCTATTAGAGGATTTGTATAGACATTTGTATTACAAAGATCATCCCCAAGAATTTTGGGCAATGATGACAGATTTTGATGAGCATAGCCTTAGCTTAAGTCCAAGATTTTTTAGGGAATATCTGCCTAGAACCTCTTTTCTACAGCCTTTATCAAGAATGACTCATCAATTTAAACCGATAAAAGGCGACGAGGATAAGAACATATTCCAATGGAATGATGAACTTTATTCTAAAACCTCTTCTTATGTTCATGCCTCCAAACTGGCGTACATGAGTCGCTTTAGCTCAAATGCGGAATTTGCATTTAATCCGGATGAATCTGAACAATTCACCAAAACAGCGGTAAATGTTATCACTTTATCGGTGGTTTTTTTAATCCTAGCTCATTTTGAATATGTTTTAAAATTCAATGACTACGAAACGTCTTTGATTTTAGAAACGTTTGAACCCAAGGTAAAACATAACTTCAGACAGTTTGTGAATATATAATAAGTAAGTGAACAACCACCTGCTAAAGCGGCAGCGACTAAGATTGGCGAATAGAAGTGCCTGAATTTAGCGAAAACGCGGTGTTTGAAGCGATTGTCAACGCGCACCGAGATGATTTATGGGGCGCCTATTTATGTTTGATGATAGACTTGCGCTTTACTCACCGGGTACTTTGCCCAACTCGGTGACGATAGATAGCCTTCATTTACGGCAATCCACCCGTAATAAGCTAACTACTACCACCCCCTTAGTACAACGGATTTAAGTTCTCTACGAGACTACTTCGTATGGGGAATAAACGGATTGAACAGATTCTAAGCCCAAAATAATTTTATTGTTATTGGAGTCCAAAGCTTCAGCTTTGGACGGAAAGTGTCTTTGAATTTTAAATTAATTAATGAGGTCATTATGAAAGCGCAAATACAACGACTGACTCAACTATCCAAAACGACTTTATTCGTCAAATCATCGCCGATGAGGTCAAAACCAACCAAAATGAAGATCAAGTAGTGACTCGTTTTCCCCCAGAGCCTAATGGCTATTTGCATATTGGTCATGCCAAATCAATTTGTTTAAATTTTGGTATTGCGGCAGAACATGAAGGCAGACAATGTTATCTCCGTTTTGATGATACCAACCCCAGTAAGGAAGAACTTGAATATGTTGAATCCATTAAAACGGATGTGCATTGGTTAGGCTATGATTGGACAGTGAGCTTACGCCATTCGTCGGATTATTTTGATCAACTTTATGACTATGCCATCGCCTTGATCAAAATGAATAAAGCCTACGTATCGCATTAAAAAAATGCCGCACCAGATGACAGGCGATAAATGGTGTATTTACCCCATGTATGATTTTACCCATTGCCTTTCCGACGCAATTGAAGGTATTACTCACTCTTTGTGTACCTTAGAGTTTGAAGTGAGCCGCCCATTATATGACTGGATATTGGATACCTTAAATACACCGTGTCATCCACAACAGATAGAATTTGCCCGCTTATCGCTGAATTATACGGTCCTGAGTAAGCGTAAATTACAGGAACTGGTTGAAAATAATCTCGTTAGCGGTTGGGATGATCCACGTATGCCAACCTTGAGTGGGATGCGAAGACGGGGCTATACACCTTCCGCCATCAGAGACTTTTGTGATCGCATTGGCGTCACAAGAAAAAATACCCAAATTGAAATGGGGGCGTTATAAAATTGTATTCGTAAAGATTTAGAGGCAAAAACCGTCCGCGTGATGGCTGTATTAAAACCCTTACGGGTGGTGATCGAAAATTACCCTGAAGATCAAGTTGAACAGCTAGATGCCCCTAATCATCCCGATGATGCCAGTATGGGCACTCATCAAGTGCCTTTTTCACGGGTTTTATATATTGAACAGGAAGATTTTCTTGAGGCACCGCCCAAAAAATTCTTTCGTTTAGCGCCCGGACGTGAAGTCAGATTACGTTATGCTTACTTTATTACTTGTCAAGCCGTGATCAAAGATGAGAAAGGTGATATTGTCGAATTACGCTGTACTTACGATCCAGAAACACGGGGAGGTTCTGCCCCCGATGGTCGAAAAGTCAAGGGTACCTTACATTGGGTGTCAGAATCCCATGCAATCAAAGCGGAAGTTCGCCTATATGATCGTCTATTTAATCACCCCAATCCGGGCGCAGACGGGACTGATTTTAAAGCGGCACTGAATCCTAATTCGATGGAAGTGTTAACCGATAGTCTGGTCGAAGCCAGTTTAGCCAATGCCCAAGCTGGAGTCCGTTATCAATTTGAAAGAAAAGGGTATTTTTGTGTTGATAGCGTTTCAACAGATAAATTGGTTTTTAATCGTATTGTGACTTTACGTGATTCTTGGGCGAAGATTGAAAAGGCGAATAAGCGAGCGTAGCCTACGGGGCAACCATAAAGGATTTGCCCCTACCCTCTGCAATTGATATATCAATCACTTGGAGGTATTAGAATTAAGCGCAGTATGACTTGACTGAAACTCATGCGCCAACAATTCCTCCAATTCTTCTCCTCCGAGTCCCATTAACATTTCGCGGAAAAGCGGCACACAATATGTGTAACGATTTTCCTCACGCCGAATAATATACGCCAGACGTGCCAAAGAGTTTTTAACTTGCTCGGTGGTAAGCACACGCCTCACCTCAGATAAACAAAACTCATTCCTTTCGACGGTTGCATAAACCACAATACGATCCAAACGCGCCAGTTGTTCATTATGACTTAGCCGTGTCCAATTGAGTAAAGCGCGTTGCACCCAAAGCGGCAAAATCTCTGTCAATGTTTTCACCTTGATAAGGCGGTTTAATATGCAACACCTTTTCAGGCGAATATTTTTGTCGCGCCTGCGTTAATAGAGCCTCACGGCAAGGCGGTTGCTCCCAGCCAGCTTGGCAACAGTATGACTGGCGGCCTTGAATACGAGAGTTTGTTAAAAAGCGGCCTAATAGAGTCAGCAAAAAGCGTCTCCTCTAGGTGGCCAAACACAATATTTTCTGAGACTGCCTTTGCATTCTCAAAAAGAATTTTACATGAAAATCAAACTGAAATTTTAAAGCGAGGTTTAGCATTCTTATGAAACAATTGGTGGTTGGCTGGCAAGAAGAAAAACGCTGGTATCCGATTGGAAAAGTGGAACGTGACGACAACTCTTTTTCTTTCGCTTATACCAAAGGCGCACAGGTAGCGGCAGATGAATGTCACTTTCAACCCCTTTTATCATTTCCAGATTTTAAGCGCATTTATAAATCTGCTGAAATGTTTCCTTGGTTAAGACACCGTTTACTATCCAGTAAAAGGCCAGAATTCAAAAGATATTTACAGTGGTTACAAATTGACTCCAATCAGTCTGACGAATTTTCCATCCTTGCCAAGAGCGGTGGGCGGCGGGCAACAGATGCTTTTGAACTGTTTGCTATTCCTGCACTCTCGACAAGCGGCTGGTCTCAAATTGAGTTTTTTTTAAGAGGCATCCCGTCTCTTTCGACGGCTTCTAGGCAGCGTATTGCCCAACTGCAAGTTGATGAACCACTGTTTATCATGCAAGATTACGCCGCCGATGAATGTGTACTTAGAACACAAGACCAATTTTTGGTTGGATTTTGTCCAAAGTATTTATCAAAGTTGCTTGTTTCGGTGGTACGCCATGAACCATATGTGGTCATTGTAAAAGTGCAGAAAGTTAATCCGGTGCCTACCCCAATGGAATTTAGGCTTTTCTGTCATGTCGAGTTACGTTTGCCAAACGGGGATAATCCATTTAATCAAGAAGTTTATAAATCGTTAGTATAGTATTAAGAAAAACAGCATGACTGGCGGCGTTGAATACGAGAGTCCGTTAAAAAGCGGCCTAATATAGCAAAAAGCGTCTTGATATGCACCGCCTCACGGCTGACAGTGATTTTTCTGGCCAATTGGGCTTGGCGCAGAAAGTGCCGACGGAGATATTCGAGCAGCAAACTTGAAAATTTTTTCGCCATAGGATACCTCAGTTAAATCAATGGACAATTTGTTAAGCAATTTTGCTCATTTGTCAAGTGCTGTCAAGTGAGTTGTTGAGTCTATTTGTCAGGTATTGGATAAAATAATAATTTCTTTCTGATACTTAGGAGTCAAAAAATTATTTTTGACCTTGAAATTTGAACGATTGTTCACCATTAACGACTTAAAACTCGGGACAAACTTAAAAATAAACTTTATTAACATGGGTTTGGAATCTCATGAATAGACAAACGCTAATAGAACAACGTATTTATCATCTTCACCAACGAATTATCCAGAAATTACGGGATGAACCACAGAAAATTTTGAAAATGGCACGCTCTAATTTGAAACGCTATCGTGAAAGAAACGGTGACTGGTCTGAGTTTTTTTGTTTTAGATGGTTTAATTTCTGAATCAGAATTTTAGAATTTTCTTTAGGGAGCTTTTTTTAGCTCAGATAGTTATTCTCTTAATTCTATAATCCTGTCAATTCAGATTCATACCTTAAATTCTTGCTTTTTTCATCAAGGGGAAAAAATGGCAATGAGTACTACACTTGTCTTAGAAAACTTGACAGTTCGAGACCTTCCGCCGGTTTGGGTAAAAAAGTTTCGCCCAGGACAACGCTTTACAGTTTGTATCATTTCTGAAGATGTTTCTACGCCAATGACCAAGAAGGTTTCCATGCATAAAGAAAGAATCGCATTGATGCGGGAAATGGAAAGGCAATTGGGTGGAACAGGGTATGAAGACTCAGAGGAATGGATAAAGACAATAGTGCGACTCGTTTTGGCCTAATTCTTGCATTCGGATGTACGGGAAGGTAAGTTAAATAAAGCCTACTTACACAAT
>JSZA02000177.1 GCA_000785145.2 Candidatus Thiomargarita nelsonii
TATAGCTTTTCAGATAAAGATTTTGCTAGGAGTCCAAGATTTATCTTGGGACAGCCAAGATAAATCTTGGACTCCTATTTTCTGAAATACTATAGTTGCCAAATAGAAGAATACAGTACGAATATGATATATTCAGTGTGATGATATTTTATCATCTTTTTTGCTTTTTGGACATTTTTATTTAATGGGGGTTGATAAAATTTATGAAGAAAACTAAAAAAATAAAAAAACAACATCCCTCAGAAATAGCAGACATTTTAGAATCTCTACCCCAAAAGCAACGTCATGCGCTTTGGAAAAAAGTTGAACAAAAAGAAATTCTGCCCTACCTCACCGATTCGGTGCGTAGTGATCTGATGCAAGACATGGCGCCCGTCCAAATTGCAACAGCCGCAGAGAGTATGCAAACGGATGATGCGGTTGATTTGTTGCAAGATTTGCCTGATGAGAGAATAGAAGAAGTCTTAGCGGCAATGGAAATGCAACATTTCCGGCGACTCAGACAAGTTCTGTTTTATCCGGAAAATACGGCGGGCGGTTTGATGAATACCGATCTTTTGGTGGTGCGAACCGAAATGACTTTAAAAATGGTTCTCCGCTATTTACGCCGGATTAAGAATTTGCCTGAACAAACGGATGTACTCTTCGCTGTAGATTGTAAAAATTGTTACCGTGGCGTATTGGCAATAACAGATTTAGTGACTCATTCGCCGAAAAAAACGGTAGAACAAGTGATGTCTTCTGAGATTCAAGCCATTGATGCACAGTTATCAGATCATGAAGTGGCACGCTTATTTGAGCAGCGCGATTTAGTTTCTGCCCCTGTGGTGGATGAACAAGGTATATTGGTTGGTCGTATTACAATTGATGATGTGGTTGATGTGATTCGTGCTGAAGCGGATCATAATCTGATGAGTCGTGCGGGATTGGATGAAAATGATGATATGTTTGCCCCTATATTGACGACCACCCGTGAGCGGGCTTTATGGTTAGGTGTCAATTTAGCCACTGCTTTTTTGGCGGCTTATGTGATAGGGCTCTTTGAAGCCACTATAGAAAAAATGGTGGCTTTAGCGGTGCTCATGCCTATTGTTGCCAGTATGGGCGGCATTGCCGGTAGCCAAACTTTAACGATTATGATACGTGGTATGGCACTGGGACAAATTACGGAGACGAATACGCCTTTTTTATTGAAAAAAGAGCTGGCAGTCAGTTTATTAAATGGCTTTTTATGGGCTATTGTAGTCGCGGCTATAGCCATATTATCTATTGATCCCGCTCTGGCATCCAGCTTTTGGGATTAGCGACGCTACTTTTGATTAGCCAATAAATTCAGCTAATACCATAAAAACGAAGACACAAGTGACGACGAGCCAACTGATTTTATCAGTGAGCGCAAATTGTATGGGATCTTCTAATACACGCTGACGTTTGGCTAAAAACCAAACTCGGGTAATCCAATACAATAAAACGGGACAAATCATCCACAAAAACGCCGGCGAATGATAAAGCGTAGTGACTTTATTACTATTGATATATAGCGCAAATACTAAGACGGCAATATATCCACTGCTTATGCCGACAGTGGCTATCAATTCTATATCATCCACTTCATAGCTACGATTTTTAATCACTTTTTGTGAGTATTGTTGCAATAATTCTATATAGCGTTTGAGAAAAGCTAAACTGATAAAAATAAACATGGAAAAAGCGAGCAACCATGATGAGGGCTGGATAGAGACGGCGATGCCGCCTGCCAATATTCTAAGCGTGTATAATCCCGCTAAGAGGAAAACATCTACGATCAATTTATGTTTAAAGTAAAATGAATAAGCGATGGTGGACAGTAGATATAAGGCAACCATGCCAGTAAATAATAAGGGGAGCCACCAGAGGGATATGAGAAAACTTAAACAGAGCAAAATGATAAAAAAAGGTAATCCATATTGTATGGGTACAAGCCCGGCTGCAAATGGACGATTTTTTTTAGTTGGGTGAGCGCGATCGGCTTGTAAATCTAGTAAATCATTTAAAATATAGCCAGCGGAGGCGGTGAAGCTAAAAACGATAAAGGCTAATAAGGCATCCCCTAATTTGTCTAAATTGAGGAATTCGTGAGACAATAGGAGTGGCAAGAAAATCAGGATATTTTTGACCCACTGATGTGGGCGCAGCACTTTCAACCAAGCCAGCCAACTCGTTTGAGGGATAGTAAATACTCTATCGGGTGGGCATCGCAAGCTTGCGCTAGGTGTGCCTACAAAAAAGGCTTGATCGGCGGCTTGCAAAATGGGTAAATCGGCAGGAGAATCGCCGATATAGTCATAAATACCAAAACGTTGTTTTAAGGCATCACGTTTAGTGATACCTTTCATGTTGGTGTGTGCATCACTGGCTATGGTATGGTCAAACAATTTCAAATGCTCGGCAACGGCTTGTGCAATTGAGTGATGAGCTGCCGTTGCGAGTACCAAGTGCCGCCCTGCATCCTTTTCACGCTGTAAAAAGGCTAACACATTTTCACGATAAGGTAGGGTGGTTACGTCTAGTGTGATTTGTTGGGCAATTTGATCTTTGAAATAAGCTTTGCCTTTTATTAGCCATAAGGGCAACAAAAATACCATTAATAAATTGTGTCTTAATAATAACAACACACTTTCCCATAGGGTATCGGTGGCAATTAGGGTACCGTCTAAATCGACGCATAAAGGTTTCATGGGGTTGTGTTTATTTTTATGGTTAGGAACGCGCTTTAGGGCAACCACTAGGGTGTTGCCCCTACAAAAAATCATGGCAGAATGTAGGGGCAATCCTTTATGGTTGCCCTTTACACGCAGAACGTCGGGGGCAACCACAAGGGATTGCCCCTACAAAAAATCATGGCAGAATGTAGGGGCAATCCTTTATGGTTGCCCTTTACACGCAGAACGTCGGGGGCAACCACAAGGGATTGCCCCTACAAAAAATCATGGCAGAATGTAGGGGCAATCCTTTATGGTTGCCCTTTACACGCAGAACGTCGGTTTTTTCTTGCACTTTAAAAAAAGTCGTGCATAATAAGCCTACAATCAACTTTAACTCAATTAAAAAAATGCCAAAAGAAGATAGTATTGAAATGGAAGGTAGAGTCCTCGATACGCTACCTAATACAATGTTTCGTGTCAAATTGGAAAACGGTCATGTCGTGACAGCCCATATTTCGGGGCGGATGCGTAAACATTACATCCGCATTTTAACGGGTGATAAAGTCACCGTGCAGTTAACGCCTTATGATTTAACAAAAGGTCGTATTACTTATCGTTCTCGTTGAGTGTATCTAATAAGCCCCTGCTTGCGGCTTCGACTAAATCGAGTATATAATCAAAGCCCCCTTCATAGTAGGGATCAGGGACATCGCGCCTCTTTAATTCTGGCGCAAACTCAAGAAAGAAACGCAGCTTATGTTGTTGTTCTGGAGGACATAAAGATTGCAAAATTTGATAGTTATGTCTATCCATGGCTAATATATAGTCAAATTTGGTGAAGTCTGCCGGAGTCACTTGGCGAGCGCGTAAGCTGCTTAAATCAATCCCACGTTTAAGTGCTGCCTTTTGTGAGCGTAAATCAGGTGGCTCACCGATGTGGTAGTCATGCGTGCCTGCTGAGTCACTGCTAATCTGTGATCCATTTCCTGTTTGTGTCACTAAACGGGTAAATACGCCTTCAGCGGTGGGAGATCGGCAAATATTGCCCATGCAAACAAATAATATTTTTGTCATAGGGATTCAACTTCTTCCAAACTTAAATGGCGTGCCTTATCGGCTAACATGACAGGTATGTCATCTTGAAGAGGGTAAGCCAGTCGTGAACTTTTGCATAGTAATTCCTGATTTTTTTTATCGTAAATTAGGGGTTTATGCGTGACTGGGCAAACTAAAATATCAAGCAGCTTTTTGTCCATTTTGTTATTCCTCTTTATTTGATTCTATCTCTCTAAGTAATCGTTCACCAAAGCTACTAGGCAAGTTCGCTTCTATGGGTAAATACCAATGTTGCGGGCTGGCAATTTGCCGACATTTGACGGCATCTTTTTCGGTCATAATCACGGGTAAGCCATCATCAAAGTGAATATCGCTTTGTTTATAGTGATAATGATCCGGAAATTCATGGCAATGTAATTTTAAACCATAATAACGCAAAGTACTAAAAAATCGTGCCGGATGACCTATCCCAGCGATTGCATGTACAGTGCTTGACAATGACTGTGAAATCGTGTCATCGACAACGCGCCGCAAAGTTTTGATATCATATTGCATACAAAATTCATCCTGCAAGCCCCCGTCTTTAATGACAATCAAATCTATTTTTTCAAGACGCTTTATGGGTTCACGCAATGGTCCTGCGGGTAAACAACGCTGATTGCCATAGCGGCGAATCCCATCAATCACAGCAATTTCTATATCACGATGCAGGGCATAATGTTGTAAGCCGTCATCACTGATAATGATGTTGCAATCCTCATTTTTTAAAAGCCTTTGTACTGCCTGTGAACGCCGGGGGGCGACAACAATGGGACATCCAGCCTGTCGCGCTAATAGGATAGGTTCATCACCGACAAGCTCTGGATCGCTGTCTGGATAGACAGATTGTGGCCAGCTTTGGGCGCGTCCACCATAACCTCGACTGATAATGGCTGGTTTAAAGCCTTGTTTTTTAAGAAATTGGACTAACCAAATGACTAAAGGGGTTTTGCCAGTTCCGCCGACTGTGATATTACCAACGATAATGATTGGTATGGGTGGATGATAGCTTTTGAGTAGGCGATATTTGTAGGCGAGCCTGCGTAGTGCGACGATTGCACAAAATACCCAAGATAAGGGGATTAAGGCAAAACTGAGGGGGTGGTTGGTGTACCAAATTTTATCTATTTTCATCACATTAAACTCTAACCAAAACGACACGGATTACTTATAAAAAAGGATAAACAAACATTAATATATATTATAATTTATTTTTATAAATAATCCTTGTATACGAGAGGTGGTATCAATGGCAATTTATCAACAAGTTTTTTTAGACAAAGAAGCGGAACAAGCATTAGAGGCGGTCATGCAAATGGCAAAATTAAATCTGTCTGAGGCTTTGAAAGAAGGTTTGGTTTTGTTACAACAACATTTAAATCAAACACCTGAAAGCAAACCGTTTGATATTTATAAACAGTTGGATTTAGGCGAAGGAGGTTATGCCATTGTACCTTCTTCACAAGCAAAAGAAGGAGTAAAAGCAGCATTACAAAGGTCGGAGTCCAAAATTTATTTTGGACGAGTTTTAGTTGACAATCAAATCTATTTTTTCTGAATGGCAGCCTCGACGCCTGTTAAAAAGTTGCACATCAAGTTACTATACCATTTTACGAGACGAGATTTTGAAATGCCTATTGCTGAATTTGAGATTATTTCCCGTTATTTTAAGCAAGAAATCAAACGTAGTGATGTAATTTTAGGGATAGGGGATGATGCGGCTTTGTGTGCAATACCCCCAAATAGAGAGCTTGTCATTGCCATTGATACTTTAGTTGCGGGCGTACATTTTCCGGTCAAGACTGCGCCTGAAGATATTGGGTATAAAGCCCTTGCCGTCAATCTGAGCGATATGGCAGCGATGGGGGCAACGCCTGCTTGGATGACTTTGGCATTGACTTGTCCGAAAAATGATGAGACTTGGTTGACAAAATTTAGTCAGGGATTATTCGAATTAGCAGAGATCGCACAAGTCAGTTTAATCGGTGGAGATACGACTCGTGGTCCTTTGAGCATCACAATACAAATCACCGGATTTGTGCCTCCCCATTCTGCCTTGCAACGCAACGGTGCGGTGCCTGGTGATGGGATTTATGTGACGGGCACGCTTGGCGATGCGGGACTGGGTTTGGCTTCAGTCAAAAAACAAGTGACATTGCCCCGTGAAATACAGACATTTGTTGAGTCGCGCTTAAATCGACCCACGCCGCGTTTATCTGAGGGACAAGCCTTGCGTGGGATTGCCAGTAGTGCTATTGATATTTCTGATGGATTGGTGGCCGATTTGGGGCATATTTTAAGTGCGAGTGGAGTCGGTGCGACAATAGAGCTTGAGCGTTTGCCATTGTCAAGTGCATTGCGTGAGTCTTTGCCGCTTGAGCAAGCGTGGTATTTGGCATTAAGTGCGGGAGACGATTATGAGTTATGTTTTACAATGCCACGAGAAAATCGGCTCTCTGCCGATTCTTTTGTTCGTATTGGCACAATAGAAAAGAATCCGGGTTTACGTTGCTTAAAAGTAGATGGATGCTTGTTTATGCCTCAAAAAATGGGCTATCAACATTTTGCCTAATTTCCTTTTAAAAAAAGAGGTTGGTTTATTTGACTTGAGTGCATTACAATTATTCAACAACATTGAAATTTTTTTTATAGGCAAGGAGGTTAATAATGAAATTAAAGGAAGTGTTAGATCAAAAAGCAAGTGGTGTCCTTAGTATTGAAGTCTGTGCGAAAGTATGCAGACTGCCGTTCAGAAAATGTATGATAAACGCATTGGTGCTTTGTTGGTCAAATCTGAAACGGGTGAGCCGGTTGGCATATTAACTGATCGAGATATTCTGCGTTTTTATGCTGAACAATTGGGAGATGCCTCACAGGTTAAGGTAAGTGAGGTGATGACTCAAGATTTTTTTGTCGAAACTTTGGAATCGACGACTGGACACGCTGAATCTGTTATGACTGAAAAGAGAGTTCGCCATTTACCTATTGTAGATGAGGGCAAAATTGTTGGTCTTATTTCCATCGGAGATTTGGTTAAAGCCAAGCTTGATGAAACGGTGGGAGAGGCTAAATATTTGCGTGATTATATTGCTAGTTAGCTATTTTCGACGACGCAGAGCGTCGAGGCAGGCATTCCCACGCAGAGCGTGGGAACGAGAACAAAAAAAAGCCAATAAAAAAGGAAAAACGTATGTACCAACTGACATTACAAATTACTGATACCCAATTAGAACAATCTCTACGGCAAATGGCCCAAAAAGAAGGTCTCAACATCCCCGAAATGGCCCTGATTGCCATTCAAAAATTTATCCAACAATACCGTTCAATCACCGAAAATGAACTAAACGATCCTTGGGCCAATCCCAACCTAGCTTTACCCAGTGTCGATACCGGCATTACCGATTTTGCACACAATCATGATCATTATTTATACGGCACAGAAAAAATAACATGAAACCAATCTTTGTAGATACGGTGGCCCTTATTGCTTTGGGCAATCAACGTGACAACTTATATGAAAAAGCGCATAAGATACAAAAACAACTTGCAACAATGCCCGTCCAATTTGTCACAAGCAATTTAGTGATAGCAGAATATTGTAATGCTTTTAGTGCGATCAAATTGCGTCCTATAGCAATAGCAACTATAGAAAGTATTTTTGTTTCTAAACGCTGGCAATATATCCACATTGATGAGAATTTAATGGAACAATCATATCTTTTGTATAAGCAAATGACTGATAAAGAGTGGGGATTAGTAGATTGTAGTAGTATTATTATCGCAAAACAAATGCAAATAAGAGAAATCTTTACGGCTGATCATCATTTTGAGCAAGCAGGCTTTCAAATTTTACTCAAATAAACAAAAGACTTGTCCCTTAATAATTTAATTACGCATTGGTGCCTTGTTGGTAAAATCTGAAACGGATGAGCCGGGATCGGAGCAAATACTGACATCAGGCGCACCCTACTATAATAGAATTTTATTGTATAGGCTCTATTCCAAAAATTCGTAATTGTTCGGCTAATCGTTTAGCACGTTGTTCTACCAGAATACGCGCCTCTTTTTCCGCTTGATGCGCCTCTTTTTCCGCCTGATGCGCCTGTTTTTCTCTTAAATAACAAGGCATGACAAAATGTTGATAAACCTTATCATCAACCATTTTCTCAATAGACGGTTTAGCAAACAAATCTTCCAACCTAAATTGAAAACCTGGCAAGACTTTGGATTTTATAATGCCACCTTTTTGAGGTTTGATAGCCTTATAAGCGCCCCGCGTTTTGTTCAAACGGAAAAAATGTGTACGACTTTGCTGGGCATCCAAAATATAATACTCCTTTACCCCAGCTTTAGCATATTCGTCTTTTTTTATGACAGTATCCCGTTCCATGATTTCGATTGTCGAATCGGAAAGGACTTCTATACACATATCATAAGTACCATGGTAACTTCTATCAGTCGGAAAAAGGGGTATAGGATTGCTATTGAGTACTACCCCTAAGTCAGGGCGACGCACCTCGTTTTTACCCGACAAACGAAATCCCATTTCTAAAACAACTGATTGAGCAATGGGATTGGTTTTTAAATACTGTTCTAGCAAACCAAAGAACCACTTATATATTAAAATAGTTAAGACATCAGACACCGCTTTTTCCTCCAAAAATCCATTATTCCATTCATAAACTTTGTCAGAAAT
This sequence comes from Candidatus Thiomargarita nelsonii, assembly GCA_000785145.2. Lineage (GTDB taxonomy): Bacteria > Pseudomonadota > Gammaproteobacteria > Beggiatoales > Beggiatoaceae > Thiomargarita > Thiomargarita nelsonii_B. The sequence continues at coordinate 8,476 of JSZA02000177.1, forward strand.
ATTGTAGTATTTTTCCCAGTATTCCGTTTCAGAAATTTTTGACTGGGTTTTGAGATTGGAACGATTTGAAGTTTGTAATGTTGTCATGTTATCTCCATTTAGACCCTAAAAATCAAAACGAACGCACGATACCAAAAGGAAGAAAAAAAAGCAAGATACCCCGCAAATTTTCGGAAGAGAAAAAAATACTCACACTAATCGTCTCGGCAACAGGAGTAGCAATCGGGGGTGCGGTTATGTTCTCGTTCCCACGCTCTGCGTGGGAATGCCTGACTGGACGCTCCGCGTCCTGCAACTCAATGCCATTAAGTTAAACCAATTTCCATACATGTAGGGTGGATTAAGCGGAGCGTATCCACCTGATTAATATATAAGTTTTGGTGGATACGCTATCGCTTAATCCACCCTACATGAGCTTAACTTAATGGCATTGGTCCTGCAACTACAATCTGAAAAAAAAGATTAATCCCGTCGCAATCGATCAGATACAGCAATAGGACTCGGATAAGTGATAACAATATAATAAGAAGATACCATAAAAGTGATAATCGTTGCTGCTTGAATTAAATAAGAGGCTTTGTCACTAATAACACCTGTACTTAAAGCCACGACAGCAATAAGTAGAGAAAATTCACTGATCTGCCCCAGCCGCACGCCTATTTCTAAAGAAAGTGGGGCTGGTTCCCCCCCTTTGACCATCAAATATTTGAATATAAAAGGTTTTACAAACAACATCACGCAGGCTAATACAGTAGCAGGTAATAACACTGTATATAACACATTTAAATTGAGACTTGCCCCCAAAGCAAAGAAAAATATCACCAAAAAAAAGTCCCGTAGTGGTTTTAAACTATCTGCAATAAAACGGGTAATTGGATTCCTCGCTAATATGACACCTCCAATAAATGCGCCGATTTCATGCGATAGGCTCAAAAATGTTGCCAATTCTGCCATACCCAAACACCAGCCTATCGTGACTAAGAAAATATATTCTTGAATTTTATCAAACCGGCTCATCAATTTGAACAGTATATAGCGTTCAAACAAGTGGGCAAAGCCAATCAATAAGGGTAATCCCAATATCAGCAATCCAATATCAATGATTGATGTCCCACCATCACGAGTGCCTTGCAAAATTAAAAGTACAACAATAGCAATTAAGTCTTGCAATAATAAAATACTGACCATGAGTTCGCCAGCATGTTTGTGATGCAACACGGTAGTTGGTAATAATTTTAGGCCAATAATGGTGCTGGAGAACATGACTGAGGCACCAATCAAGAGATTTTCCCAGAAGTCAAAACCAAATGCCCAAGCAATCCCAAAACCTAATCCAGAAAAAATGAGCGAACTGATGATTGTCACGACCGTGGTTTTTCGCACAGTACGTAATAAATCTTGTGGTTGTAGATTCAAGCCCAATAAAAACAATAAGAATATAATGCCAATATGGGCAATTTGAGTGATGATGGAGGTATCTTTGATAATGGCAAAAGCGGAGGGTCCTAGTAGGATTCCCCATACAATATAGCCGACTAATAGGGCTTGACGTGCGTAGAGTGCAAGGGTTGCGAGTATCGCAGAGCCAGTGAAAATGACGAATATATGAAAGACGATTGGATCAGAGTGCATACATAGGGGGAGAAGTTTTGTTTAGGAGTCCAAACTTTAGTTTGGACGTCCAAGATAAATCTTGGACTCCTAGCCGATATATTTTTCTGAAAAGCTATACAAACGGCTAAAGCCGTTTGTGTTGAAGTTAGCCGTTTGTTGTTGTGATGCTATCCGGGGCTTACGGCATAATCGCGTCGTGCCGTAGCAATGGTAATTGTAAATCCAGCGATCACGTCAAGCAAGGACATCAAACTAACAATCAGAAAAGCGGAAGTCCCTGCCGACTCTACAAGCAGAAATAAGATTAAAAACACGATAAACACGACTAATGAAAGTGCATGTTCAAAAATCGTGCCTGTCCCTGTTCTGGCCGATTTGACGATTTCAATAAATAAGGTGATTGTACCTAACATGATAAATATATCACTCCCTGTTAGATTCCATTCAGCCCCAGAGGGTAGAGGTAAACTAAAAAGTGAGTTTGGATCAGCAAAATTCACACCTGAGACTTCCATCACAAAGTATAGTGCCAGAACAACGCCTAACAGCGGGATATATGAAATGAGTTTAAAAATATTCATGACGATCAATTTCCTAATGTACTGAGTTAAAAAACAGCGCGGTGGATACCATTTACCTTTTCATTATTTCAAAATTGATGAGGAATAACAACTCATCATCAAATCTATTTTATCAAAATTCAGCGATGACTCCCCCTATTATATTAGTTTTTGCGGGCAATGATCCCTCTGGTGGTGCCGGGCTCTGTGCTGATATTCAAGCACTTGCCAGTCAAGGTTGTCATGCCGCACCTGTTATTACTTGTATTACCATGCAAGATACCCGTAATGTGTTTGAAATTGTCCCACTATCGGGGCAACATGTTATTGCACAAGCTGAAGCCGTGTTAAATGATATGCCAATAGCGGCTTGCAAAATTGGCTTAGTTGGCACAGTCGAAATAGTTGATGCCATACACGATGTGCTACTCAAATATCCTGACATACCCGTTATACTCGATCCCGTATTAGCCGCTGGCGGGGGTCAATCATTAACGCAAGGCAAAGTCTGCGAAGCGATTAAAAAAAAATTATTGCCATTAGTCCAAATAATAACACCAAACAGTCCCGAAAGTCGCACTTTGACAGGTGTGAGCCATTCACTTGATGCCGCCGCTGGGCAATTGATGGATTATGGTTGTCAATATGTCTGTATCACGGGCACCCATGAAAATACGCCTTTAGTAATCAACACTTTATATGGTCAAGGACAACGACTGCAATCATGGAGTTGGTCACGCCTACCGGATAGTTATCATGGCTCAGGATGTACCTTTGCGTCTAGCTTAGCAGGACTTTTGGCGCAAGGCAATGATGTTATTAGTGCCGTTTATAAAGCACAAGAGTACACTTGGAACAGTTTAAAATGTGCCTATCATCCTGGGCATGGACAGGCTTTACCAAATCGTTTTTCAAGATAAATCTTGGACTCCTAAATTCCCAGCAATTTGTTTTTTTGGAGTACAAAGCTTTAGCTTTGTACTGTCTGACAAAGCTAAAGCTTTGTACTCCAACACGT
>JSZA02000182.1 GCA_000785145.2 Candidatus Thiomargarita nelsonii
ACAAAGCTTTAGCTTTGTCAGACAGTACAAAGCTAAAGCTTTGTACTCCAAAAAAACAAATTGACAGAGTACTAGTCTTGCTCGCAATTGGTTGCCAAATTTGTGAAAACTCACATTCTTGCATAATAATTTTTTTTAATTGAGTAATAATGTCGATTAAGGGCGCATCTATTGCTAATTTGTTTTTTTTGATAAATCCTTGCCATTGTTTTTGCTTAGTCGAATCTTCTGCAAAATCAATGGTTAAAGCTAAATGTGTCAAGTCCTCTGCCTATTTTTTCAAGTTGTCCAAGTTTACAAAGTTGAGTGAGATATTCACGATGAATATTATACTCATTCAAATCACGCGGACGAAGAATGTCTTTTTCTTTGGCAAGAGATTTAATTAGATTGTATTTTTTGGACCTAATTTATTGACATAATCTAGGTATATATAATTTAATACCTAGCTTTTGTCAATTATAGTTGTCCCGCAAAAGTTTTGACTGAGTTTCGGGAAATCTGCGGAGCGAAATTCCCGAAACAACTTTTAAGGGTGCGTGGGACGCACCCTACGCTTAATTTCGGTGCGTGGGACGCACCCTACGCGAGCGTAGCTTGCTTCTTCTTCATATTGTTGTATCGTTAATGCGCCAGCTTGTCCAATAATTTGTTCAAAGTCTAGCGCGTCGTTTTCTGCGACTATTTCTAAGTCAATGCTGAATAGTTGGGATATGCCTTCAGTGACTCCGAAACTGAGCACTCGCAAGTCTTCGTCTGAGCCGCTGACTTTAAATAGGTAGCGTTCAAGATTGGCTGCTAATGTTTGCATGTTGGTTTTTCCTGATTGTGTGGAGATTCGTTTTAACTATTTGATGATGGCACTTGGATGTGATAAGGGGTGTCCGAAAAAAAAGGGGTTACTGAGGAAAAGGCTGGATGCTCAAAAACTATATCCCTAAATGCCTTAGTTCTTTATATAGCACTTCAGGTTTTGCGTAGCAAGTTATTTGTAAATGATCGTTTAATTTAGTTAACAGTTCTGATTCAGTCATGCCTACATAGTCACAGACTATTTTTAGATCCTGCATAAACCGTTCAACGCCACAATCTAATTGTACGCAGCAAACGGCTCCCCCATTTCTTTCTAGTATGATTGAGAGATTTTTTTTATCCAAAAATAGTTGATAGCTGCCATACAGTCGTATTTTTTGAGTCATTTCAAACACCCTCTTAAAGAAATAGGATTTTTTTGACCTTTTAATGAGTGCCCTCCAATCATCTTCACCTGAACGGCCTATAACACACTTCTCCGGAAGGATCACCAGACGTACCTGCAACCACATGCTCCCATTTAATTTTACGATAAACCAGACTGTAAACGACTTCATGATCCCGATAATCCAAGCTGTTATCGGTAGCGAGTGTCGTCTCCGCTTTTATATCAACGATGATGGCATCTGTCAATGTATGCGTGAAGTAGTATTCTTGGGTGCCTTCCATTATGGTGCGATACCATTTAATGACAACTTCGCTCAGTCGTTCACCCGTGCATAAGGCTTTATTCATCAAGGGAGTGGTCTTGTCATACCGTGTCCTGTAAACCAGTGGTTTATGTACCCGCTGTCCGGTGGGTTGACCCGTTTGGGGATCGCGGGGAATTATCATTTGGTGTTCAAACTGAAGCACGGTGCTTTCATCAGTATGATCTTGTGTATTGCAACCTGCGGTGATAAGACCTTGCCTTACACCATTTACTGTCACATAGGCTACTTGAGGCATTGTTTTGCTCCTTTCAAATGAATTTGATTAATACTAACTCATGTAGGGAGATAAACGTGCCAATTATGCTTGCTGGTCATTTTATTTTATATCGTTTTGAATTTATTATTAAGGCGGACAGAAAATAACATCAATGTGCATCGAAAAAATTTTTGCACAATAGAATTTGATTAATTTGTTAATAGAGCCAAAAAAAACTTCAAAAAACAGGAGAATAGCCCATGTAGTGTGGATTTATCCACCCGACATGTATGGAATTTTGCGATACTTAATGGCATTGAGCTACGAGTGCGTGATGGGATTGGGGCGTGTGATTTAGGGGAAAGTCAGATGTAGCGAAACCTGCCATTTTTTTGTGACCAAAAATTTGATGGGTTTCGCTACGCTTGCTTTTTTATTCTGATGTTTCATCCTGCAGAATGAATTTCTGAGACGGTACACATAGGAGCTTAGATTTTTGGACCTGCAATATTTGTTCTTCGCCAAATTGATTGGCAACTATGACCCTCGGACCTTCCGTCGACGGCTTAATCTTGTAGCACACCAAGTGCGCTTCGGGGTTCAGGACCGGAAACTCTTCATTATTATGCCACTTTACAACTGGATTGCATAGCATCACTGGCTTCACGACCTTTACACGCCTCGGATCACCATTATCAAATTGATCGAGCAGCTCAACCTTGGCTTGTATCTTTTTGCCTTTAACCGAATAGCACTTGAAGTGGTCAAGCGGCGGTGGCTCTCCTATCACACCATCATCCTCAGCGAATCCTACAGTGCCCCATCCCAACAGAATGGAAAACACCACAGAACTGATGCCTATTTCAGTTTGCTTTTTCATATAACTACCTCCAAAAAATTTTATACATAGGCATCAGATGCGATAAACGTGCCAATTATGCTAGTAGGGACGTTTTTTTATATATATTTGAATTTATTATATTTATTTCTTTATTATTAAGGCAGACAGAAAATAACATTATTGTACTAAAGAGAAAATTTATGCACAATATAAATTGATTAATTTGTTAAACGAGCCAAAAAAAAGCTCAAAAAACAGGAGAATAGTTAGAGGTGAGCATTTTTTTTCTCAATGAGAAAAATTTTTCTGTTCATTTCAGGGATAAGTCAAAATCTTTTATTTAAAATTCTAGAAATCCTATTTCTTAAAGAAATAGGATTTTTTTGACCTAGTGCCCCACTTTGGAAAAGCGGGGGAAAAGCTAAAAAACGGGCATACAAATCCGGCGAAAAAAATGATTTTTAAGTGACTGGTTTCCTCCAGTCATCTTCACCAGACGTACCTGCAACCACATGCTCCCATTTAATCTTACGATAAACCAGACTGTAAACGACTTCATGATCCCGATAATCCAAGCTTTCATCGGTAGCGAGTGCCGTCTCCGCTTTTATACCAATGATGGTGGCATCTGTCAATGTATGCGTGTAGTAGTGTTCTTGGGTGCCTTCCATCGTGGTGCGATACCATTTAATGATAACTTCGGGCAATCGTTCACCCGTGCATAGGGCTTGATTCATCAAGGGAGTGGCCTTGTCATACCGTGTCCTGTAAACCACTGGTCTATGTACCCGCTGTCCGGTGGGTTGACCGGTTTGGGGATCGCGGGGAATTATCAGTTCGTGATCAAACTCAAGCACGGTGCTTTCATCAGTATGGTCTTGTTGATATTTATTACCCATACTTTCGGGGGTATTGCAACCTGCGGTCATAAGACCTTGCGTTACACCATTTGTTGTTACATAGGCTACTTGAGGCATTGTTTTGCTCCTTTTAAATGAATTTGATTTAATACTAACTCATGTATTGCGATAAACGTGCCAATTATGCTATTTTGGCATTTTATTTTATATATATTTGAATTTATTATATTTATTTCTTTATGATTAAGGCAGACAGAAAATAACATCAATGTGCTAAGAGAAAATTTATGCACAATAGAAATTGATTAATTTGTTAATCGAGCCAAAAAAAAACATCAAAAAACAGGAGAATAGTTAGAGGTGAGCATTTTTTTGCTCAATGAGAAAAATTTTTCTGTTCATGGCTAGTACTCTGTCAAAGTTATCTTGACGTGTTGTGTTGGAGTACAAAGCTTTAGCTTTGTCAAACAGTACTACGCTGCCGCTTTGTACTCCAAAAAAAACAAATTGACAGATGACGTGTTGTGTTGGAGTACAAAGCTTTAGCTTTGTCAGACAGTACTACGCTGCCGCTTTGTACTCCAAAAAAAACAAATTGACAGAGTACTAGGGTTTTTTTATCTTATAAAGACGGATTTTTTCTACCAAGCCCCGACGTGAGATACCTAGCACTTTCGCTGTGTGTGTTTGATTCCAATGATGAGATTGAAGATATTGTTCAATGATCTGCTTTTCATATATTTTGATTATTTCTTTTAACTTAGCTTGTGTTGGGATAACATCTTTAGCTTGTGTTGGATTTGCCATCAATTTTTTGTCTAAATGTGCCGGCAGGATGCTGCCACCAGTTTCACTGAGCAACACCGCACGTTCAACAAGATTTTTCAATTCTCGAATATTGCCCGGATAGTCATAATGCACTAACATATCGAATGCCGCTGGAGAAAATCCCTGTAAAGTTTTATGATAACGCTCAGCATATTCCACTAAAAAGTGTTGCAATAGGGCGGGTAAATCTTCTTGACGTGCCCGCAGCGGCGGCAATTCGATAGGAAAAACATTCAGACGATAATACAAATCTTCACGAAATTGTCCCTCTTTAATTAGCGTTTCTAGATCACAATGCGTTGCCGTTACAATACGCAGATCGATTTTGTGGCTCTCCAAGGCGCCCAAGGGGCGCACTTTTTGATCTTGTAAAACCCGCAAGAGTTTAGCTTGCAAATTGATAGGCATATCACCAATTTCATCCAAAAATAAAGTGCCCCCATCGGCTGCCTCAATCAGTCCTTTTTTATCCTTTTGTGCCCCACTAAATGCACCGCGCTTGTAGCCAAATAATTCACTTTCTAACAAATTTTCGGGTAAAGCGGCACAATTTTGGGCAATAAAAGGACCTTCACGGCGATGGCTATTTTGGTGGATAGCGGCGGCAATCAATTCTTTGCCGGTGCCCGTTTCGCCGCGTATTAATACTGTCGCGTCCGAATCCAACACTTTTTCCATCAAATTAAAAACTTGCTGCATGGGTGTACTGTCACCAATGAGGGTATCCGTGAAGCGACACTGATGGGCTATTTTTATTTTTAAATTAATATTTTCTGCTGTTAATTGCTGATTAGTCGCATTCAGCAATTCAATTAAATGATTATTTTGTTCAATTAATTGCGCGTTATCTATTGCCACCGCTGCTTGTGAGGCAAAGGCTTTGACTAAGCTTTCCAATGTATTAGGAAAAGGTGATATTTGTTGAGTGTCGGGATCGTGATAGTTTATCAATTGCAGAATGCCAATGGTGATATTGGCGTAGCCACGGAGTGGCACAGTTAACAGTGATTGGCTCCGATAACTCGTGCGTTGATCATATTCGTACAAATCGGTACAATCAAAACCTGAATAATGATAGACATCTGATAGATTGACTAATTGACCCGAAAAGGCACTGTAGGCACAAATATTATCCATGTTATTTTGTTGAGCCGTAAACAGCGAAATTGAGGGGACAGCTTGAAGGGGGGCGGGTACAGCATCGTTTTGTGAGATCTCAGGATAAAGATGGCGTTTGGTTTGATCGAGGACGTAGAGCCGCCCCGCTTCGGCACCGGTGAGTTGTCGTGCGGCACTGACGATGTGGTTTAATAACCGGTTGAGTTCCCGTTCTGTGCTTAGGTAAGTCATTGTTTTTATAAATTCTTCTACAGCACGAACGGGATCACAATGAAACATGGTTTTTTTTATTCCTGTGACAGGGACTTCCAAGATAAATCTTGGACTCCGAAATATATTATTTTAACACAGCTTGCATTTTTATTATGGAAAATTTCAAACTCGCATTTGACGCTTTTTTGAGACAAGAATTAGAACGCGACGAGTTAGTTTTGCAACTTGAGACATTGCTCAAGCAAACACCTAGCCTTTATGCTGAAATAGATGCCCATTTGACAATGTTGCGTCAAGCCAAAAGGCTCTCAACGGATGATTGTTCTACTCTCCATACCCTGATTGAGCCTTATGAAAAAACGCGAATAGCGACGGCACCAAGGCGTGGCGCGTCTCGTTGGAGAAAAAGTCCAACGACCAATAGCAATGCGCCATCATCCAACTGGATTCCTCCTTCACAATTGGCAGGTGAGGAGATTGTGCTCGAACATGGGCTGATCATCCGTGATAATTATCGCTTGGAAGAAGAAGTTGGTAAAGGTGGGATGGGGGTGGTTTGGAAAGCGGTTGACTTGATTCAGGAGGCTGGAGAGGCGCGTGATAGCCATGTCGCTATCAAGTTTTTCAGTCAAGATTTCAAGCAACATCAAGATGCCTTAAAAGCACTGGTACGTGAATTTCACCGCTATAAAAGGCTTAATCATCCTAATATTGTCAAAGCCCATGGTTTAGATCGGATCGGTAATACCTTTTTTTTGGTCATGGAATTATTAAAGGGAATTCCATTAAACGATTTCATTAAAACTCACCGACAGGGTTTGCCCCTCAAGGAGGCCGAGCCGATCATCAAGAATATGGCTCATGCACTGGCACATGCTCATCAAAAAGGCATCGCGCATTTGGATTTCAAACCGGCTAATGTGTTCTATGAGCCCGAGACGAAGACTGCCAAAGTCATTGATTTTGGAATTGCCCGACCTTTGAAACAGTCGGAACGGGATGCAACCCTATTTGATCCGGGTAGCTTGGGCGCAATAACCGACGCTTATGCCAGCAATGAAATGCAATTGAATTTGGAGCCCGATCCGCGTGATGATATTTATGGCTTAGCTTGTGTGGCTTATGAGTTATTGTCAGGAAAACACCCCTTTAATAGAAAAAAAGCAACCACGGCGGAATATGAGAAGCTCACCCCAACACCCATTAAGGGTTTAACCAAAAAACAAAATAAGGCGCTTTTACATGCTTTAGCTTTTCGACGAGAAAAGAGAACCTTAACGGCGACTCAATTTTTAGCTGAACTTTTTCCAACAAAACCGGAATCTTCCTTGGGTTTAATCAGCATGGTGTTGATTGTTTTGGGAGCGGCTAGTTTTGCCGGATGGAAATATCTTTATAAGCCATCTGCCCCCTCCAATCAACACGCAGAACCCGTATTTATTGTTTCCCCACAACAGCCGGCTGAGCCGCCAACCGAAGTTTTTGAACCTCAACCAGATGAACAGGCAATAGAAAAAGAGAAGGTGCGTTTAGCAGAGTTAGAAAAAGAGAAGGTGCGTTTAGCAGAGTTAGAAAAAGAGAAGGTGCGTTTAGCAGAGCAAGAAAAAGCCAAACAGGCTCAAATCGCAAATTTGTTGCCAGACTGTCAAAAACATTTGGATGCTAACCGTCTCACCACGGGTCGTCAGGGTACTGCATTAGTTTGTTATAGAGAAGTATTGGAGCTAGAGGATGATAATGCAGAAGCTTTGGAAGGTTTAAAGGAAATAGAACGCCGTTACCAACAGTGGGCAGAAAAGGCCTTTAGAAATAAACAGCTATATAAAGTACCCAAATATATGAAAAGATTAGAAATTGTTAATCCGCACTCGCCCATTTTAGCTGAATTAAGACAGCGTTTAGAAAATGAACGCTAAACCCGACGCTTTGTTTAAATCAAAGCCATAGAATATGAAAAATTTCCAATCGACTATCACGTCATCCATCCGTCAATCCTCTTGGTTTCATCCTTCACAATGGGATGAGGAGACAGAACTTCTGCCTGATCTGATCATCAGAGATAAATATCGCTTGGAAGAAGAACTTGGCAATGGGGCTATGGGCGTTGTCTGGAAAGCCAGCGATTTGATTCAGGAGGAGGGTGATGCACGCGATAGCCATGTGGCTATCAAGTTTTTAAGTCAAGATTTCAAACAACATCCTGACGCGCTAAAGGCACTGGTGCGTGAATTTAATCGTTATAAAAGGCTCAATCACCCTCATATTGTCAAAGCCCATGGTTTAGATCGGCTCGGTAGTAGCTTTTTCATGGTAATGGAATTATTAAAGGGGGTTCCATTAGACGAATTCATTAAAATTCACCCAAATGGCCTGTCCCTCAGCGAAGCTGAGCCAATCATCAAGAATATGGGTCATGCACTGGCATACGCCCATCAAGAAGGTATCGCACATTTGGATTTTAAACCCGCCAATGTGTTTTATGAGCCTGATCGGAAAACTGCCAAAGTGATTGATTTTGGGATTGCGCGACCCCTAGAACAGTCCGAACGCGCTGAAACCCAATTTGATCCAGGTAGCTTGGGGGCATTTACTTATACTTATGCCAGTTGTGAGATGCTATTAGGATTAGACCCTGATCCGCGTGATGATATTTATGCCTTAGCTTGTGTGACTTATGAGTTATTGTCAGGAAAACACCCTTTTAATAGAAAAAAAGCGAGCACGGCTAAATATGAAAAGCTGTCTCCCAAACTGATTAGTGATTTAAACCGTCAACAAAATCAGGCAATCAGGCGTGCTTTAGCTTTTCATCGAGATGAGAGAACAGCGACGGTTGATGAGTTTTTAGCCGAACTTTTTCCAGAAAAAAAGAAATCTACTTTTTTAGTTCCTCTCTTGCTGCTTTTTGCCATCGTGGCTGGTTTGAGTGCCTGGGAACCGTTCAAACCAAGTATAGATAATCAACCCAAAAAAGTGGAGCAAGAACGTCAAAAGGCTGCGCGTTTAGCCGCTGAACAAAAGGCGGCGAGACAACAAGCAGAGGCAACACGTTTAGCCGCTGAACAAGAGGCGGCGAGACAACAAGCAGAGGCAACACGTTTAGCTGAGCAAAAACGTCAACAAGAACAAACCCAAGTGGCTGAGTTGCTAAAAGAATGTCAAAAACATTTGGATGCTCAACGTCTCACCACAGGTAGTGGGGGGACAGCACTGGCTTGTTATCAAGAAGTTTTGAAGCAAGAAACGGGTAATGCAGAGGCTATGGATGGCTTGCAGCAAATCGAACACCGTTACCAAACATGGGCTGAGAATGCCTTCAAAAATCAACAATTGCACAAAATACCAAATTATTTAAAAGGTTTAGAAACGGTCAATCCGCAATCGCCCATCTTAGCTGATTTAAGAGAGCGTTTAGCCAAACAACGAGAACAGGCTAGGAAAAAAGCTGAGGCTGAGCGTTTAGCCAAACAACGAGAACAGGCTAGGAAAAAAGCTGAGGCTGAGCGTTTAGCCAAACAACGAGAACAGGCTAGGAAAAAAGCTGAGGCTGAGCGTTTAGCCAAACAACGAGAACAGGCTAGGAAAAAAGCTGAGGCTGAGCGTTTAGCCAAAAAACGAGAACAGGCTAGGAAAAAAGCTGAGGCTGAGCGTTTAGCCAAAAAACGAGAACAGGCTAGGAAAAAAGCTGAGGCTGAGCGTTTAGCCAAAAAACGAGAACAGGCTAGGAAAAAAGCTGAGGCTGAGCGTTTAGCCAAAAAACGAGAACAGGCTAGGAAAAAAGCTGAGGCTAAGCGTTTAGCCAAAAAACGAGAAGAGGAGGCTAGGATAAAACAAGCAGAAAAAGAGCGTCTCAAGCGTAAAGAAGAGGCTCAAAGAATACTTGACGATCTAGAACTGAAAAAAATATTAGGCTTGATAGATTGAAAACTATAGAAGTCCAAGATAAATCTTGGACTCCAAAATACTTACTTAAAAAAAAAATCATCATGGAAAATGTTAAATCCGTACTTGAAGCTTTTTTGAAAAAAGAATTAGAACGTGACGAGTTAGTTTTGCAAATTGAACAGCTACTCAAAAAAACGCCGACGCTTTCTACTGAGATACGCTCTTATTTGAGGGGCTTGTCTCAAAAAAAGAAACTCTCAACAGAAGATTATTCGGCACTCAAGTCCCAGATTGAACAGTTTGATAACCAAAAAACTCGGCAGGCGAGCCCCAGACGTAAATCTATGAAAGTTCCGCCGTCCGATGGACATCAATCGTCTCAGCCTTCCCAATCTAAAGAAAGGGTTCTCAAACCTGGACTGGTTATCCATGACCATTATCGCTTGGTAAAAGAAATTGGCAATGGAGGCATGGGAGTTGTTTGGAAAGCCATCGACTTGATTCAGGAGCAGGGTGATGCACGCGACTGCCATGTCGCTCTCAAGTTTTTAACTCAAGATTTCAAGCAACATCCTGACGCGCTAAAAGCACTGGTGCGGGAATTTCAGCGTTATCAAAGAGTCACTCATCCTAAGATTATTAAAACCCATGATTTATATAGCTTCGGTAGTAACTATTTTCTCGCCATGGAATTTTTAGAGGGAATTCCATTAAACCAATTCATTAAAAGTTACAAGAATGGCCTTTCCCTCAAAAAAGCAGAGCCGATAATTAAAGATATGGCTCATGCACTGGCATACGCCCATCAAGAAGGCATCGCACATTTGGATTTCAAACCCGCTAATGTGTTCTATAATCCCAAGACGAAGTGTGCTAAAGTCATTGATTTTGGAATTGCACGACCCCTGGCACGGGATGAACGCCAGAAAACCCGATTTGATCCAGGTAGCATGGGTGTATTAACCCACGTTTATGCCAGTTATGAAATGTTATTAGGTTTAGAGCCCGATCCGCGTGATGATATTTATGGCTTAGCTTGCGTGACTTATGAGTTACTGTCAGGAAATCATCCCTTTAATAACAAAAAAGCAATCGATGTGGAATATGAAAATCTGTCTCCAAAACCGATTAAAGGCTTAAAGCATCAACAAAATAAGGCTCTCTTGCATGGTTTAGCTTTGGAGCGGGATGAGAGAACAGCGACTGTTGATGAATTTTTAGCCGAGCTTTTTCCAGAAAAATCTCCATTAATCGCTGTGGGTACCATTGTTTTGATACTTGTCATAGTCACTGGTTTTTTCGCTTGGGGATATTTAAAACCGCAACAACCCATAGATAAAGTAGTTACTCAACAAGCCGTTAAAACGGCGGCGCAAGAAGAGCAACGGCTTCAAGAGGAGGCACGTTTAGCAGCAGAACAAGAGGCAGCACGTTTAGCAGCAGAAAAAGAGGCGGCACGTTTAGCTGAGCGTCAACAAGCCCAAGTGGCAGATTTGCTGAAAGAATGTCAAACACATTTGGATGCACAACGTCTTACGACGGGGCGTAGGGGGACTGCACTGGCTTGTTATCAAGAGGTTTTGAAGCAAGCCCCTGGTAATGCTGATGCTTTGGAGGGTTTGCAGCAAATAGAACGCCGTTACCAAGTTTTGGCGGAGAATGCATTCAAAACTCAACAATTGGACAAAATACCAAATTATTTAAAAGGCTTAGAACTGGTCAATCCGCAATCGACCATTTTAGAGAATTTAAGAGAGCGTTTAGCTAGAGAATAAAAAGCGAGGAAATTTTTTTCGAGAGAAATCCTATTTTTTAAAAAAATAGGATTTCTTTAGTCTTTGCAAATAAATAGGCTAAAAAAAATGGAAAATTTCAAACCTGAGCCTCAATGGGGGGATATAAAGCTTGAATCGGGCATCATCATACGAAATAAATATCGCTTAGAAGAAGAGCTTGGTACAGGAAGTATGGGGCTTGTCTGGAAAGCCATCGACTTGATTCAGGAGCAGGGTGATGCACGCGATAGTCATGTGGCCATCAAGTTTTTAAATCAAGATTTCAAGCAACATCCTGACGCGCTAAAAGCACTGGTGCGGGAATTTCAGCGTTATCAAAGAGTCACTCA
>JSZA02000180.1 GCA_000785145.2 Candidatus Thiomargarita nelsonii
CTAGTACGCTGTAACATAAGTTATTGGAGTACAAAGCTTTAGCTTTGTACTGTCTGACAAAGCTAAAGCTTTGTACTCCAACCCAAAAAAAACAAATTGACAGAGTACTAGTGCTATATTTAGGTACATTAGTGACGGGAATCTGCCGCTCATGGGCGGCTTGCAGATCAACGACATTATAGCCGGTCGCCAGTACACCGATATATTGTAATTTGGGCAATATGGGTGCGAGTCAATAAGGTTTTGTTAGTCAAAACGATTTCGGCATGAGCCGCACGTTCCACGACAGCGGCGGCAGGGGTGCGATCATAAATCTCACAATGCCCTAAAGACTGTAAAGCTGCCCAACTTAAATCACCGGGGTTGAGTGTGTAACCGTCCAATACCACGATATTCATGTGAATATAGCCTCTTTTCAAACTCAGCGAAAATATTCAATTATACATACGCTTGGCAAGCATATCGTTAAAATCTGAAAACTTCGGCGCATTTTTGGGCATATAATGGTTTCTCTCCAAGATAAATCTTGGACTCCTTTTATACATTTGTGAGCAAACTGGGCGGAAATTCATCCCATCTTTTGCCATCTAACAAATTCTCTCTATTGCCACCTCTTCCCGTTGAGCCACCAAAAGAACTCCAACTTTTAAAAAGGAATGGGATGCCTGACGATATATCACGCAAATGACGTACCCAATCAGCTTGCATTGGACGAGCAGACGGTCCAGCTTCTCCGCCGACTGCGCTCCAATCTATTCCATCTGTATTAAAATCGGGTATTTTTCCCAACAAGGGCTCGAACTGGATAAACTTATTTAAAGCACCACAGGATTTCAAAGCTTCTAATCTAGGCATCTGTTTTGCCGACTCAATTGTGACTGCCGCCCAAATCCAAGGTTTCCAAGGTAGGTTTGGTCCAAGCTCGGCTACATTCTTGGGTAAATAGAGAGGGATTTTGCAACTCATTGTCGTTGATTGAAAAATGAAAAGGGTTTGCCATATCTCGATAGGGTGATATTCCTTTTTTTTTCAACAGATTTAATGAGTAAATCGCCCAGCAATACTTGCATCCTTCAGAAATTTTGATGCAGCCTGTCCAGGGTTCCCAGCGTTCTGTCGAGATATTTGTGTAAATCTTGCCTTGTCTTTTCATTTTTTATGAGCCTAATCCTTCAGAAAACGACTCTTGTGATAATTGTTTGGCTTATACCAGTGTGAACAGCGATCAGCTAATTGTCTGAACTATGATTTTAAATCATCAGTTCAGACAATCATAACATTGGAATAAAATTCCTTTGCCCAATTCGGCTTGTATTAAACAATACGCAATTCAACGCGCTTACCGAGAGAATCTGCTGCCTGTTCAATTTGTTCAAACAGGGTAGCATGACCCAAATCAAGTAAGCGATCTACTTGGGCTAGATGCCAATGTAAACGCCGTGCTAATTCTACCTTGCGTACACCTTGCTCTCGCATGATAGTATAGAGACTCAGCTTAGCACATTCCAACGCGGTAGGTGAAACAGTGGTGCAGCCGCTTGCAGGGCTGGGCTTAGGCAAATCGCGTTGTTCTTCTATGTATATACTCAGGGCGGTTTCTAGTGCTTCTTGGGCGTACAATAATACTTCCTCCCGATCCTCCCCCTGAGTAATCGCTTCGGGTACGTCAGGAAAGGTGACAACAAAACCGCCGTCTTCCTCACTTAGCTGTACTGGAAAATTCCACATAATTTACTCCTACTATTTGAGTCCAAGCTGTTTTTTTATAGCCTCGACTGTTCAAATGACTGCCTTTGCCGGGCGCGAAGCTAGCCCCTTGTTTTGCCAACCATTGTTTGAACTCCTTGCTTTTCATTTATTTACAAAATTTTTATTTTGAAATCAGGTATTGTTGCTATCTCAGTTGATAATTATAACTGAAGTAATTGAGTTAAGGGCAACCACTAGGGTGTTGCCCCTACGAAAAATAACGTCTCCTGTAGGGGCAATCCTTTATGGTTGCCCTTAAGATTGCGCCAGTTTCTGGGATGGTCCCCCATCTTGATAAAGAGCCACCATTGAAGACGCTCTGCTTTTCTTTTGAGGATATGCTGAACCATATTTGTGTATCCTTGGCACCATCGAAGGAGCCACCGACCCATGCCGCCAGTATGTTGCCTTGATTGGATTGGGCGATGGTGGGGGCATGGAGGGAGCGTGTCGGTGATTAGCTATTCAATTGCAATGCTGACGCTTAAAGACAAGCTTGAAAAAAATCGAACAAGCTCAAATGACGCTAATCGCCGGCTATTCAGGCATCAGCACTCGTACAAGAAATTGTGGTTGCCCTTAACGAAGGTGGCAGTGACCCCCCCTAAATCAATGCCATTAAGTTAAGACTATGTAGGGTGGATTAAGCGATAGCGTATCCACCGATATTTATATATTAATCAGGTGGATACGCTCCGCTTAATCCACCCTACATGTATGGTTTTTTAGCTTAACTTAATGGCATTGAGTGCTTTAAATAGGATTGGATCACTGCCTTTTTGAAAACGACATCGTAACGCAGGGATGCTACTTTCATTGTCTTTCTCCTATGGTAAAGAAAGATCACAACGGATGCCGTTGTGATCTTGTTATTGGAGATATGCATAATATTTTCTTATTTGTATGCAAAATTCTTATTTGTATGCAAATGGCATTTGAGATAAAAATCGGCGGCCTAATTTTTAATAGATTATATTATTCAAATAGTTAAAAATATTTTGTTATTCTCAAGCAAACGGAAATCTCTTGGCACGTCTGCTAAATACAAAATGATGGATGGCGCCTATCTAAAATCAAACGGTTCTGTCACGCCAACCTCCCGCAGCGCGGAATTGATGATACCAATCAATTCATTGTAAACCATCGTGCCAAGGCAGTGCAACACCATGTTGTAATCCAGCGCGAAGGAACTCGCTATCATTCACAAAGAAAACCTCAATCATACGCCCCGCATCATCCTCGAAACCGTCCATATTATAATCTACCGATGGAAAAGGTGGGCAATGGTGTTGCACATTTGTTTGGCATTTTTGTTTTTTTTTTAATTTGATTTGGTGAGTAGAAAACAGGTTCCGAGGCAAAAGTTTTCGCGCGCGAAAACTTTTGCCTCGGAAGTTGGTTGGGTTAGTGGGGGTGGTGTGTTTTTATGGCCACATAAGGAGATTTTTATGACCGAAGAAGATGCTAAAAAAATAATGGAGCGGTTAAAAAAATATACTGAAGAAACCACTTCTAGCAAAGAGAAAGCCCTTCAAGCATTGATTGATGCTGGGCTTGTGAATGCAGATGGTCAACCTACAGATTTATATAGGAACTAAACCAAATGTATAAACATTATCCTTCTTTAGTTTTGGGATTCCATGCTTGTGAAAGAGAAATCGGAGAAGCCCTTCTTTCTGGAGATGGAGGTTTCAAAACTTCAACAAATGATTATGACTGGCTTGGTAATGGTATGTATTTTTGGGAAAACAGCCCCCATCGAGCTGAAAAATATGGTGAAGAGCTTAAGAATAAACGTAAAAAGTTAGATACTCCTTTTGTAGTTGGTGCGGTTATACATCTTGGGTACTGTTTTGATCTACTTGAATCACATTCACTGCAAGTATTGAAAAATTATTACTTGTCTTTAAAAAAAGCATATCTCAAATCGGGTTTGGAAATGCCTATAAACAACGATGTAGGAACGAATACCGATAAGCTTTTGAGAAAACTTGATTGTGCAGTGTTTGAATATATGCACAGTGAAATGAATAAATCCAAGGAAAAACCTTTTGATTCTATAAGAGCGGCTTTTTGGGAAGGCGAAGAACTTTATCCTAGTGCCGGCTTTAAAGAAAAAAACCATGTACAAATTTGTATCCGAAATCCAAATTGTATCAAAGGTTATTTTCGACCTCTTGAAATGGAACGCGATTATCCAATAGTCTAATTAAGTCAGGCACTTAATCTTGTACTCATTGTCTGGATGTCTGTTGTTTTAATAGGCCATTTGACAATCAAACACAAGAACGTATTAGATTGGAAGCCGAGGCCATTCTTTTAATATTGAAGCGTTTTGAATTGGGAGAATGGCAATGGATAAGTAGTGAAACCATGGATTTTGAAATTGAACAAACTCCCAGCGTGGAACGGAAAAATAGTATTTATTTATTCTTTGATGGCATCAATTTAATTTTTCCCCCGTTTTGCTGGATACAAATCTGATTCAACAATCGGAAAATGGAGAACAAGCAAGCGTAGGGTGGGTTGGGCGTCCCGCCACTTCGTTTCACGAATCGCGATACATCGTTATGGGACGCCCAACCCACCATTTCAGTCTTTAGTTCAGCCCATATTTTTTTTATTTAAGGAGAAATCATGTCTAATTATCGCCGTTACCGTGTTGAAGGTGGCTGCTATTTTTTCACAGTTGCTCTTTTAAATCGACAATCATATTTATTAGTTGACAATATTGAATACCTACGGCAAGCTTTTCGTTATGTGATGAATAGGCATCCTTTCAAAATTGATGCAGCAGTTATTTTACCAGAACATCTTCACTGCATTTTAACACTACCAATTAACGAGAATAAATAAAGGAGAACGTGGTATTTGGCAAAGACGTTTTTGGGAACATACAATTTGTGATGAACAAGATTATTGTCAACCTGTTGATTATATTCATTATCTTATTTTCATCGAGCAGTGAATTGGGGGATTTATCCAGCGAATTGGAGTGGTGATGGAATCAATGAAAAAATGGGTTTTAAATATTTGACATAAATGAGCTTGACTATATCAATAACCAACCACAACTACTGACCGACAAATGGAAAGAGTTATCACTACATGGACAAGGGGTAAAAACATTTATTAATAGATGAATTGATAAGTTTGTTTGGGAAATCCTAAAGAATAAATATATATAGCTCATCCAAACATCTGATTGTCAACTTGATTTGTGAAAGTTCCAACGGTGCATTTTTTAAGCTGGGTATATCCACCTTCCAAGGAAATTGCTACCAAAATAACGGTGTTTCTTGTACTACTTAATGATCCTGAAGGATGTGCAGTTCGCTCCGCCTGGATTGTAGGGTGCGTCCCACGCACCGTCTTGTTACGTATGTATGATTTATCCACATTGACAAAACGGTGCGTAGGACGCACACTACATTAATCCAGGCGGAGCGAACGGTTTGTTCAAATATGTCTCCTGAAAATAGTCCAAAGCTAAAGCTTTGGACTCCAACAACAGTGTGAATTCCGATAATGTCTATAAAAACTTGGGAGCGAATAAATCATTTAGGATCACTATAACCAGCCTAACGCCTGGCTTAAATGTAGGGTGCGTCCTGTGCACAAATAAAGTCACGTATAATTGATCTCAACCGACAAAAATGTGCGTAGGACGCACCCTACACTTGCTAGCACTGTTTCATAAGGCAGATCAATTGCTTCTTGTAGTGATTGAGTCGCGCCAATTGGAATTAAGTAGTTGGTGTCCTTGTCTTGGATTCCATGACCAGAGTAATAAAACAAGCCCACTCCTGGACGTTGCTTAAGTTTTCTACCAAATGCTCGAATGGCATTTTGCATCCCTTTACGATCTAAGTTGATTTTCTCTGTGACTTGAAATCCTAATTTCCGCAATACTTTTGCCAGGGCTTGAGCATCCAAAACGGGTGCATTTAGTGGTCCTTTTAGGTAGTCAATGCCATTAAGTTAAGGTTTTTTGTAGGGTGGGTAGAGCTTCGCTGCACCCACCAAACCTTTGAAACGAAGATCCGGGCGTAAATTTATAACAATGGTGGGTTTCGCTTTCGCTCTACCCACCCTACAATATCTCTTAACTTAATGGCATTGTTTTAGGTAGTCCGCATTTCCAATGACTAAGGCTGTACGATAAATTTTGTTGTCCACAGTCGTCGTTGGTTTTTGGCTCTCTATTGTTAATCTTTGTACACATAAAATTGATTTCAATTGGCGCGGATTTTTGGCATCTATCAGGGAAAACCATTGCGTGCTTGGGATTTCGTGGGATGTCACTACGGTTTTAAAATAGACTTTGCCCGTTATTGATTTGTCCTGATAGTTATAAATCCGCCCAACTTTTATGGCTTGATTTTGTACGACTGCCCGTAGTTCATTGTTGGGTGAAATCTTGAATAATGTCAAGTAAGCGGGCTGGTTTGTCTTTAATTCTTTGACTTTGTAGTAAATGGTTTGATTGAGCGATAGTTTCGGCTAGTTTTTCTGAGAGTTTCCAGTTGAGTAAGTCACTCTCTCTTTGGGATTTTCCATAAAATCGCTGCATGTCTGTATGTCCATGTATTTTGATGAGGCTTGGTTTTATTTGCCGTAACGCTGCCGCTATTTCTTCCAGTTGGCGTTCTGTTCCTGATTGTAAGCTGGATTTGCCGGTGTCAAAGTTAAAGTTGCGGAAAATATGGGTTTCTATAATGCTACCCGCTTTTAATCCTAAACATTTGGCAATCATACGCTCAATATTTTGCCGCCGTTGTTTGTCATATAAACTTCACCCAAGCTATACCACGCATTTGAGTAGTTGGGCTGCGCTTGGATAGCTTGCTGGTAGTGTTCAATGGCTTGTGTATAGTTTTGTTCCTCTTGAAAAATATAGCCTAAGTTATTGTGGGCTTCGGGATGGTTTGGACAGAGTTCTATGGCTTGGTTGAGTATCCACTTTTGTTGGGGATAGTATTGTCTTTCATCTGGTAAATCTAGGGCTTGGTTGGTTAGGAGGCTGGCACGGTGACAGTCTTGGTATGCCATTACGGGGTTGAGTAGTGGAGTGAGACAAACAATGAGTTGAGTTAGTGCGTGTCGAGTAAACATGTTGTTCTCCTGATTAATTGATGTGATAGGGATAAAGTCAAAACACAAAACCATAATAACTACACGGATTCGTTGTTTCGGGAATTTCGCTCCGCGGATTTCCCGAAACTCAGTCGAGGGTTAGTATCGGGAAATCCGCGGAGCGAAATTCCCGATACAACTTTTCTGGACAACTATATATATAGTGCAGGAAGGCAGAAATCTTTCGTTGTTTCGGGAATGGAGCGGATTTCCCGAAACTCAGTAAAACACAAAACTACAATAACTACAACTCACGTAGGTGAGCGATGGATAAAGTCAAAACACAAAACCATAATAACTACACGGATTGTATTTAAGCAGGGATAAGTCAAAACATAATCGGCTCTGGGTTTTTCGTTGTTTAGCTACGCTGACTTCGTTTCGGGAAATCCGCTCCGCTCCATTCCCGAAACAACTGAAATGTAATCCCTGTAAGTCAAAACATAATCGGCTCTGGGTTTTTCGTTGTTTAGCTTCGCTGACTTCGTTTCGGGAAATCCGCTCCGCTCCATTCCCGAAACAACTGAAATCCTTTCTTAAATACAATCCGTGTAGTTATTGGTTTTGACTTATCCTTTTTTAAATACAATCCGTGTAGTTATTGGTTTTGACTTATCCTTTCTTAAATACAATCCGTGTAGTTATTGGTTTTGACTTATCCTTTCTTAAATACAATCCGTGTAGTTATTTGTTTTGACTTATCCTTTCTTAAATACAATCCGTGTAGTTATTGGTTTTGACTTGAGTTAATGCCTAGCCAACACTAAATCCCAAAAATATCCATCGCCGCTTAACTTAGGAATCGTCGGAGTTTGGGCATTCTCGGTGAGTTCCCGCACCCGTTCACGGACATAATCTTGCAAGTAACTCAGCTTTACCACTCCTTTTTTATAACCGACAGCTTTTCCATTCAATCCATCTATCAGTGCTTTGGTAAAAGCGCCATGCCCCCATTCTTCGTTTTCTATTGAGTAATCCTCGCCAGAACTTGAGGCAAGTACTATGACGTTATGCAGGTTGGCTTCCCGCATAAATTGTTCTGGATCGGCTTGGGCTTGTGTTTGCCATTTGCTGTTGTCGGTGATATTGCCTGCATGGCAGGTGTCGACAAGTAGCACTACATGGGCTGGTATGTTATTGATGATGTTAAATGTGTGCCATGATACGCCGTTGACTGTCAGTTCTTCTATGTTGGCATCATAAGTGACAAAATGGTAGCCTAAGTTTGTGTTCATTCCGTGTCCACTTATGAATAATATGGCTATATCCATTGGTTTAGTGGGTTCAAAAAAGGTGGTGATGGCTTTCATTATGTTAGTGCGTGTGGCTTGTTTATCGGTCAAGGTTTTGGTGACGACTTGCCGATATACTTTGCCTTGTTGTTGTTTTAGTACTTTTTCTAATCCGGTGACATCTTTAGCTGGGTATCTCAGGGGCACTTGTGGATGTTCCGCGACTCCAATTCCTAAGTAGTATAAGTCTGGCTTTTCGACGATGGTGCCTTTTTCGCGTATGACTATGATACTACTGCGTTGTTGTACGGCGCCGGCTTTGCCACGGATTTCGACTTCTAGCATGTTTTCGCCAATCTCTAAGGGGATTTGTCGGCTGTAAGTTTGCACGCTGCCTATTTTTGCACGGGATCGTTTGCCTGATTTTTCTGTCCCGACTGTGCGTCCATTGACTTTAAATGTCAGGGATTCGGCACTATCGGCTATCACTTGGGTTTCGACTTTGACTTGAATACGAGATCGCTCTGTTTTATAGCCTTGTTGGGGATTAACAAACCAGATTTTTCGCTTGAATTTGGGCAGTGTCAGTTGTGCTATGGCTTGTTGTGTGTCTCCTAGTTTTATGGCTAGTTTTACTATGTCCGGGCGGTGGTAAATGGATTCGTATTGATCAATGCCATAGATTTGATTGCCGACACGGACGTTGATATATTTGGCTCCGTTTAGGGATGCGGTGTTTAAGGCCCCTCTGGGGTGATCGTTACCCATTCGCCATTTTCAAAGCCTAGCATTTGAGCAATTTCTTTTCCGGTTTGGATATTCCATAAACGGGTTGTGCCGTCTCTACTGCCCGACAAGGCGAGTTTGCCATCTGGGCTGAACGCCACGGCTTTTACTTGATCGGAATGTCCTTTGAAAGTCCGAATCTCGCGCCCACTTTCAACCTGCCACAGTTTGAGGGTTTCATCATATGAACCCGACAAGGCGAGTTTGCCATCGGGGGAGAACGCCACGGCGCTTACATTTTCTGAATGTCCCAACTGCACAAACACATCAGGCTTTGTGGAGGTTGGAGTGTTTGGGATGCTTGCTTGTAATCTGGTTTTTAAATCATCCACTAAACCTATACTGGCTTGATAAGCTTGGACTTTGTATTGTTGTCCTCGATTCAATGCGCGGTTTATCCACCCTTGATAACGCGCTTTAATCCGATCTAAGCCGCGCCAAGCCTCGCTATTCGTTGGTTCTTGTTTTAGCACCGCCTCGTAACACCCAAGCGCAGTCCCACCTGTGCCCGTGGTTAGACAGTTGGCGTTTAAATGGGTTTGACACTCAGCTAACTTTTCCGTCAGATTAAAGGCATGGGTGGGCGTTAGGGCATTTATTAATATAATTGTTGTTAAAATTATGTAACGGTACATTGTCGTATCCTCAAAAATCTCCGAAATATTAGACATCCTATCATTAGTCCAACCCACATGCAGAGCTATTCGGACTTAGATAGACATTAATAATTAGCTTGACTGGATGCTCCATAATCTGATGAACTTTTTGTTCAATCTGTTTTTTTTATGCTGGCATGTTTCTTGAAACCCTTCAAGAGTGCATT
This sequence comes from Candidatus Thiomargarita nelsonii, assembly GCA_000785145.2. GTDB lineage: Bacteria > Pseudomonadota > Gammaproteobacteria > Beggiatoales > Beggiatoaceae > Thiomargarita > Thiomargarita nelsonii_B. The sequence goes on from JSZA02000180.1 coordinate 9,727, forward strand.
TTCAAATTTTGTTTCCATTTCCAAAAACGTCCTCAAAGGTATGCCACTGCCCCGTGCCATCGCGGAGCTTGGTCTGTACATCGACTAGTGCTTTGTAGAAGTCAGGATCGGAACACAAAGTCTCGATATTATCGCCTTGTACAAAATCCATCAAATCTTGGTCAAGGCTGATATTTAAGCAAGTTTTAGACATAAGATCACCTTTTAGTTCTATCAATTTTTTGATTATCAGAACACAATAAACAATTGTCAAGAAGTGGCTTTAGTTCGCTCCGCCTGGATTGTAGGGTGCGTCCTACGCACCTGTTTGTGTGGATAAGTCATACATCACAATAGGGTGCGTAGGACGCACCCTACACCAATGCAGGCTACGCTTGCTTCGTTGTTTCGGGAATTTCGCTACGCGGATTTCCCGCTCCTCTGGTCAGCGAAGCTAAACTAAACTGTAAACGACTTTTGAAGGGTGCCGTCAAAACAGAGCCAAAATGCTTTTATATATTATATAGAGACTTTCAACAAGCTTTAATTACCTCAAACAAAAAAAACGCAATGGCTGATTTTTAGTACATTCTTTGATTTTAGCCTCATTTTTCAGATCGCCTTAAAAAGGCTCGAAACCCACCATTAAAAAAAAGCAAAACGACACCCAATTATTTAAATTGGGATAAGTCAAAACCGAGCCAAAATGCTATTTTTTGAGCCAAACTCTTTTATATAAGTAGAGCCTACATAAATATTTTAACATTTTTACTCTCGACGGCGTTTAGCGTAGCGATCTTCGTTGCGGGAAATCCGCTCCGCTCCATTCCCGAAACAACTGAAAAATGTTAAAAAACTTTTGTGTATCTACTTATTTATTATATATAGAGACTGAGCGTACCCACCTTAAAAATAATGCCTGATTCACGTAGGCACAAGATTACCATACTCTTGACCTTTCAAACGAGCCAAGAGTGCTTTTTGCGAAGTACTACCAACATTGCTTTGTGCTTAACATAATGGCATTGAGTTATTTGCTGTGATGTTCCTTTTTTAGCATTTCCACTAGAATAGCGACAATTTTTTGAATATCATTCGCGTAGTATTTTACTGTGTCAATATACGCCGTATTTCCCACCAATTTAACAAATTTCCATTCGTCACCTATTGTTACAGCGCCATAAATACATGCTATTTCATCGCTTTCTCTTTCATTAAAAATGGCAGCTGCATACATTTCCGCGATACATTGACCTAATCCACCCGTTATATTTTCATTTTTGGCTTCCACTATTGTTACAACTGGTGTCTCTAAATAAAATTGTTCAATAGAACGGCTCAAGATAAAATCACAAAAACCATTTAACCCCCTATCTTTATCAACTGTAAACTCAATCCCCGAAAAAAAACTGATTTCATTTTTGAGTTGATCTTTGACTTCCAACAGTATATTTGCAATTATCAACTCAGAGCGTGCTTTTTCTGTATTAATGGCTAAAGCAAGTGGAATATTTCGTTTTAGCATTGTTTCCAGAAATTGACTAATTTCAATACCCTCGATGTAAGGGAAAAGCTCTTCATTCTCAATAATCTCGATATTGAGATCAGACTTAACTCGTTTTAAAGTAAAATCACTATATGCCATCGTTTTTTACCTGTTCATCATTGTCATTTAACCTAAACTACGCTCGCCCGACGCACCACGCTGTTGCGCTCTATCATCAGGTAAGTACCTTCCCAAGAATTTTAATGTATTTTGGAGTCCAAAGCTTTAGCTTTGGAAACCCACGTCCAAAGCTAAAGCTTTGGACTCCAAAATCTCCT
>JSZA02000188.1 GCA_000785145.2 Candidatus Thiomargarita nelsonii
ATTTCTAAATCTTCTCGGCAATCTCGTAATGGGGGAATTTCTATAATTAAATGGCTCAATCTATCAAACAAATCGGCATCTAGTATTTTACGCAATTCGTCTAGGGGGCGGTTAGATGCACAGACGATTTCAATATCTGTCTCTTGTTCTTTATCGCTGCCTACGGGACGATAACGGTGTTTTCGATCTTGAAATATCCGTACCAGTTTACGTTGCAAGGGTTTGGGTAAGTCTTGGATTTCGTCTAAAAATAAGATGCCTCCATCGGCTTCTTTTAGCAATCCGGCGCGATCTTTGTTAGCACCAGTAAATGCTCCTTTTATATGTCCAAATAACATACTTTCTGCCAATCCAGAATCTGAGTCTAAGGTGCCGCAAGCTACGGTGATCAATTTTTTCTTTTGTTTTAAGCGGGTGACATGAGTTTCTACTAGGCGCGTTTTTCCGATGCCACGTTCTCCTATAATAAGTAAAGGAGCACCTAGCAATCGCGCATAGCGGGAGAGTTGTAATAAGCTGTTTTGCCGGGCTGGTGAGCGGTATTCGGCATCGTATTGGGCTATTTCTGGTTGCTTGCTCGCTTGAAGACGAATTTCTGCTAGATATGTATTAATTGGAAAATTCATTCTATCAATACGAGTGATTTTAGTTTTATGATCGTACTGCGATGACCATAAAATGGTGTTGTTGGGAAATGCGCCGCCTGCATGTAATATCAGCCAAACGGTGTGCATAGCCGGTGTGCCGGGAGATATATTTATATGTAGTGGTAAGTAATTGATAATTTTAGGCAATACTTTATCTCGCACCGCTTCATAGATTTCCAAATGTGCGGTGGGATCATCTATGGGCAGTATCAGTTTATTAAATTCAATGTCAGCGGCAATTTTTGGCTTGGCAAGGTTTTTGTGCTGTGGCTGAATTAGATATAATACGCGCCGGATATACACTTTATGTTCCTGTGCTAGAGATTGCAAGGCGTTTTGTAATACTTCATCTCCGGCACGGTGAGAATGCCAAGTTAATAGGGTTGGTTGTTCTCGTTTTACCATTTTTGTTTTGTCATTTCTTGCCAATCAGAAAACCGATGAACCGGGTTACAAAGTTTCTCTATAGCCGAACTATTCCAGCCCCCTACTAATACTCCATGTACTCGCAATTTGTCCTTTTCTTTGGCTTTGTTAATCAGTTCAACAGTATTGGAAGGTACCGAAAATTCGCCATCGGTGACTATCATAATATCAGCTCGTTTCCATTCTTCCGTATCTAGTTTTGCCACCGCCTTTGCGAGAGGTGCTTGAATATCGGTGCCACCATGAAAAGACTGAATCAGAAAGGCCATAAACTCGGTTAATCCTTGCTCGGTTAATTCTAATTGATGCTCTATGACTTGTTGAGGGCCACTGAACGCATACAGATAACAGGCGCGTTTTTCCTTATGTGCAACACGCATGGCTTCCAGCGTCAGCGCTTTAGCGATCATTTCTGGGGTACCGTGCATTGAACCTGAAGTGTCCAGACAAACAATAATAGGGCCTCTTTCTAAACGTTCTTTTTTTCCGGGCTGTTGTTTGCTCTCTATGTCTTCATTTTCAGTCAGTACGTGTTCTGATAATACGCCTTTTACTCGATAAGTCAGTAAAGCCTTTTCGGCACGGCGGGCATGCCACAACATTTTTAACTGCGGATGTCCTAAAAAAACTAATTCACTGGGCAGCATTCGGGAAATATCATCTGATCGGGTAATACCTCGCGTTTCCATGGGTGCTAAGGGACTTTGAATTTCTTGAATTTCCTCAATTAGGCGTTTCACGGGTTCAAAGAGTTGTTCCATCACCGGGATGGTGTCTTCCTCAGTCGAAATTTGCATTTTTCCAAGTGTGCGTACCAATTCTTTTAGGTGAGGAATCTGTTCAAGCAGTTTGCGTAACCGAACTATTTCTAACCAGCCTTGATTCGCTAACAGTCCTTGGGATAAGTCCCATCCTCGCCCCAGTAAACCACCTAATTCATCGAATACTTCAGCCAGTTTATGCCATACCCGCGCTCTTTCTTGCCAGTCTTGTATAAATTGTTGCCCAGTGACATCAGCGGCATTTTCTCCTGCAAGGCGCAAGGCTTCTTTCTGAAGTTGTTCAAGCGTTTCAGCGTCCAACATTCGTAAGTTATTCTGTCGAATTTGTTCTCTTTTGCGTTGTTCTTCTAGTTGCTTTAACTCTTCAAAATGTCTGTTAAACTGTTCACCTTGTATTTTTTCAAATTGGCTAACAGCTTTACAAACATCTAGCAACAAGTTATCGGTTAACTCAGTTTGTTGCTGACAAAAACGCGCAATATCCAATTGGTCTAAAACACTCAGTATTTTGCCAAGGACTGGTTGATTGGGCCAGTCTATATGCTTGGGCAAATGACCATCAAGCAGTGCTTTTCGCCATGCCATGATGCCTTGCACACGTTGCTGCAACTGGCCCTGTGTATGCGTCACCACTACCGGATAAAGCGATTCTGGTAGTTCATCAAGAAACTGATAGTTTCTTTCTAGTGAATTAGCCTCAAAAATGGTGTTCATACTTTCTCTACCGGCAAGTTACTAAATCCATCGCGGACTTGTGTGATTCTGACTCTCAGTGCATCTACAGTTTGTCGTGTTTGCTCAAGGGTGCTTTTGGCGGGTTCAGAAAAGCCGGGTGTGATCCAGAGGTGATCATTAATCGTTTGTGTCAATGATCTGATTTGTTCATCTATATGAGGCAGATACTCGGTAATGTCCTTTACGATATTGTCAGTTTCTTCAACGCGCCCCTTGATGTGATATTTAGAGTAGCAAGTGGGTTCCGTTTTTGGTGGAATTTTTTTTGAAACCATTAAACGGTTTGCATTGTCTGCATAGTAATCTTTAACCTCTACCCATTGTTGACCATCATGAAATTTGTTACCGTAATCGCGACAAAAGTTCTGTTTGAACTCTTGATCTGTATAGCCTTTGCCTTGATTAGTACGATCTTGAATGCGATTTCCTTGGTTTTGTGGAGGTGCAAGATAAAGTGGTTCACCATTCCTGTTCTCAGGTACTTCTCCCTGACTTTGAGTAGTTGGTTCGCCTTTCCAATCAATATAAAGCAGATGACCTTCTTCGTCATGAGCTTGAGTTTGGTTGTTTTTCTCCTCTTCCAGCTTTTTTTCCCAAGCGGCAATCAGCTTGCTAAATTTCTCAGGATTAAACGCTGCTCTTGTACCCACCCGCGATTGATACCAATCAAAGATAACTTGTCTTTGTTCAGGTGTTGCCCAAAGACAATGTTGTAGCAGCCAGCAGTCCCAAATAGAAATATCATTGTTGCCATTAGTATAAGCGGCAACTTGTAGCAATTTAACGACTTTTCGCCAGCGGCGATCAGATACATAAATTTGTTGTTCAGTCAAAAAGTTTCGCAGTTCCTGCAACAGTGCCATAACGTCATCAGGAATATTCACCGATTCTGCCGATTCCTGAATTTCCTGTAATTCTTCTACGGTTAAACGCAATTCTAAATCAGGTTTAGGCTTAGGATTGCCTTTTAAACGTAACAGTTTAGCAAAGCTTTCTTGCGACGACACCGGCATCACTTGATAGCGCAATAAAAATCTGTCATACAGTGCCTCTAATTCTTCGCCTTCCGGTAATTCATTACTAGCACCCACAACACAACTTAATGGTGTTTTATCTCTATTAACACCGTTATCAAACTCACGCTCATTCAACAGAGTCAGTAGCGAATTTAAAATAGCACTATTGGCTTTGAAAATTTCATCAATAAAGGCAACAGTGGCAGTGGGCAAATAACGACTCGTCAATCTTTCATAACGATCTTGCTCCAAGGCTTTAATGGACAAAGGACCAAATAATTCTTCTGGCACCGAAAAGCGCGTCAACAGGCGTTCAAAATAATTGCCCCCTTTGAAAGCCTGTTTTAACCGACGCGCTAATTCACTTTTGGCGGTGCCCGGTGGTCCTAGCAGTAATAGGTGTTCACCTGACAATGCGGCTAACAAAGTCAAGCGTATTGGCGTATCCCGTTCAATCAGGTTTTGTGATAATACATCACGTAAGTTTTTCAATTTAGTTTTTATCTTCATTTAAAAAAATGCCTCAATATAAAAGCTTGTTTCTGGCAGGAGTCCAAACTTTAGTTTGGGAGAGCCAAGATAAATCTTGGACTCCAAACCATTGTTTAGTCTCGCACGACAATTGCTTTTGCTATGCCTTGTTGGATCAGGTTTTGGGCAGATGGAATTTGTTGTGGTTGTTGAATCGCCACGACATTGTGTCCATTTTGGTGGTAAACCGGCGGTACATAAGAAACTTCTTCTTTTTCAAGTTGTTGTTTAACTTCATTGGATTTTTGTTGATCCAACTTAGGTGCAGACACTTTCCAGTGATAGCGCAATTCGTATGCTAAGGCAGCGTTTTTGTATTGCGGTTTGGGTAAGTCCAGTTGTTCTGCTGAGTCTGCTGTCAATTCACCTAATTGCACTTCTTTAATTGATAACATCTTTTCTTGCTGCAATTTCCCTTGCCGCCATAATGTGATTTCACCTATTGGTAAATCTTTCAAAATGGGTTGAGGCAGTAATTGCCAAGGGGCTTGTTGTTGCCATGTCTGTAATATGTGTTTGACGGCGGTTGCCCGTTCATCTGGTAGGAATACGCCAAACTCTAGGCTGTGTTCTAGGCTTTGCGTTTCTAGGTTAGCCGACATGACGATGGCTTCACCCACATCATTGCAAAGTGCTTTGGCGTGTAACCACCGAAATCCTAAGACTTGGGCGCCGGCTTGTGCTAATTTGATTAAGGTGGGCATCGTTTTTGGGCGAATTCGCGCTAACAGTGTGACGTGTAAGCCGTTACGAATCCGTTCTATGAGTAATGCTACAATCGCGTGATCGATTTCCCAGCCGAAACTACTGACAATCAGTTCTTGTTTGGCATTCTGGATAATCTGTTTTAACACTGGTTGCAAACTGTTGTCTGGCTTGGTGGCTAAAAAATGTTGAGCGATTTGTGGATTGTCCACTTTTTGCAAGGGTTTAACGGTGCTTAGACGTTGTTTTTCTATCAGTTCATGTTCTGCACCTTCCCAAAAAGCCCAGCGTAGGTATGCAAAAGCAGTCTGAATTTCTGGTGGTGTCAGTGCTACCGCTAGTTCTTCATTGCGTTGCAAGGCTTCTTTTGTCAGGTTAGCGGTGAGTAGAAAGCCTTTAGGATTGGGAGCCTGTGTATCGATCAATACCAATTTTGCATGAAAATTAGGCGCAGAGCGTACCAAAACTTGTCCAGCGAGTCTATCCAACATGGTTTTATGTTGTGCCAAAGTTTTTTGATCAAATTCGGCATCCGCTGCGGGTTCTTTTTCTAATCTGTTTTCGGCAGCCAGCATTACATAAACGCGCACTCCACGTTTTGCTGCGTTCATTAAGGCATCTTCTAATGCTTTGTCAGCCATTAGAAAACTCATCAGCATTACGGTGTCTTGGGCATGTTGAATAGCGGTAATGATGTCTTGAATGCAGTGCCGATTTTCGCCGCTTTGATAGATTTTGTCTAGCACCTCTTGACGCTGATAGGTGTTTTGACGATGGGGTATCCAAACGGGATAGCCTACTGAGCGTTGGCGTAAGTCTTGAGATTCTGAAAATGCTTTTGTCCAATTATTCATGGGTTTATATCCTTGTTCTTAAATTTGCCAATCCAATGGTGCTTGTAAGTACCAATAGGCACGCGGACGCAACTGTTGTGCAAATTCGCTTTGCTCTGGAAAAGTAATCTCGTAATCAGGAAAAAACTCAGTCACCTTGTTTTGCATAGTTTCAAAGTCGCCCTTGAGTACATAGCGATTGGTATCCCGTTCCAGTAACCAATGTGCCCAGTGATTTGCGTCTTGTTGGGTAGCGGGGGCAATCGGTATATTGTTGATAGTGGTATCATCAAATATATCCAAATCGGTTAAACAGGGTTTTGAAATCGGATAATCTTTGTGAAAACTAGCCCGCTCCTGTTCAGATAAGTCCTGATAAGATACATCTAACACTTCTTGTTGGGTACGCCAGCGTGTTAGCCAATTTTGTTGTTCCAATATCTGGTGCCAAGCTGACTGAAAAGTCATTGGGTGTTGCTCTTGGTAATGACATTCTTTATTGATAATTTTGCCTGTAAACAGTAAGTCGCTGGTTTCACCGATAGTTAAAGTTGCGGTTATGTTGGCATCGGGAGTGACAAGTTCTCCTTTTTCGGCGAGTTCATCAAAACGATATTCCGCGTTTCTGTCGTCAGCAAGTGGTGTGATGATCTGCCCTTGCAGTTTTTTAACTAACCAGTTAGGAATATCTTGCATATCTTGACATCTTTCCTTCAATCCCTTTTGGTTTTTGATCTCATTTCGTGCTTGAGTTTCATTAAAAGGCTTAATTTGGATTAAGGCATTAGCCCACAATGGATCATCAGTTACCCATATTTCCCAAGTCCCTCGTTCTGGGATAAAGATTTTCTCTTTTTCCAATGCCGTTTGTCCCGTTTTTGTCAGGATGTAGTAATTAGACTCTTTTTCTAATAACAATTTGTGTGTGAAACAAATTTGTATTAGCCGTTTGCCGACGGTTTCTGGTCGATTGCCTAATAATTCATCAGCTACCATTTTGGCAGAGACATGTCCCCGTTCTTGGGCTAGTAATAAAACCGCCTGTAATTCGTCCCGCTTTTGTGTACGCGCTACTTCTGCTATGATGCGGTAACGTTGAATATTCAAAGTGCGTTGAAAAACCAGTTCCATAATAATTAACTCCAAGTGTTGGTGATTGGCACCGTATCGACTAGTGCCTGAAGTTCTGTATAACGATTATTCGATAGGCGTTTATGGTTGCCAACTAAAACCAGTTGATAACGCGCCCTTGTGACGGCGACATTTAAGCGATTTGGGCTACCTAAAAATACGGTAGGATGGTTTTTGACAAAAGACAAAAATACTAAATCGGCTTCGTGTCCTTGAAAGCGATCCACTGTACACACTTCTAAATGCACATCATGTTTTTGCTTGTTGCCGCCTAGATAAAAGTTGCGATAAGCGCGGTGTTGACCAGTTAGTTCACGGCAGGCTTTACGCAATAATTTTTCCTGTGCTCGGTAAAAACTCAATATGGCTACTGTCCAGACTTTATTTTCTGGATGCGGATTTTGTTTTGCCCATTGATGAAAGGCTTGGATTTCTTTTTGAATAACCTTGACTTCTTGACTATTGCGGTTGCCTTGCTCTCCTTTTTTCGGCCACACGTCCAACCAAACTGCGCGATGGGCATAACGGTCATATTCCCAGTGGCGAAGTTTTGTCATATCCGGTGGGTTTTGTAATGCCGCACCTTGGTAAATATATGTACGCGAAAATTGGGAAATTTCCGGGTGCATACGGTGCTGGTATTCCAATAAGATATGACGTTGTTTAAGAGCATTTTCTGCTAAACCATCACTTAAAGCCGTACCGGTTTTCTGCCCTTTGCGGCGTTCAAAACCATTTTGTAAGGATTCCAGTACAGAAGGTAAAGCGATTCTACGAACTTGTTCAATTTTCCATTGCACCCGTTCATGGTTTTCAACGACTGGTAACAGATCATTGATTTGTGTTTGTAAACGTTCTCCTTGGTTGCCTTGGCTTTGACGCTGTTCATACAGCCGTGCTTGTCGCCAAGCGACTTCATTGGCCCAATTTTTGTCTTCGGCGGGTTGCCAAGCTGCCACACGTCGTTTGAGTAAATGTAGGTTTTCTGTGTTACCACGTAAAGTTGTGATGTCCAAAGGTAGTGCTGCTTCACAAGTTGCCAAGTTAGTCGGCGTATCGGCAACGATAGATGCAGTAGCGAGAGATAGGGGATCGCTTTGTGCATTGGCAAACAATACTTTATGTGCTTTTGCCTGTTGCTGGTATTTAGTCTGCTCATCGGTGGCAATTAACACGGCTCCGCTATTTGGGTAGTGCTTTGCTTGAAAAACATCCAAACATATTTCGCGTGATACCGGTTCAGGCAGACAAACTTTGACATTTTCTGCCATGGCTTCGTCATCGACATAAGGCGATAATTGGCGCGGATCACCGATTAATATCCAGCGTTTTGCGAGCAGTGCTGGTACGATAAATTCTTGGAATTGGGTTTTACTGGCTTCATCAATGATCAACATGTCAAATAGGGGATTTGCCATATTCCGATCCTTTATCTGAGGGTGTTGCAAAATGCCAATGGTGGTGCCACAAACGACATTGGCTGATTCCAATATTAGATTTGTTAAGGTTCCGTTTGGATTTTGAATCGCTTGTAATAAATGTCTCTGTGCTTGAGTCGGTGGATTTTGTTGGCTGAGAAAGTTCATCAGCCGTTTTTTTTCGGTGCGACAAAATTCTTCAAATTGGTAAGGTTTGACGCTGTCTGACAAAATACTTTTGTCACCAATCCGTATTGGGATGACTTGTTCACGATGCTGGCTGTCCATCAAGCGTTCAATTACATTATCTACTGCAACATGGGTAGAGGCACATAATAAGATTCGTTTGTCTTGTGCTATCAATTGTAAAATGAGTTCACAGATTGCGGTGGTTTTACCTGATCCGGGGGGGCCTTCAAGAAAGGCAAAATCTGGTGTGTTTAAGGCGATTTGAACAAAATAACGTTGCTTGTCAGTACCCGGGCGGCTGGATTCGGTGAGCAATTTCCAATCATCCCGTACTTGCCAATCGTTTGGCAGGTTTGGCCATTCGACATGAGTGGTACTTTCCATCAGCTTTAATAAGGGACGATGTTCTGGCAAAGGGGTATCTTGCAAACGGCGAATCGCTTCCAATTGCTTTTGTAACGGATAAGTGTTGGGTTTTAGCAACAACATCGGTTTATCTGGCTGTTTTTCTAGTAACAATTGGTTAGTTTCTAGATCACGATCCAAGATGGAAATTTGCTCATTTTGAGAAAAAGTCCAGCTTTGTGCCTCCGGTTTCAATGTTTCTGCCTGATAAACACTACGAGCACTGTCATCTAAAAATGCTTGAAAAGTCGTCTCAGGTTCATCAGGACGATCTTCGATTAGCTCTATCCAACAACCTTTTTCTGATGAGCCGGGTTTCCAAGCCAAGCGTAATACTGCTACATCACTTTTCAGATATTTCTCGGTATGATCTAAATAAGTATAAAAATCCCTTAGTCCATGTACCGTCATATTTATGAGCATGTCGGGACGATGAATATTGGGTTCTATGTTTTGATAGTGCAAAAGTGCCATGTTAGTTTTTCCTTGTGAAATGCCAGTATAATTGCAAATTTAATGCCATTACATTATATCAATATAAATCAATTGTTTAATTTTAACTGCCCAATTTCATATAGGAATAAAAAGTAACTAAGCGGAAAATTTTTTCCGCGCTTGTCCAAAATAAATTTTGGACTCCTATCATTCCCCGCATAATTTATGCTTGCACAAATATTTCAAATAAATTAAACTTCCCTCCGCGAATATCAGGGCTCCAAGATAAATCTTGGACTCCTATTACCCACCAGTGCCTTTAGGATAATTCCATGAAACAAGTTGCCCCATTACGTTATGATGTCATTTTCAAAAAAGCCTTTAGTCAACCAGAGATGTTCACCGCCTTAGTCAGTGATCTTCTTGACATCCAACTTGAAATTGACGAGGTGGAAAATGACAAGGTTTTTATTCCCTCGGTGGGCAAGGTAGCCACCCGATTTGATTTATTCGCCGAAGATAAAAAGAATCGGCTCATCGTCGAAGTGCAACATGCTCATTATTCAGACGCTTTTGAACGTTTTGTCTATTATCAATGCAGTGCGATGGTAGAAACGATTGCGAGTTCAAATAATTATAGTTTTCCAGTCACTATCATCACCTTAGTTTTTTTTACGGGCAAGAAAGCACCTAGTCCTGATAGCAGTATTTTGGTTCATGATTTGGAACCTAGAGATATTGTGACTGGCAAGGTGATTGATGGGGTTTATAAGCGTAAACATCGACTCATTTTTGTCTTTACTAATTCGATTAAAAAAAACACGCCGGAAAATTACCTCGAATGGATGCGAGCGATTAACGATAGTTTGGATGAAGAGGTTAATGAAGAGGATTATACTAATCCTCATATTCACAGCTTGTTTGAACTGATTGAGAAAGATCGGATCAGTCCCGAAGAATATGCCCGCATGAAGGATGAGTACAATAAGGAAGAGTCTGAGAAACAGGCGGAGGAAAAGGGTAGGGAAGCCGGATTGAAGGATGGTCGAATAGAAACCGCTCGAAATTTCAAAGCTCTTGGCATTTTGACAGAGGAACAAATAGTCAGTGCGACTGGGTTGAGTTTGGAACAGGTGAGGGCATTGTAAGCCCCCACAAAATTAACTGTCCAGTATGAGGAGGGATCAAGACAAACCTGACAGGTGTCAAAAACATGTCAGCGTTGTTAATTTTTCCGGTTTATCATAATGATCTGCCAGGTTTTGGATACCTGGCAGGTCTGATTTTCCGGCGTTGAGCCAATCCCCTTATTCCGTTAATCCCTGTACTAGGTTTAGTTAGTACCGTCCAGCATAGAAGCCCACACCACAAATATTTCAAATAAGTTAAACTTCCCTCCGCGAATATCAGGGCTCCAAGATAAATCTTGGACTCCGTGCAAATTAGTATTAATAATAAATCCCTTGTTCAAGATAAGAAATCCTATTTTTTTGAAAAATAGGATTTCTGACTGTTGAGTTTATACACAAAAACCACTAAAATAACCAAAAATACAAAATAGGTTTTTTAATGTCTAGTCTAAATTTTAGCATTAAACACCCCCTACACCACAAAATGAAAACCAATCAAAAAACCTCTTGACAGACAATAATTATTTGTAGTATCCTACGCATGGAACTTAGGGGAGTTCAAGAAGGCCGTTATAATGCGGTTCAGTATGTCATGAGCCGACTGATAAAACCATCGATTATAATTATACATAAGATTATATTCAAAATCTGTGTAGGGGCGGGCAACCACAAGGGATTGCCCCACCTCGGGTTGGTTGCCCTTTAAAATTATATAGTGCGATGACCTAATTCCGTAAGGAAAACAAAGTCTTAAAGTAAAATTTCTGATATGGTGTGAATGGATTCGCCTAGCTAGACAGCAGCTAGAAAGCAGAGGCCGGTGGTAGTATCGCCAGTGCAAGGGTTCAAAGCCTCAAAAGGGTAAGCGTTATGGATATGGATATACTTGTAAGGTCGGTAATTTAAAAACCCCTTGGGGTTAAAAGGTTTGTAGGTATATGGGTCGTATATTGCCTGTATGCGTTGTCCGATACACATCCGATTATTGAGTATAACCTAAGTCCACAGGTAAACATATAAGAGAAACGAGTAAAAACGATGTATATGTCACTTGCAGGAGCGCAAGAGGAGTGTGCAAACACTTAGCGACA
>JSZA02000191.1 GCA_000785145.2 Candidatus Thiomargarita nelsonii
TTAGAGCCGGCAAGAATGTTGACGGTTTTATTCGTTGTACTCACCAGCGGTTGTTCTCCCAGATGAGTACAACTAATGTTTAACAACGAATAATACCCATATTATCTAAAAATAATTTTTATTACATAATGTTAAAAAAAACCATAAAACAAGCCGCACAAATATTATCAAACGCAGACGCGCTTCTCATTACGGCAGGTGCTGGAATGGGAGTTGACTCTGGATTGCCAGATTTTAGAGGTAATAAAGGATTTTGGAAAGCCTATCCGCCAATAGCAAAATTAGGCATATCTTTTAGCCAAATGGCAAATCCAAGCTGGTTTCACCGCAAGCCAAAATTAGCCTGGGCATTTTATGGACATCGCTTAAACCTCTACCGAGATGCGACTCCCCATTCCGGTTTTTTGCAATTGCTTGAAATAGCAAAACGCAAAAAAGGTGGATATTTTGTATTTACTTCAAATGTTGATGGACATTTTCAAAAAGCGGGATTTGACAAAGATAATATAATAGAATGTCATGGCTCTATACATTATCTTCAATGCAGTACACCCTGTCGTGATGACATTTGGGATGCACATCAAATTGATGTCGATATGCAGGCTTTTGAAGCCTTGGCGCCACATTGTCAAGCTTGCGGAGCGATTGCACGCCCAAACATATTAATGTTTGGTGACGGAACATGGCTCCATTCTCGAAATGAAAAGCAAACTGAAAAATACCATCATTGGCTTCAAAAATTACAAGAAAACGACCTAGCCATTGTTGAGATTGGAGCTGGGCAAGCAGTGCCAACGGTTAGAATTGAGTCGGAAATCATCGCAGAAAAATACAAGGGTACATTGATAAGGATTAATCCGCGTGAGTCTCAAGTCCCAGAAGACGGACAACTCTCCATACCATTAGGTGCTGCTGAAGCTGTCAACCGTGTTTTTGAATTACTTAACTAACTTGAAATAAAGCTCAAAGGAATACAGATGGATTTAATAGACGAACTGAAAGCACTATCCTCTAAAATTTCCAAAAAGCGGGAAAATATCCAAACTGAGGAAGCCACAAAAAATGCCTTTGTTATGCCCTTTATTAGGGCTTTGGGTTACGACGTTTTTGATCCGACTGAAGTCACACCTGAATTGACAGCCGACGTTGGCACCAAAAAGGGTGAAAAAGTGGATTATGCCATTCTCAAAGATGGAAAACCCATTATATTGTTTGAATGTAAATGGTGTGGCACAGACATCGAAAAAGAACATAAATCTCAACTTTATCGCTATTTTAGCGTCACTGAGGCTCGGTTTGCGGTACTCACGAATGGCATCAATTACCATTTTTATACGGACATTGAAGAGCCTAATAAAATGGACTCCAAGCCTTTTCTGGAGTTGAACATGCTTGATCTTAAGGAGTCTGCTGCTGAGGACTTAAAAAGATTTAGTCAATCGTTTTTTGACTTAGAAGAGAATTTGACAGCGGCAACTGAGTTAAAATACACCAGAGAGATCAAACAACTTTTAGCAGCGCAATTCGCCAAACCATCTGAAGAGTTTGTTAAATTTTTTGCGTCCCAGGTTTACTCAGGCAAACTCGTCTCATCTGTCAAACAACAATTCACAGAATTAGTCAAAAAAGCGTTACAACAGTTTATGAGTGATCGGATTAATGAACGCTTAAAGTCGGCTTTGGCAGCCGAAGAGCCAGCACAAACCAACAACACTCAAACCGCCATGGTGGCAGAACCCACACTTTTCAAAGAGAAAAAGAAAAAAGCTGAAAAGCTGAAAGAACCAGTGCCAGCCAAAGAAGCCGCCATAGAGGAAAAGAAAAAGGATGGAGAAAGCCGGATTGTGACGACTGAGGCAGAAATAGAAGGGCATAATATTATTAAAGCCCTTCTCAAGGAGATTATTGATCCGGAAAGAATTGTTATGCGTGATACTGTCAATTATTGTGGTATCTTGTTTGACGACAACAATCGCAAACCCATTTGCAGGTTACACTTCAATAGTTCCAAGAAAAAGCGTTTAGGGCTTTTTGATGAAAACAGGGTTGAAGAAAAAATCCTAATCGAGAATCTCGATGAAATATCCCAATACGCTGAAAAACTAAAAGAAACAGTCAAGCGTTATTTGCAAGATTAATCAGCACTGTCCTGGAATCCAAAGCTAAAGCTTTGGACTCCAATCAATACTCACCGCGACGAGGTTAAGGCTCCCTCAGCAGACGAAAACCGATGGAGGAGGCGTGGGCACCCGGCGAGTTGTAGCCGCGAATTGCCGCCCGGCAGGTGGAGGTGCCACTGCTCCAACTGCCGCCACGAACCACACGGTGACTATTCGCCTCACTAGAGAGGCTGCTACTATAGTCGCTATATATATCCTGCGTCCATTCCCAGATATTCCCAACAGTGTCATATATACCAAACTGATTCGGCTCGAAAGAGCCAACTGGGGCAGTATATTCCCAACGGTCTTTTCCTTTTGCCAATGCCCCCCAAGGCTCTTTACCATAATTAGCATACTCATGAGAGGCGGTATTCCCCCACCAATAATTAGTGATCGTCCCCCCACGAGCAGCATACTCCCATTCTGTTTCAGTCGGCAAGCGATACTTTTTACCGGTTTGCGTAGCGAGCCACTGGGTATAAGCCACTGCCTCATTCCAAGACACATTAATCACCGGACGATTGCCACGCCCCCAGCCTTCATCATCTGGCTTTTTTCGACCCGTCGCTTGTGCAAATTTATCATATTCAGCAAACGTCACCTCATACCGCCCGATCCCAAAGTCTTGCGTAATAAACACACTATGCACTGGTTTCTCATTATCAAAACCACCGCCTTGAAACGAAGTAACGGTAACGTTCATATCTCCCATTTGAAAATAGCCCCCCGCAATCCACACCATTTGAGGCCCTTTACTACCATCCTTTAAATAATCTCGGAAAACTTGCCGCCCAAATGCCCGAAGATTTTCCTGAAAACATAATTTTCGCAACGCTTTAGTGCCTACATCCCAAACCGGCGCAGTAGGCGTAGCAGAAAAGACCGATTGATTATAAGTTAGGATTAAGCCTAACATCGCTATTAATTTTAACATTGATAAATAACTCCCCTAAGCCACACTTGAAATAAACCAACCCGTCTATAGATATATCAATATTATTAATTAACAAAGAGAAAAATTTTAATGCAGATCAAAGAAATAGATTCTAATGAATTAGCCCAATGGTTGGAAAATGAAAAGCCCCCTATTCTAATTGACGTGCGTACCCCACAAGAAATGGCACAAGCCTCTATTTCTACTGGCAAACCCTTACCATTAAATACCTTACCTTTTCGTCTGGATGAAATACCGAAAGATGAGACAGTTGTTTTTTATTGTCGCACGGGGGCACGATCTGCCCAAGCCTGTATGTATATGGCACAACGGGGCTATGATAATGTTTATAATCTCTACGGCGGGATTGTGAGTTGGGCACGTAATGGCTTACCAATAGCACCCATGATCATCAACTAATTATTGGTATTACGGGCACCCTTCAATTTAAACCCTCGACTTTCGGGAAATCCGCTGCGCTCCATTCCCGAAACAATTATTGGTATTTCGGACACCCTTCAATTTGTTGTATCGCTCATTGCGCTCCGCGGATTTCCTCCCGTAGGGATCTTATTCGTTGTTTCGCTCATTGCGCTACGCGGATTTCCCGAAACTATTCGTTGATTTATTCGTTGTTTAGCGCAGCGATCTTCGTTGCGGGAATGGAGCGGATTTCCTCCCGTAGGGATCTTATTCGTTGTTTCGCTCATTGCGCTACGCGGATTTCCCGAAACTATTCGTTGATTTATTCGTTGTTTAGCGCAGCGATCTTCGTTGCGGGAATGGAGCGGATTTCCTCCCGTAGGGATCTTATTCGTTGTTTCGCTCATTGCGCTACGCGGATTTCCCGAAACCATTTAAGATTTATCTTGGACCAAAACAATTTTCCCCATCGTACCCCCCGCCTCAATCAACTCATGTGCCTTAGCAACCTGCCCCAAAGGCAACACCTGACTCACTTTTACCTGCAACTTACCCGCCTCAATCAAACGGCTCGCTTCATCCAACATCACCCGCTGTGCCACCCGCGCCTCGTGCATCCCCATCAACATCGGCGTGAGCATTAACTCATAAATCAAACTGATATTGCGTAGCTTTGCCACCTTAATCGCATTACTATCGCAAACGGGATCCAACAAAGTAACAACTTTACCATAAATGCAAGCGGCAGAAATAGAACGACAAAAAATGTCGGCGCCCAACATATCAAAAACCACATCAACGCCTGCCCCCTTTGTCCAATCCAGTGCCGCTTGGACAAAATCAGTCTGCTTGTAATCAATGCAATAGTCAGCCCCCAGCGACTGAGCAAACTCAGCTTTCTCTTGGCTGCTCACCGTCACAGCAACACGCGCCCCCAAGCTTTTTGCCAATTGTATCGCCAAATGTCCCACGCCACCCACGCCCGCATGAATTAAAACCGTTTGATTAGCTTGCAATTGGCAACGATCAACCAACGACTCCCAAGCCGTAATCCATGCTAACGGCAAAGCAGCCGCCTCTACCATTGACAAATTTTTGGGTTTAAGAGCAGCATAATCTTGATGAAGGATAGTATATTCCGCATAATTACCCGGCTCATCAGTACCAATGCCGCCATTAAAAAAATAAACCTCATCACCCACTTTAAAACGACTAACGGCATCACCCACCGCTTCGACGACACCCGCCCCATCACAACCCAGAATTTTGGGTAACTTATCGGGGACAATCCCACCTTTTTCTCGCATTTTATAATCAACAGGATTAATCCCAGCAGCGTGTAAACGCACACGTATAAAATCGGGACTCGATAAAGCAGGCAACTCTACATCGCTCATTTTCAGGACATCTCTCCCACCCGCAGCGGTTAATAAAACGGCTTTCATAAATATTTTCCTTTTTGTAGTATACTTAAATTATCGGAGTCCAAGATTTATCTTGGACATCTTTTAAACACAGGACTAAAAACATGCTAAACCTTAATTTAAAATCCTTATTTGATCGGCTCAACACATATTGTAGCCGTTCTATGGAAGGAGCGGCTGGACTTTGTGTCGCCCGTGGCAACTACGACGTCTCCATCGAACACATGCTACTCATGTTGATTGAGGACCCTGATCGGGACTTTCAACTCATATTGCGTCACTACGAAATTGACCCCGCCCGGATCGAAAAAAGTCTGCAACATGCTGTAGAACTCGAAAAAACAGGCAATACCGGCAGACCCGTCTTTCCCCCCTTGCTGATTGAATTATTCCAAGAAGCTTGGATGTGGGCATCAGTCGAAATGCAAATCGGAGAAATTCGCTCCGGCGTACTGATTACCGCATTAGTTTCCAATCCCAGCCGCTATGGACAAGCCGAATATTTTGATCAGCTCAGAGACATACCCGCCGAAAATCTGCGCCGTCATCTCTTAGACATCACAGCAAGCTCCAAAGAAGAAACGGCGGTCATGGAAATCGAAAAAGCCTCTCCGGGTCAAACTAAAGTAGCCCGCGAAGACACCGCCTTGGGGAAATATACCATTAATTTTACAGGACAAGCACGGGCGGGAGAGATTGATCCCGTCTTTTGCCGTGACCGAGAAATTCGCCAAATCATTGACATACTGAGCCGCCGTCGCAAAAACAACCCCATAGCCGTCGGAGAAGCCGGCGTGGGCAAAACCGCCGTGGTTGAAGGTTTCGCACTCAAAATTGTTGAAGGGGATGTCCCCGATATTCTAAAAAATGTTGAAATTTACGGACTCGATTTAGGGCTATTACAAGCCGGTGCCAGCGTCAAAGGCGAATTTGAAAATCGCCTCAAATCGGTGATTGAAGAAGTCAAATCCTCCCCCAAACCCATCATTTTATTTATCGACGAAGCCCATACCCTCATCGGAGCGGGCGGACAAGCCGGGGGCGGTGATGCCGCTAATCTACTCAAACCCGCACTCGCACGGGGAGAATTGCGAACAATTGCCGCAACCACTTGGTCAGAATACAAAAAATATTTTGAAAAAGATGCCGCCTTAGCCCGACGATTTCAACTCGTCAAATTGGGCGAACCCTCTCCCGCTGAAGCGGTAACAATCTTGCGCGGATTGCGTGACAAATATGAAGAAGCGCATGGCGTCTATGTGCGTAATGATGCCATCGAAGCCGCTGCCCATTTTTCAGCCCGTTACATATCGGGTCGCCAATTGCCCGATAAAGCGGTCGATGTATTAGACACCGCAACAGCACGAGTCAAAATCAGTGTCAGTGCTAAACCGGCACAACTCGATGACTTAGAACGTCAAATTCAAACCTTAGAGCGAGAATTAGAGGCCATTCGTCGAGACATTGCCGCCAATCTGCGGACAGAAGATGCGAGGACGGCAGAACTCACGGATAAAATCGAACAATTAAACCAAGAACGGGAAGAACTCACACAACGTTGGGAAAAAGAACGAGAAGCGGTCACTACCGTGCTTAATTTGCGTGCCGAAAGCAGCGAACCGACAAGCACTGAACTCAGCAGTGCCATGACAAATTTGTCAAACCTTCAAGGGAATACACCACTGATTCACTACGAAGTCACCCCCGAAGTCATCAACGAAGTCATTGCTGATTGGACCGGCATTCCCGTTGGCAAAATGGTCAAAGACGAGATCAAATCCATACTCACATTCAAAGAAACCCTCAGCCAACGTATAAAAGGACAAGACAATGCCATTTTCGCCATTGACCAAGGGATTCGTGCCGCCAAAGCCGGTTTGCGTGATACCGACACCCCGATGGGTATTTTCCTGCTCGTGGGACCCAGCGGCGTCGGCAAAACGGAAACCGCATTAGGTGTCGCCGACTTACTTTTTGGGGGAGAACGGTTTATGGTCTCCATCAACATGTCTGAATTTCAAGAAAAACACACCCTCTCCAGACTGATTGGCTCACCCCCCGGCTATGTCGGCTATGGCGAAGGCGGCGTATTGACAGAGGCAGTGCGCCAACGCCCCTATTCAGTCGTCCTATTGGATGAAGTCGAAAAAGCAGACTTGGAAGTGATGAATTTATTTTATCAAGTCTTTGACAAAGGGCTCTTATCAGATGGCGAAGGACGCAACATTGATTTCAAAAACACGGTGCTTTTTTTAACCAGTAACTTAGCGAATGATCTCATTACGCAAGCCTGCGCCTCCGAAGAGCAACCCTCATTAGAAAACTTAGTAGAAAAAATACGCCCCATTCTCAGTAAACACTTTAAACCGGCATTATTAGCGCGTATGGAAATTGTGCCCTTTACGCCGATTAAGCCGGAAGCGATGGGCGACATTGTGAAAATCAAACTGCAACAGCTCGCGCAACGATTACAGGATAGTCAAAAAATACAATTTGTCTATCAAGATGCCGTGGTGGAACAAATTGCCCAACGCTGCACAGAAGTGGAAACCGGAGCACGCAATATTGATCATATTATCAATCGCACCCTATTGCCTCGCATTGCCAGCGAAGTGTTAGTGCAGATGAGCCAGGCGAGTTTGCCTAAGACGCTAGAAGTGGGGATTGATGAGGGGGGGGATTTTACTTACGAATTTAGGGAATAGGCTAGTTTGGTAGGAGTCCAAGATTTATCTTGGACTGTTTTGAGAAATCCTATTTTTTTAAAAAATAGGATTTCTTTAACGTTTTAAGATGTAGTCCATGTAGCGTATCCACCAATATTTATATATTAATCATGTGGATACGCTCCGCTTAATCCACCCTACAATGGTTGGCTTTTTGCTTGTCAGGGCAACCATAAAGGATTGCCCCTACTATATTATTTTATTGATGTTCAAAAGTCATAATATTCACACAACCCGTAAGTTTTTCATCTGCATTGGGCTCACATCATCATCGACAATCTCATCGAGGAAAGGCACTTTTGGCTCGAAATTCAAGGTTTGTGTAAATTCAGCCTGTAAGACGAGATTAGGTTGCTTGTTCTTTCTCGCCCGTTCAATCGCTTCATAGAAGTTTTCTAGGACTAAATCTGGCTGACGAGTGGCTGTAAAATAAAACGTTTCGGTGCCAAGTGTGCGATCCAATTTAAAGGATTTCGTTTTTGCCGGTAAGTAGTATTTTTGCTGAGCCTGCATTGGGTTTTCATTATTCAGTGTCACACCGGCGAAACTTTTCATCGGAAATAAGCGCACTATTTGCCCAGCAGAATCTTGTTGAAATAGATAGATATAACTGGTTTCCATCGCTTCAATGACGATTTTGTAATGATCCAATGAATACAAGACGGTGTTTTGAGTAATGGGTAAAAAATCGCCTTGCCCTTTGCTACGATAAAGGAAGTTGATTTTAAATCCTAAGTTGTTAACCGGTTCTTCGGCAATGGCTGTCGTTTGTATTGACAATAAACTTTCTCTCAACAGTGCCAGTTGATTTTCGAGTTTGCTCACTCTCTTTTCAACCGAATCCAGCCTTTTTCCCATGACGTTGATAATCTGATTTAATCCCGTCAGCAGTTGTTTTATCTGTTTGAATTCCTTGGAACTCGATTGCTTTTGATGCTGGCTCAGTTGGGTTTCCAATTGAGACACCCGTTGGCGAAGTTTGGCGACTTCTTCTGGTTTGACTGTCTCTTTAAACAGGTTTTGTACGACATCAATGGCGGTATCGAGTGCGATTTCTTGTACAACAACCCATGCTATGGTTGATAAACCTGCGGCTCTTGTGGGCATGGCAAGCGTTAGGCAAATCAGTAGGGTTATGATGATGCTGTTTTTTTTGGTCATGTTTTTTTTCCTTTTTTCCAAGATAAATCTTGGACTCCTATGATTGTTTATTTGAGCCGAATAAATTCCACTCGTCTGTTCCATTGACGATCTGCATCGCTTTGAAAATCTAGGTTGCCGTGCAATGGTTGAGTTTCCCCAAAACAGATTGTACGGATGCGTGTGGGCTCTATTTTGTAGATGGAGACGATAAAATTTTTAACGGCTTGGGCGCGGCGTTCAGAAAGCCGTTGATTGTAAGTCTCATTACCGAGGTAATCTGTATGTCCAGCGACGACAATCAGGGCTTCTTTGAGGGCACCTTTTAGGGCATTTCCGTAATGTGCCAGTGTGTCAGCATGATGGCGAACTGTGTTTTTTTCATTATTGTGTCTCCTCGTCCAAGATAAATCTTGGACTCCTCAGATTATATAGTAACGATAGCCAAAGTCAAAGAAAAACATTCAATAACTACAACTCACGTAGGATCGCGAAGGATAAGTCAAAACCAAATAATAACTACAACTCACGTAGGATCGCGCGGGTTCGTGTTTTGACTTATCCCTGTCGTTAAGATTTATTCTCCTTTTTTGTTTCGGGAATGAGGCCACGATTTCCCGAAACCACAATAAATTGAGACGCCCAAGATAAATCTTGAACTCCTAGTACTCTGTCAAGCTGAAATTGACGGGTAATGTAGGGTGCGTCCTGGGCACAAATTAAGAGCTTGGTGCGTGGGACGCACCCTACAAAACAAAATTGACAGAGTACTAGTAGGCTGTCAACTTTGTTTTGACGGGTAATGTAGGGTGCGTCCTACGCACCAGTGATGCCCCAAAAGGTGCGTAGGACGCACCCTACCTACATTTTATGCCCCAAAAGGTGCTACTAAAAGCGGAGCGAAATTCCCGAAACAACAAGGTATTTCTCGTTCCCACGCGAGGCAAAAATGCCATTAAGTTAAGCATAAATGCGTTTTTTTTGTAGGGTGGGTAGAGTGGAGCTACACCCACCAACTCGTTGAAATTTTTAACAATGGTGGGTTGGGCGTCCCATAACGATGTATCGCGGGCAACCACAAGGGATTGCCCCTACCCACCCTACAAAAAAACCTTAACTTAATGGCATTGACGCGAGGCAAAGGAAACGCAGTAACGGAACTTCGTTCCGATCATGCCTGCCTGGACGCTCCGCGTCCTGCAATAAAAACTCGTCCAAACCGAAGCAGGACGCGGGAGCGTCCAAGCAGGCATTCCTTTGCGGAGCAACGGAACGAGAATCCCTGTCGTTATAATCCCTGTCGTTAAGATTTATTCTCCATTTTATACCCCATCTCTTTACCCGCAAAGCCCACACCAAGATATATTTGTGGGCGCCCATCATTTAAAAACCGTTCACCATAATTTTTGTCCTTGATTTGCTTGAGTGCTTTTTTAGCCAAGCTATCAATTTGACTGCCGGCTTTGCCATATTTAAACTCAATCAGATAAATTTTATCCGAAAAAGCTAACACGCCATCAATGCGCCCCTTATCCGTCAAGACTTCTAAATCTATTTCAACGCCCATCAACACCAATATGTGTAGCGGATACGGGATTTTGGCAAATAAGACACGGATGATATTCATAAAGCCATCAAGATTTTCCTCCTCTAAATAGGTACGCAAATTTTCCGCTGCTGGTTGGATTTCTTCTAATTCATTGTTGGTAAAAGTTTCAAACAGATAGGTAGTAAAGGCTTCTTTCACCTCAAAATTCGGATAGTTCAATATATACTGAGGCGTTCTCGCTTTTTTATCAATTTGGGTGATGGTTAAATAACCGGTTTGAAGCAACAGCGCGAAAACATTAAAATTCTCAAGATTATAACTGTCAAAAATCAGTTCTGATATTTTTTTGTTTTCAAACGTTGTGACATCTCGTTGTGTCTTTTTGATTAACTTCATCAAAAATGTTGGCGTACCGCTTGCAAACCAATAATTACTAAAACGCTGCTCCGCAAACAAGTTGAGTATTGAAAACGGATTATACATTTTGTCTTTGGCATTCCATGAATAACCATTATACCAAGTCTTAATCATTGCGCCAGCTGACGTATTTTTTAGCCCCAATTCAAAACAAAGACTTTGAATATGTTGTCCAAAATAACTTTCCAATTCATCTTGAGTGTATCCAAGCAATGTGGCAAATGGTTTCGATATGATCGACAATGGGTTTATCATATTCATCGATGAGAACAACCACTTTTTGCTGAGTTTTTTCATATATCTTTTCAATTAACTCGGCAAATTGGTCCCGGATAAATGGGCTTGAAAGCACAATTTCATACTTACCAGCAACCTTATCTAATAAGGATAATAATGACGCATTAAACACCTCGCCATTAGAATAGGATATGCTGTTAAAATCAATCACAATAACCGGATGTGCTTGCCATTCAATCTTATCATAGATATAGAGTCCCTGAAAAAGGGCTTGATTGCCGGAAAATATTTCAGATAAGGTGGAAACTAGCAAAGATTTTCCAAACCGTCGAGGGCGGGATAAAAAGCAATGCCATTAAGTTAAGCCGCCTTATACCATAAGGGGTTTGTACGGCTAGCTACGATGGCACTAAGCTGTGAGT
>JSZA02000185.1 GCA_000785145.2 Candidatus Thiomargarita nelsonii
CTTAACTACAGGGATTATATATTAGCAGGGATTTGTCAAAACACTTAACTACAGGGATTATATATTAGCAGGGATAAGTCAAAACAGCTTAACTACAGGGATTATATATTAGCAGGGATTTGTCAAAACACTTAACTACAGGGATTATATATTAGCAGGGATTTGTCAAAACACTTAACTACAGGGATTATATATTAAGTAGATACACAAAAGTTTTTTAACATTTTTCAGTTGTTTCGGGAATGGAGCGGAGCGGATTTCCCGAAACGCCGTCGAGAGTAAAAATGTTAAAATATTTATGTGTACCTACTTAGCAGGGATAAGTCAAAACAGAAGGCGAGCCGCCAATTTTTATTCTGCGAACCGAAAATTTTGACTTATCCCTGCTTACCTATGATCTATGTCGTTAAGGTTTAGACTTATCCCTGCTAAAAAAAAATCCCTATAGTTAAGTGTTTTGACTTATCCCTTCTAAAAAAAAATCCCTGTAGTTAAGTGTTTTGACTTATCCCTTCTAAAAAAAAATCCCTGTAGTTAAGTGTTTTGACTTATGTTCCATTCTTAAATGTAATCCCTGTAGTTAAAGATTGGTTGGAGAGTTATAAAACATGAACAATGAACAAAAAAATAGCGTTTTAATCATAGATGACACGCTCAACAATTTGAAAGTCCTTTTCAACTATTTGGAAAAAGCCAATTTTAAAGTCTTGATTGCTGAAAAAGGGGAAAGTGGACTCAAACGCCTTAAATATCTCAAACCGGACATCATTCTTTTAGATGTGATAATGCCCGACATGGACGGGTTTGAAGTCTGTCGTCGTTTAAAAGCCAATGAAGAAAGTAAAGATATTCCGGTGATTTTTATGAGCGCCCTGAATGAGACGGTAGATAAAATCAAAGGTTTTGAGCTGGGTGCTGTTGATTACATTACTAAGCCCGTGCAAGTGGAAGAAGTTTTGGCACGGATTAATACGCATTTGACGCTCCGTCATTTGCAAATGAGTCTCTTACAGAAAAATAAACAATTAAAACAAGAAATTGTTAAGTGCCTGATCGTCACTGATGAATACCGCAAATTTTCTCGTGCTGTTGAGCAAAGTGGTAATATTATTGTTATCACTGATACTAACGGTGCCATTGAATTTGTTAATCCTGCATTTTCTATCAAAACGGGTTACTCGTATGCTGAAGCTATCGGCAAAAATTTTCGCCTATTAAATTCGGGAAAACAATCGCCCGAATTTTATAAAAAATTATGGTCTAGCATTACTCAAGGAAAAGTTTGGCAAGGTGAAATGCTCAATAAACGCAAGAATGGCGAGTTATACTGGATATTTTCCACCATTTCTCCCATCAAAGAGGCATCTTCTGGGAAAATAACCCATTATGTCGCTATCAATGAAGATATCACTGAGCGCAAACAAGCTGAAACCCAATTGCAACAGGCGAAAAAGTTAGCTGAACAAGCTAAACTTGAAGCGGAAACCGCCAATCATGCTAAAAGTGTTTTTCTTGCTAACATGAGCCACGAATTGCGTACCCCACTGAATGGCATTTTAGGTTACACACAAATCTTAACTCGTGATAGCACGCTAACGGATAAACAAAAAGAAGGCATACAAATCATTCATCGCAGCGGTGAACATTTGTTAATGTTAATTAACGATATTTTAGATTTATCCAAAATCGAGGCGAATAAATTAGAATTGAGTCCGAAAGATTTTCGCTTGCCTGAATTTTTAAAAGATATTGTGGATTTATTTAGAATGCGGGCTAAACAAAAAGATATTGAGTTTGTCTATGAACAAGGGGCGCAATTACCCGCCGCTGTCCATGCTGATGAAAAGAGATTGCGGCAAGTTTTGCTGAATTTGTTGAGTAATGCAATCAAGTTTACGCCACAAGGGCGAGTTAGTTTTAAAGTGAGCCCCATTTCCTCTCAAATTTATTTTTCCGTGAAAGATTCTGGCGAAGGTATCGCAGACAAAAATCTGGAGACGATTTTTTTACCCTTTCGACAAGTTGGTGAACAAAGTTACCAAGAAGGCACTGGTTTAGGCTTGCCCATTAGCAAAAGGCTAGTCAACATGATGGGAGGAGAATTGCAAGTGGAAAGTGTGCTTGGCTGTGGCAGCAGCTTTTGGTTTAAAATACCTTTGCCAGAGAGTAAGGCGATTGTTCCCCAGAATCTCCCACCACCGCCAACTATCATTGGTTTTAAAACGACGGCAAATCAGGTATTCAGGATTTTAGTGGTAGATGATAAATGGGAAAACCGCGTTGTTTTAACTAATTTCTTGACGCCATTAGGTTTTGAAGTGTTAGAAGCCTGTAATGGACAAGAGGCTTTGACAAAGGCAGGGCAAATTCACCCAGACATCATTATAATGGATATAAAAATGCCTGTGATGGATGGTTTAGAATGTACTCGGTGTTTACGCCAAAACGCGGCATTTGAAAAAACAGTTATCATTGCTTTGTCAGCCGGTGTGTTCGAGCGTCAACGACAGGAATGTTTAGATTTGGGTTGCAATGCGTTTATGGATAAACCCATAAACACTGATAAATTATTACAGGTATTGGCTGAACATTGTCCAATCGAATGGATTTATGAGAAAGCGGCGCCGCAAAATGATAATATTATCCCTCCAAGTGATGAAAAAACCAAGGCTTTGTTTAAATTAGCTAAATATGGCGATGTGCAAGCCGTTATAAAAAAAGCGGAGGCACTTTTAGATTCTGAGCCGCATTTACAGGCTTTTGTCCGAGAAGTTTGTCAATTAGCTAAAGGTTTTAAAATAACTCAGCTCAAAAATTTTTTGGAACAATTTACAAGATAAATCTTGTACTCCTGATGGAGGCGCTATTCAAATGCACAAAGATAGGATCAAAGACTTTTTAATATTGTTATTGCTTTTGACTCTCGCATTGGGGGGGATGGTGCTTTTTTTATACCCCACTGAGATGGAAGATTTTCAAAAAATATATGAAATCAACGATGTCGTCAATCTAAAAATCGGAAAACAGGTCATTAGTAATGATCTTGAAAGCATCGTGACAGATTTGTTACTACTTGCCGAACACAGCACATTCAGTACTTCAATTAAGTCACTGAATCAGGATGCTGTCAAACTTTTAACGCGAGATTTTCTGGTATTTTCGCAAAAAAAGCGGCTCTATGATCAAGTGCGTTTTATTGATCAAAAAGGGATGAAAATTGCGGGGGTTAAATTCAATGCCGGACAACCCGTTATTGTTCCTAATACTCAGTTGCAAAACAAAGTCCAACGCTATTACTTTGAGGATACCATGCGCCTTGATAAGGGTGAAATATATGTGTCTCCTTTTGATTTTAAAGGAGGAGAGGTGGAAAAAACGATGGTCCGTTTTGGGACGCCTGTATTTGACGCGCATGGTGATAAAATGGGCGTTATTCTCCTCAATTATTTTGGCTCGAAATTGCTGGCGCATTTTGAAAAGGCGACGACTAAGATCGCCGATCATACCATGCTCCTCAATGCAGACGGTTTTTTATTGTATAATCCACACTGTCCCGAAAGGAATTGGGGACATTCTTTTGGAAAACAGTTTCCCCATGCGTGGGAGAAAATTGCCCAAACAGAATCTGGACAGTTCTATGATGCTAACGGGCTATTTAGCTTCAATACAGTCTATCCTTTGCTGGAATGGCAAAATACGGTGCATGATGGAGAAATCAGTGGTACTGAGTATTACTGGAAAATTGTGGCATGGACACCAAGCGACACGTTTGATTTTAATGCGGCTGCCAATAAAATTCTTTGGAAGTTTTTTAGAATAATTGGGCCCCTGTTTATTTTGCTGGCTTTAGGAAATTTGTTAATTGGCACTTTAGCAGAAAAAGTAGAAAAACGCACCGCCGTTTTTCGCCGAGCAAACAAAGAACTTGCCCGTGCATCTCGCCTCAAAGACGAATTTATGGCTAACATGAGCCATGAATTGCGTACTCCACTGAATGGCATTTTGGGTTACACACAAATCTTAACTCGTGATAGCACGCTAACAGATAAACAAAAAGAAGGCATACAAATCATTCACCGCAGTGGTACACATTTGTTAATGTTAATTAATGATATTTTAGATTTATCCAAAATCGAGGCGGATAAATTAGAATTGATGCCAAAAGATTTTCGCTTGCCTGAATTTTTAAAAGATATTGTGGATTTATTTAAAATGCGGGCTAAACAAAAAGGTATTGAGTTTGTCTATGAACAAGGGGCGCAATTACCTGCCATTGTCCATGCTGATGAAAAGAGATTGCGGCAAATTTTGCTCAATTTGTTGAGTAATGCGATCAAGTTTACGCAACAAGGGCGAGTTAGTTTTAAAGTGAGCCCCACTTTCTCTCAAATTTCTTTTGAAGTTACAGATTCTGGCGAAGGTATAGCAACCAAAAATCTGGAGACGATTTTTTTAGCTTTTCGACAAGTCGGTGATCAAAATTACCAAGAAGGCACCGGTTTAGGGTTGGCTATTAGCAAAAGGCTAGTCAAAATGATGGGGGGGAAATTGCAGGTGAAAAGTGTGCTTGGCAGTGGTAGCCGCTTTTGGTTTAAAATACATTTGCCAGAGAGCAAGGCGAATGTTCCCCAGAGTATCCCAGCACCGCCAACTATCATTGGTTTTAAAACAACAACAAATCAGGTGATCAGGATTTTAGTGGTAGATGATAAATGGGAAAACAACCTTGTCTTAACTAATCTACTGACTCCATTAGGTTTCGATGTGTTAAAAGCCAGTAATGGACAAGAGGCTTTGACAAAAGCAGCGCAATTTCAGCCAGAGATCATTATAATGGATATAAAGATGCCAGTGATGGATGGTTTAGAATGTACCCGGCACTTACGCCAAAACGCTAAATTTGAAAAAACCGTCATCATTGGTTTGTCAGCGACTGTGTTCGAGCATCAACGACAGGAATGTTTAAAATTGGGTTGCAATGCGTTTTTGGAGAAACCCATAAACAGTGATAAATTATTACAGATATTGGCTGAACATTGTTCAATCGAATGGGTTTATGAGAAACCGGTGCCGCAAAATGAGAATATTATCCCTCCAAATGAGGAACAAACTAGGGCTTTGTTTAAATTAGCCAAATATGGCGATGTGCAAGCGGTTATAAAAAAAGCAGAGGCGCTTTTAGAATCTGAGCCGCATTTACATGCTTTTGTCCGAGAAGTTTGTCAATTAGCTAAAGGTTTTAAAATAACTCAGCTTAAAAATTTTTTGGGACAATTTACAAGATAGTTTCGGGAAATCCGCGTAGCTCCATTCCCGAAACAAGGAA
Organism: Candidatus Thiomargarita nelsonii; assembly: GCA_000785145.2. Taxonomy (GTDB): domain Bacteria; phylum Pseudomonadota; class Gammaproteobacteria; order Beggiatoales; family Beggiatoaceae; genus Thiomargarita; species Thiomargarita nelsonii_B. The sequence continues at coordinate 5,327 of JSZA02000185.1, forward strand.
AATATTGTATAGTTACAAGATAGTTTCGGGAAATCCGCGTAGCTCCATTCCCGAAACAAGGAAAATATTGTATAGTTACAAGATAGTTTCGGGAAATCCGCGTAGCTCCATTCCCGAAACAAGGAAAATATTGTATAGTTGTCCAGAAAAGTTGTTTCGGGAATTTCGCTGCGCGGATTTCCCGAAACCCTAAATTTACAAGATAAATCTTGTACTCCTGATGAAGGATGATTTTAATGTCTATATATGATAAACAACAAGACACTTTGTTAATTGTAGATGATACGCCTGAAAACATCGGTGTCTTATTTGACTGTTTAGCCGATCAGAATTTTAAAATCTTTGTTGCAGAAAATGGCTCAGATGCCTTAGAAATTGCCAAAGAAAAACACCCTGATCTGATTTTGCTAGATATCTTGATGCAGGGGATTAATGGGTTTGAAACTTGTCGTCAATTGAAGAATATTCCACAAACCGAAGATATTCCAGTGATTTTTATGACAGCCTTGTCAGAAACTTCGGATAAAGTCAAAGGCTTTCAACTGGGTGCTGTGGATTATGTGACTAAACCTTTTCAACAAGAGGAAGTGTTAGCCCGTATCAATACGCACCTAACCATTTGCAAGTTGCAAAACCAATTGCAAGTTCAAAATGAGCAATTGATTAAACTTAATCAGGAGAAAAATGAGTTTTTAGGCATTGCCGCCCATGATATAAAAAATCCTTTGACAGCGATTCAGTCTGTGGCTGAAGTGATTGAACTTGATTATGAGACGATGTCCAAAAATGACATGGTTAAAGGCGCAAAGCGTATTTCAGTCACGACAAGACAGCTCTTTACTTTGATTGATAACCTTCTTGATATTAATGCCATTGAATCTGGCAAATTTAATATTTCGCCGTCGCGCATTGATATTTTTCCAACGCTACAATCTGTGGTGATGACATACAAAAATAGGGCTAAATCCAAGGACATTACGGTGGATTTTCAATCTCATGAAAAGCAATATCATGCTTTTGTTGATGAGAATACTATCGTCCAAGTGCTAGATAATTTGATTTCCAATGCGATTAAATATTCTTCACCTGGCAAACAGGTTAACATCCGAATCACCAAGAGTGAGAAGTTTATACGCTGTGAAATACAAGATGAAGGTGCGGGGCTCAGTGAGTCGGAGCAAGAAAAATTATTTCAGAAATTTAGCAAATTAAGCACTAAGCCCACGGGTGGTGAACATTCAACCGGCTTAGGTTTATTTATTGTCAAAAAATTAGTCGAAACTATGAATGGTAAAGTGTGGTGCGAAAGTGAACTGGGGAAAGGGACGACTTTTTTTGTAGATTTTCCGGTTTTGGAGGTGGAATATCAATGCCATTAAGTTAAGCTTTTTTTGTAGGGTGGGTAGAGCTTCGCTGCACCCACCAAATCGTTGAAATTTCTAACAAAGGTGGGTTGCGCGGGCAACCACAAGGGATTGCCCCTACCCACCCTACAATATCTCTTAACTTAATAGAAATAATGAAGTCGCAACGCCCGTTTAGCCCTAGATTTTTGTCAACGTTGAATTCAATGCCAGAGAATAAACTTATTTCTTTCATTGTTAATTTAAATTCTGCCAGAATTGGAGCAATTATTAACTCCGATCTAGCCTTCGGAGTGTCAATAGCCAATGCCAATGGAATAAATTTCCCTAAAATCACAGCCAGTTCACTAGGCACCGTATAGTCCGGTATTTGAGAAAAAAGTGGTTGATCTTCAATAAATTAAAGCTGGAATTTCTCTTTTAAATCATCAATTGTGAAGTCGCTATAACTCATTTTTTACTTGGTTCCTATGTGGTTACTTACAGATATTATACTCTTATAATGAAAAAAGCAAGCTGGAACTATAGTGATTTGTATAATAAATAATTTTTATTATTATCATAAATAATACAAATAATACAACAAAAAATCAGCAAAAATATCGTATTAAGGATAAAATCGATTGATTATAAGGTTAAATTTTTGAAAAAAAAATATAAAGCGCGTTATCATTAAAATAAGTAAATATAACAACACACATAATTATTATTGTCATGGACACAACAAGTACAATTCTCATTGTTGATGATCAAGTCGCAATGCGTGAGAGCCTAGAAGGCTTACTAAGCAATCAAGGGTACCAATTAGTTTTTGCAGAAAATGGGCGACAAGCTTTGAGGAAAGCGGCACAATTAACCCCGGATGTTATCCTTTTAGATGTGATGATGCCGGATATGGATGGTTTTGAAGTTTGCGAACATTTTCGTGCTGACTCCACTTTGGGTCAAGTGCCTATTATTATGCTAACTGCCTTAAATGATCGTGAATCGCGTTTACAGGGCATTAAGGCGGGTGCTGATGACTTTATTTCTAAGCCTTTTGATACGCTTGAATTGCGACTACGCTTAAAAACGATTACTAAGCTTAACCGTTATCGCCGTTTAGTCATGGAGCAGACTAAGTTTGAGTGGATCGTTGAAAAGATTAATGAAGCTTTTCTGATACTCAATCAGAATGGTGAGATAGTTTACGCAAATCCGCATGCCCAGTTCTTTCTTAATTTGCCGACCTATACGGACGCGCCTGTTAAGGAAACTTTTTTAGAAGTGATCAGCGAACAGTTTAAATGTGAGCCGGCTGAAGCTTGGGCGCTTTGGTTGAAACAGACTGGACAGTCCATGTCCCGCTATCTGGTGCGTCCTAAAACATCTACCTCTCAAGCACTTTGGTTGCGAGTTGATATGGTAGAAATGGGTATGGAGGCAAATCAACAGTATTTAATCCATTTGCGTGATGTGACAGAGCTTATGTTTCTGAGATCGGAGAAAAAACAGTCATCCAAAAGTTTTTTCCAAAAACTTGGATTGCGTCCAAGATAAATCTTGGACTCCTCTAATTGGAGAAATTAATGTATGAAAAATAAACGCCCTGGTGGAAAATTGGCAACTCGTCCTTTGCATTTTATTTGGCTCGCAGATTGTTCGGGTTCAATGAGTGTTGATGGTAAAATTCAAGCCTTGAATACGGCTATTCGTGAAGCGATTCCGCACATGCAAAGGGTTGCGGATGACAATCCTAATGCTGATGTGCTCGTTCGTGCGATTAAATTTTCCAATGGGGCACAATGGCATATTTCACGAGCAATGCCGATTGCTGATTTTAAATGGCTCGATTTAACCTGCGACGGTTTGACGGATATGGGAAATGCCCTGAGTATGCTTGCTGAACAGTTGAAAATACCGCCGATGACGGATCGTGCCTTGCCCCCCGTTTTGGTACTGATTTCTGATGGGGAGCCAACGGATGATTTTGGGGCAGGATTGTCGGCATTAATGAATTTACCTTGGGGCAAAAAGGCGGTTCGCATTGCTATCGCTGTGGGAGAGGATGCTAATCAGGATATTTTGCAGCAGTTTATTGGTATTTCTGATATCCAACCGTTGCAAGCGAATAACGCGGATCAGTTGGTCAGATATATTAAATGGGTTTCAACTGCCGTTTTAAAATCCGCCTCTTCTCCAGCGAGCCAAGTCAATAATGCTAACCCGTCAGGCGTGAATGTGCCTATTCCAGCATTACCAGAGCCTTCTTCGGCAGCGGATGTATGGTAAAATACCTCATAGGGGCTAGTGTACGTGGTGCCGCACATCGCCGTCATTTGACGCCTAATCAGGATGCTATCAAATGGTTTTCAGAGCCAACTATTTTGGCCATTTCAGATGGGCATGGTAGCCAAAAGTCTTTTCGGAGTGAGCGGGGGGCTAGATTTGCGGTTGAAGTTGCACTGAATACGATAAAAGGATTTATCGAAACAATAAACTTTAATAATTTTCTTTTGACCAAGCGCGTTGCTGATGAACAGTTACCGCAAATCATTGTACGAGCTTGGCAAGCGGCTGTCCAATCTGATATTGATAAGCAGCCTTTTTCTAAAACCGAGTTAGAGATTTTAAAGGGTAATAATAATACACTGGCTTATGGTGCCACCCTATTGAGCGTTGTGGTGACTTCTGATTTCATCATTTATTGGCAACTGGGCGATGGTGATATTTTAACGGTTTGGGAAAATGGCACTGTCGAAAAACCGCTGCCAAAAGATGAGCGTTTGTTTGCTAATGAAACCACTTCGCTTTGCGGAAAAACAGCTTGGTATGATTTTCGCTTTCGTTTTCAACATATTTTAAAGGTACCACCTAAATTGCTTTTACTATCAAGTGATGGATATGCTAATTCCTTTTGTGATGAGAGCAGTTTTTTACAAGTCGGGGGGGATATTTTGCAATTAATTGAAACTGAAGGGCTTTATTATGTGAGACAGCATTTAGAAAATTGGTTGTGTGAGTCATCAGAAAGGGGTAGCGGTGATGATATTAGCGTGGGGCTCATTGTTTTAAACGAAGAGGCCAAATAAATGAACAACTTCCCCCGTCAAAAATTGCAAGAACTCATTACCCAATATGGTCGCGTTATCTGTGATGACCATACAAAAATGAATGCTATTTTACGTGATTTGTGCCCCGAACACAAACGTGAGATTAATGTCCTTGTTGGTGCTCTGCGGGAAAAAGTCGCAACGGATTTGATGAAGGCTTCGGATACAACTCCAAAAGAAATTCTGTTACCCAGGTTGACGCAACGCTTATATGATAATCTTGGCGTTGCTAAAGAATTTGCACAGTGGGCGGTGGAATCGTGGGCGTTGGCGTTGGGTGTGACAAAAAAAGTGATAGCTCGTCAAACGCAAGCGACTGTGATAAAAAAACCAAAAGCGACAAAAACAAAAACTGTGCCACCACAGCAAGTGCTTGAGAATAGAAACTGGTGGAATCAATTGGATCAGAAATGGAGAATCATTTTTATAAACGCCATTGATGCCATTGATGCTGAACCTAATGACAATGAATTGGTAAAAATTGTTAATTTACGGAAGTTGTGTTGTAGGAGGAATCGAATCAGTAGCCTAGCACCGCTTTCTCATTTACACAATTTACAAGAATTTGATTGTGTTGATAATAAAATCAGTAAATTAGACCAGCTTTGTCATTTTACCCATTTACAGAAATTGTATTGCTGGAGGAATGAGATCAGTCACTTGGGTCCGCTGAGTCATTTTACCCATTTACGGGAATTTTCTTGTGGGAATAATCAAATAAGTAGCTTAGAGCCGCTTCGTTATTTGCTCCATTTACAGGTTTTGTATTGCGGGGGAAATCAAATCAATAGCTTAGAACCGCTTCGTGGTTTAAACAAATTAGAGAAATTGCAGATTAATTGTAATAAAATTATCAGTTTAGAAGCTCTGTATCCGTTAACGAATTTACGGCATTTGGATTGTAGAAATACTCAAGTGAGTAAAAGTGAAATAAGAAATTTCAAAAAAGCCGTTCCTGAGTGTTACTATGTCAATCATAGTTATCAGACTCTTTTGTTTTGGTAGATCGTTATTTTGGATTCCAAGATAAATCTTGGACTCCAAAAATACTTACTCACTCAGTAACGACGCTCATGCCCTCAAGGCTCGGCAAACGTGGCATCGTCTGTTCAGGTATTTCACCCGTCAAAGCATTTAAAAAAGCGACGATGTTTTGCACTTGTTCATCGCTTAAATCTTTATTGAGTTGAGTTTTTGCCATCACACGCACGGCTTCTTCTAAGGTTTTAACGGCGCCATTGTGAAAATAGGGGGCCGTAAAAAGAATATTACGCAATGTCGGCACACGCCACATCTGTTTATCAGCCTCTTTTTTGGTCGCCTCAAAGCGTCCCATGTCTTCCATCAGCCGATATTTGTCGTCGTATTCGCTACCCGTAAAGGTGGGAAATTTCATAAACCAGCCCATGCCTATTGGCAGGTTTGGTCCACTGAAATTCGGACCAGAATGACAAGCGATGCAACCTAACTCGGCAAAGGTATTCATGCCTTTAAGCTGTTGCACAGTGAGTGCCGTTTTGTCTCCCTTGGACTTGTCCATAAATAACTTTTACAATTTCCTTATGGATAAATCGTTCGTGTAATTCCATTCCATATCAACTTA
>JSZA02000193.1 GCA_000785145.2 Candidatus Thiomargarita nelsonii
CTTGATTATGACGAGTTGATAGCAATAGCTCGTGAAAAACTGTCCGTGACTAAAGGTTTTCAGATTGCCTTAAACCCATCATGCGGCTCTGGTTTTTTAGTTATCATGGTTTTTCGAAAGCCGCACTAGTACTCTGTCAATTTGTTTTTTTGGGGTTGGAGTACAAAGCTTTAGCTTTGTCAGACAGTACTACGCTGCCGCTTTGTACTCCAAAAAAACAAATTGACAGAGTACTAGATTTAATGTCAGAACATGGTATCTTGTGGTCAACCCAAGAGGATTTAGATGGCTTACTGGATTATGTGAAATTGCGACGGTTGCCGGAATTGTCATAACATTCGATGATCAAATTTTTAAACCCGGTGTTCCTTTTTTATTGGAGAATTTCTTCATAAATCATATCCAGTAAAATATCAGCAAATTCATGCTGTACATTGTCTTCTGCTAATACTTGACTCGCTAAGTTTTCATTTATTTCTAAACTGTTGATAATCGCTTCGTTAAAAATGTCCTGAAAGTCGCCTAATATGGCTTGCTCTTTGGCATTCGTTTTAAGCTGCGCCATCACTGTCGTATTTTCTTGGATTTTCGTTTTTATTCTATCTGTATAAGTTAATAAGTCATTTTCGCTGAGTTCGCCGCTAAATAAGTCATTTAAGCGTTTTATAATCTTTGATAGTTTTTCGGTTTCAGTTTTATAATATTTTGAGCCGGTATCACAAATTGATTTTAAAGGCTTGTCTCCTAGTTTAATACTATATTCTGTATTTTTTTTGCTTAAACGATGATGCGTCATTTCTACATGTCAATAGGTTCATCTAATGATAGGGTTTTCAAATTAGGCAATAAATGTCGAGCAAACACACTCATTTTTTCTAAGTCTTCATCTTCATAATCAACTATTTGAGATAGAAAATCATAGAATCTATAAAAACGCCCTAAGTTTTTCTTAAAAGTATCTAATGTTTCTTTGTCGGTTTTCGTGGAACTTAATAAAGATTCTCGGTATTTTTGTTTATAACGATCGGTCGGCGGTTTGATAATGGCAATCATGGCAGCTTGTGTGCCTTTTGGGTCAAAAAAAACGGCTGCAAATCGTAAAATCTCATCTTGTGTATAAATTCCCTGTTTATCTAATTCTAATTGGATTTCATAAATTATATTTGGATCAGTGACATTGGAGAGTTGGGCTTCACGGTAATAGGGTTCAAAGGCTGCTCTTATGTCATCGGGTTCATTTACAAAGTCTAAAATGAAAGTTTGATTTTTATCTGGAAAAATTCTATTTAGTCTTGATAGCGTTTGAACGGCATCCACACCTGATAATTTTTTGTCCACATACATGGCACACAATTTCGGTTGATCAAAACCCGTTTGGAATTTATTGGCTACGATCATTATTTGATAGTCATTTGTATTAAAGGCTTCCCGCATATCACGCCCTTTTAAATTGGGATTGAGATTGTTTTCAGTAAAATGATCTATTACACCCGGTAATGATTCTGGATCATAGACTTTTCCTGAAAAGGCTACCATTGCTTGAATATTAGCGTATCGTTTAATATATTGATCAAAAGCGAGTTTATAGCGAACGGCTTCTTTTCGAGATGAGGTGACTATCATTGCCTTGGCTTGCCCATTTAATAAGTCTGCAATATGTTGTTTGAAATGTTCAATGATGATTTCAATTTTTTGGCTAATATGATGGGGATGTAGTCTGAGCCATTTTGCTAATTGTTTTCGGGCTTTTTTGCTGTCCACGTCTGGATCATTTTGCGGATGGGCTAATTTATAAGCTAGTTCATAGGTGGTATAGCGCACATCGAGAATAAATTCTTCTTGAATGGCTTGTTGCATGGTGTAAACATGGAAAGCTTGCGGGATTTTTGAGTTTGCTTGCTTTCTACCAAATAGTTCTAATGTTTTGGGGTGGCGGTGAAGGCAAAATAACTGATATTTTTTATATCATTACGAATCGAAGCCGCTAATATTTCATCGGCTGATAGTTCTACTCCTTCTTCTAGTTGTTCTTGGGTTAAAACTTGTTTGAGTTTTTTAGCGGTTATACCAGTTTGTGAGGAATGGGCTTCGTCAGCAATAATCGCATAAGTCGAGTTTTTGGTCGTCGTGTGCTCAAGTACAAACGGGAAGGTTTGAATCGTGACTATGATAATAGCGGCTTTATTTTTGAGTAATTCTACTAATTGCAAAGATTTAGAACCGCCACTGAATTCGCGTTTTATGTGGTGTACTACGCCTTGTTTATGTTCAAATTGAAAGATGGTTTCTTGTAGTTGGTTATCTAGTACTTTGTCAAACTTTAAATTTTGGGTTGGAGTACAAAGCTTTAGCTTTGTCAAGCAACGCACAAAGCTAAAGCTTTGTACTCCAATAACCCATTAATATAAGCTTGACAAAGTACTAGGATGGTTTTGTCTGTAATGACGGTGTTAAATATTTTTTTATTATTGTCGTTATGTAGGGAGGAAAGTTGATGGATTTTCCAGAGCCGGCACTGTGTTGAATCAGGTATTTATGCCCGGTGCCTTCTTTTTTTACTGTTTGAATCAGTTGATTGACGACTTCTAGTTGATGATAACGAGGAAAAATGAGTTGTTCAGATTGGCTTGTATTTGTGAGATGAATATAGCGTCCGATTATTTTAAGCCAAGTGTCTTTCGCTAGAATATTTTCCCAAAGATAGGCGGTGGTATATCCAAGAGGATTAGGCGGATTACCAGCACAACCATTATTACCTTTATTAAAGGGTAGAAAACGAGTTTTTTTTCCTTGTAAATGGGTAGTCATATAGACTTCATCAGTGCTAACAGCAAAATGGACTAAGGCTCTTTTTTTAAAAGTTAATAAGGGTTCTGCTTGATGGTTTTTTTTATCATTAGGTAATCTGTCATATTTATATTGTTTGATAGCGTCATGAATAGATTGGGTAAAGTCGGTTTTAAGTTCAATTGTGGCGACAGGAATCCCATTCAGAAATAATACTAAATCAATGCTGTTTTTATTGTTTAATGAATAATGTAGTTGTCGTACCACACGCAAACGGTTTTTTTGATAACGATTTAATAAGTCAGGATTTAAGCCATGTTCAGGTTTGAATTGAGATAGAGTGAATTTTGTACCTCTATCTTTAAAGCCATGACGCAAGATAAAAAGTGAGCCATGTTTGTCCATCAGTTCTGCGACACGTTTATAGAGCTGTTCTTGAGTATAGTAGTCAGCTATTTTTTTTAATGCTTTTGGCTGGGTGTCTTGAATAAATCCAATTAAATCCATCGGATAAAGTGCAAGTGCTTTATTATAGTTACTATCATTACCCTGTAGCCAACTATGAGCGGTTAAATACTGAACAATTTCAGATTCAAAAACATTTTCTTTGTGTTTATTGATTGGCATAATTTTTCTCTATATCAGCCTATCTTTTTCTTCATGTTCTACATCTGGAACTTTAGACATCGCGTCCAAAAATGCCTGCTCATTCCCCTGTTTTGCTCTTTTTAGCAGATATTGTTCAGTTAATAATGCCGACATTTTTTCCGCTACAGCAGATGAAATAAATTGATTGATAGAAATTCCTTCATTTTTTGCCAGAGCTTTGACTTCATAATGAAGAGAATTTGGCAACCTTAAACTAAGCGTACTCATGATGAGATACCTCTGGCTATTATAAATTCGTTAGTCAAATCCCGCACATCAATTTGCCCCGTAACAGCCGCAGATATTAGGGCGGTTCGTTTTTCTTTTAATATTGCGATTAATTCTTGTTGCTTTTTGATTAGGGTGTCTATTTTGGTGGTTTCGTTGTTTAGGTAGTTGGCTATGGCGGTTTTTTTAGCTGACTTTGAGAAGCTAATAAGCTGTAATATAAAAATCTTGTATCATCATTTTTTAATGATTATAAAAATGCCGATTATTACCCTGTAGCCAAGCATGAGCGGTTAAATAGTCAACAATTTCAGATTCAAAAACATTTTCTGTGTGTTTATTGATTGGCATAATTTTATTTAATTCTCTGTTCATTTTTTGCACGTATCAGTGCAGGAAATGGGTCTTCTTTCGTAATATCACCATTTGGCAATTCATAATAAAGCACACCATTTATGGAAAAAACGTTAGGAATGCCAAGCCGACGATTTTCCTCTTGTGCTTTATGAACAGCAATATTGCCAACTCTTCTAAACTCAGCGGATTGTATAAATAATTGGAGACTAAGTGGTTTTTGAGTATTCATTTTGATTAACATCACGTAAAAAGAGTTTAAAAAGTATTTCATCGGTGACAGTAAACTGAGAACCTTCACCAGCGGCTACCTCAATAAATCCATCTATAGCATTATAAAAGATATGCCAATAATCGGCTTGATTTTTATAAGTGTGCCAAAAATGGTTTTTACTACGGTAAAATCGACGTTTTATATCCGTTTTGGGTACATCATGTCCACCTTTTAAAACACGCTCGGAGACACGTTGAATACAAAATTCTGGGGTTTCGAGATAAACAAACAAGATTGTTATTGTGTAGTTCGCCTGCTTAAAACGATGGATAATTCGTTTAAATCCTATTCCAGAAAGCGTTGATTCAACCACAAAATTTTTACCTTCAGCTATCAACTGAGTCATTTGATTAAAAAACTCACGTCCTGCCTTAACTTTTACTTTTTCAACGTCTTGAGGAGAAAACTGGGCAGCAATTGCGTCGGCTCCTAAATATTGATAGCCAGACAGATTGACATATTGATTAGCGAAGGTTGTTTTTCCTGAGCCGTTTGGTCCAGCAACAATAACGACATGTTTAGACACTTGTTCTAATCCTTGGGTTATGTTTTTTGATTGACACTCTTTGGTTGTACCCAATCCCGCACATCAATTTGCCCCGTAACAGCAGCAGATATTAGGGCAGTTCTGCGTTCTTTTAGGAGTTCGATAAATTCGGATGATTTTTTTATTAGGGTGTCTATTTTTTTTATTTTTAATTCTAAAAACACCACTATTGACTTCTGAGTTTCAAAATCTGGCAAGACAACCAACATCGAACCAATTCTATCAATATTGAGATTACCTTGAGTGTTTACAGGGGCTTCTTTTAAAAACTCCGTTTTCATAGCCTTAAATATATAGAATAAGAAATCTAAAAATACCCATTTTTGAGGAACAAATCCGACTATGCTATCAGGAAAACAAGCCGAAAAATCAAGAATGGCGACGTCCCCAATATTTGCTGCTATTGTCATAGTTAGCGTTCCTTTAGGGAATTCTTTACTGACAGCATAACCTTTTTCATTCAAAGTTTGTTTATATTTTGTAATGTATTTGCCTGTTCTGTCAACATCACCTGTTTGAATAAATGGAAATTTACCATCATAAAAACTTGGATCATTTCTTGGCCTGTGGCTAAATTTTCCTCTGAGTATTTTAGCTACAGTCTTGATCCTCTTTACCTCCCACCCCACTGGCACCATCCCCAACCACTCAACCCCACTATCCTTAAACTCAACATCAGGATTAAGCCCCTTAGTCACAGCATGAGAAATAAGGGCTTGACGTTTTTCTTTTAATATTGCGATTAATTCTTGTTGCTTTTTGATTAGGGTGTCTATTTTGCTGGTTTGGTTGTTTAGGTAGTTGGCTATTTCTTGTCGTTCATCCATTGGCGGTAAAGAAAATTTATAATTTGCCACAAAACTATCTGCAACTCGTTTTTGACCACCAGCACCATACATTGATCCTGCTGCTATCTTTCTAAAGGGAGAGGATGACAGTAAATAATAAATAAATTTTACGTCTTTAAAATGATTACATCTTAAAGGTATAACTTCTGTAGTTGCAAAAGCAATCCCATTTTTTAAGTCTCTTGCTATAGCTCCTTTACCATTTTCAAAACAAGGTGTAATTTTGGCGATTATTACATCGTTTTCAGCTAAATATGTATAACCATTAGAAACATTGGATATTTTTTTCTCTTGAGTTATATCTAATTTTCCTTGTTCACCAATAGATTCCATTGGTAAAAACGTGACATCAATATCATCTCTATATTTCTTGATTTCTGCTTTAGATGGATTCAATTTTGCAAAAAATTTTATTTTCTTTATTTCCCAATGCTCTGGCATCATCCCCAACCACTCAACCCCACTATCCTTATACTCAGCATAAACCTTATATTTTATTATACTCATAACCCCTTAACCTCCTCCAACAATGCCAGAATTTCTCCAGTCACTCTATCCAAATCCGCATCAATTTCATCCAATCGACGCGGTGGCACATATTTATAAAAATGCCGATTAAACGGTATCTCATAACCCACGATACCCACTCCACCATCTAATTTGTCTTTTTTACTCTTATCAATCCAAGCATCTGCAACATGCGGTGTCACTTCTCTAGCAAAATAATCTTCAATATTTTCCAATAATGGCACATTCTCATAATCCCTTAAATCAGGGTTCGCCTCTCTATTGCCCTTTCTATCTAAACAATAATCAGCTTTTTCATCATGCTCACTGATATATTTTTGCACTATTTTAACGCTTCTGACCATTTACTAAACGCCTTATCATATTTAAGTCCTTCAATATTTTCAGCTTTTTTAGGAAAAAAACTCAACTGTAGGGGTCTTTCAACCGTGATACGTCGATAACCAAAATCAGTGCTATCAAAAATCTTGCAGCGTTCTGAGGCTTCAAATTCTCCATATAAGCCAATAATCGTCTTAATATGTTCATCAGTAAAATAATTACGCTTTGAACCCAAAGCTTTACGCATCTTACTGAACTCATCAACCGCATTGGTTAATTGCACTTTGCCTTCCACGGGCTTATGATTACACAATATCCAAATATACGTCGCAATGCCGGTATTAAAAAACATATCAGTAGGCAAAGCCACAATAGTTTCCAATAAATCCTGCTCTAAAATATAACGCCTGATTTCAGATTCACCCGAACCTGCGCCACCTGTGAATAAAGGTGAACCATTTAAAATAATCGGCTTTACAAAAACACATACTCAGAACCCGAAGATAAAAAACCACCTGTACCCGCCGTCGGATCATAAAGGCTTCTCACTAGAGCCGATTGTCTTAATAGTTCATCATCATTTAAAAATACCAAAGCAGTTGTTAAACGAATAATATCGCGTGGCGTAAAATGCTCACCAGCGGTTTCATTAGAATCCTCAGCAAACCGCCGAATTAATTCCTCAAAAATTAAGCCCATATCATGATTAGAAATGGATTCAGGATGTAAATCAATCTGAGCGAATTTTTTGATTAAAAGATAAAGTAAATTATTATCTTCCAAAAAATCTAACTGCTCTTTAAATTTGAATCGTTCAAAAATATCCCTAGTATTCTCACTGAATAAATCCAAATAATGTTCAAAATCCGCACGACTCTGATCGGCTGCATTTGCAAGTTTTTCTAAGGTAAATTCTGAGGTATTATAAAAACTCTGCTTTGATTTCTGTTTTAAAATCGCATCTAAAGGAATGCCTAATTTTTTCTTAGCCTCATATTCATTAAGCACCTCCTCACGAGTATCTTGCAAAACACATTCTAAACGCCTTAAAAGTGTGAATGGCAAAATAACCTTACCATAGTCAGACTGTTTATAATCACCTCGCAACAAATCGGCGACTGACCAAATAAATGAGGCGGTTGAGGAAAAATTCATTAAAAGAACTCCAAGTATTGTATGTGATAAGAAAGTATTTATGCAAAAATTATTTTTATCTGGTTTTTAATGCCTTACGTTTTAGGACTAAAATACGCTTTCTACCCCGATCAGCATAAGTAAAACCTAATCCAGTACGAAATATTTCAGGCATGTAAAAACGTTCACTCTCATTTATTTCCTTATCTTCATAGATGACACCAATATCTTTAAGTATCTCTATAGTTTCTGTTTCTATCTCTAGCTGTTCTGGTGCAAATGGCACTTTGAGTTTATCAGAGGAAAATTGAGCCATTTTTGAAGCCCATTGTTTAAACAACAGATATTCTTCTTTAGCTTCTTCTACTTTTTTGTGACTACAAGGGGTTATTGACTGACGTATTGCTTGAGGCGGTAATAACCGCGTTTGTTTCCATTTTTCAAATACTTCTTGATTATCTAATCCATAATTGGCTGAGTGCAATAATAATCTCACAATATCCCTCGCTTGAAGTCGCCCATTAAAATCAGTTAATGCGGCATAAACCCAATTAACGGTTGTGGCTTCTCTTGAATTATCTTGTCCCAGTTTTTTTCCCCATAAATTTTCCAGAAATTGATTGATTTCTTTTGAAGTCAATTTATCAGTATTTACTGCGTCAATAAATTTTATATCTGATTGAACACATATCCAATAAATAAACTTCAAAAATGAGTCAAAATCCCAAGACAGATCATAAGCCTTGTACAGGTTTTCAAATTGCCCTTGATTTTGAGGAATAGCATGTCTTAGAAAATCTCTTCTCAAAAAAATAATCAGCCCAATATTGGGTTGCCGTATTTCTCCCAAGCGGTTTGGAATATCAAGTAATGTTCTAACAGCCATTTGTTGTGTCTTATTAGAAGCCATGTCTAAAAAAATATCCTCTAAACCATCGAATAAAAAAATGACTCGCACTTGTTTGTCTTTTAAATAAACATCCAAATCAGCTAATTTCGCTTGATTTAAGCGTTTACTGTCACCCATGATAGTTTTATAAAGTACATCAATCCAAAAAGCACTCCACTCATATTCTTGTAACTGATCGGATAAAGCACGTTTGATCTCATCATTAAGCTCTCTAGGAGAAAAAGAGGGTGCATCAATATATGCTTTTCTGGCTCGCTCAATTTTTTCTCGTGCTTTATCTTTCAAAGTATTGGATTGTAATACCGGAAAAATAAAGCTATCAGTTCCCTGAATGGGAGAAATACTGGTTTTTTCTAAAAAATGATGCCAGCGTTCAAAATGCGCTAATTGAACATAGTTAAAGGTTTTTCCAGCCCCTTTAGCACCAATACAAACAACTCTTGGCAATTCTTCTACATGATTTAAAGCTAAATTTTTGAGTGATTTTGTCACCAAAAAATCATCACTTTCACCACTTTCAGCATATTCATACTTTTCGCATATTTCCTTTAATCTTGTAACTTGCTCAATCGAACTAGTCAGAAGTGAAGGTGCGCTGCTAGTTAAAACCTCTTTTGCCCGCCGTATAGCCCATTGCATTAAAGTGGTGTCTTGATTAATTTTTTGGCGGGCATCTCCCCAATCAGAAAAATAAAGTAACTGTTCAGCAAAAAAAGTTTCTTCAATATTTAGCCGTTGAGTTTGTATATCATCCTTTTCTTTAACAATATAACTTTCAGCAAGACTTTGAAGTACATTCTCATAGATTGGAGAATCCTTCAAGTCTTGTTTAAGCATACTCAGGACAATTTTCGGATCTAAATATGTTCCCGCCTCAATTTCTTCCAATTGAGGTGCCAGCCTTGACAATTTGTCCAAGGCGAGTTTTGTACCGCTAACAGATTGTTCCGATAAAGTGGTTATCAAATAACGTTCTATTCGGGGATCAAAAAGAATTGGACTGGCTAATTCAGTTAATCCGGCTCTCAAATCAATTAAGACATAGTTTGCATTAATCGCTTTAGCTAATTGGAAAATGGCATGACTACACTCCCAAGTACCATCAATACTTTGTGCAATATGCTCCGGTAAAATACGAATATCAAGCAATTGATTGTCTTCTAAACAAGCAGGCAGAAAATAAAATCCATAATCATGATAGGATTTTTTTAATTCTTTGGCATAAAAAGCAATCGTACTTTTTTGATCAGTTGGTGGATAATGGTAAGCCTCAAGAAAATCAATGATTGATACCGTCGGTTGTAATTTTTCCTTACGATGCCAATAGGTTAAACCAGGTGCTTCTAAGTCGGCATCTATGACTAATATAGATGTGTCACGATCAATAGCCTTAGCTTGCTCAAGTAAAGCAAATAAGTAAGCGACTAAATGCGAAGTTCTACCTACCCCACCTTTGAAAGAGTGAAAAGCAATCATAAGCATATCATCGGGAAAAGGGGGCGGAAATTGAATCGTATGGCTATTTTCTTCAGCACTTTTCAGATATTCCACTTCCTTCCAGAAAGGACGAAACGCATTTTTTAGGTCGTGGGCAGTCTCTCCAGCCTGAAATTCTACTGGTATAGTGCTGTTATCTATATCCAAACGAATCACTGATTCTGTTTGATCAAACCAATCTAAAAACCATTTTTTTAATATATTTTTCGCTTCTTCCTCTTTAATTTTTTCTGAAGAATATTCAATTTCAATAGCATCATAAAAACAATTTATATCTAAAATACCGCGAGGCATTTTGGTTAAACCATTGGTTTTATTTCTTATAATGCGATCTATATCTAACCATGTTCTTAATTTCATGTTTTTTTCAACTCTAATTTAATCCATTCAACGATTTTTAGTAATTTTTCTTCAATATCTTTGTCAGATAATCCTCCATTTGACTTACTGCCATAACGCCACATTTGATTAAAGTCTTTTGGTTCAACTGTGCGTGTATCTTCACTTTTTCTATCATTTTTTTTAATGGGCTCCATCTGAGTCCGACTTAAAACAATATCACCCTTAGCCCCCAATTCTTTTAAAAGTTTATTAGAGTAAACGATGGGCATTAGTCCGAGATTGTTCTTTCACTTGTGAGATGGCACGAAGATTTTGATCCCAAGCTCTTTTTATCTCACGGTCAGTAAATGGTATTTTTGTTGCCATTAAAGTACCTACTTGCTCTAAAAACTCATAACCCAGTGTCCAATAATCGGAGTATTATAACAAATTCCTATTTTTCAACCTAACATTTTTTGCCCAATCATGCCCACCGTAAATCCAAGAGCTGCCCCCAAAGGAGCAATGCCATTAAGTTAAGGTTTTTTTGTAGGGTGGGTAGGGGCAATCCCTTGTGGTTGCCCGCGCAACGAAGTGGCGGGACGCCCAACCCACCATTGTTATAAATTTACGCAGGATCTTCGTTTCAACGAGTTGGTGGGTGTAGCGAAGCTCTACCCACCCTACAAAAAAAACGTATTTCTGCTTAACTTAATGGCATTGCCCCAAAGGAGGGCTCCAATGATTTTTTAGTTTGGACATTGGGGCAATATCTTGAAACGTTAAATATAGAATGTCAAGCTCAGGGCAGGAATGGAAAATAATGCCATTCCCTTAGGCACAAGCACAAAGGCGACGGCGGCAATCAGAACGCCACCGCCAAAGGCGATAATGCCATGTAAGATTTCTTCTTTTAATACCGTGTCAGGAAATCTATCAGCACTTGCCAGCAAGCCACCTATAATAATA
>JSZA02000187.1 GCA_000785145.2 Candidatus Thiomargarita nelsonii
CCGAGGCAAAAGTTTTCGCTACCGCGAAAACTTTTGCCTCGGAACCATTATAAAAGCAAAGAAATCCGATTTTTTTAAAAAATCGGATTTCTCAATGGGCTGAAGATTTCTGCCTTCCTGCACTAGTTGTTTTATGCACCTTCCTTAATGGCATTGACCCTACGCTTGCTTATCCCAAAACCAGAAAATATGATAATATGTTTTTTCGGCTCGCCAATTTAAGGAGAAATTAAGTGTCAGCACTTAGCATAGATATTTCACCAAAAATTTATAATGATATTCAAACAAGAGTTATGGAGGGCTGGTTGGCGATGCGTCGCTATATTGAATCACATCCTATTGATATAACAGAACAATTTATAAAATAAGACATTGAATGGGGTTTATATGGTGAAGACTGAATCAAGCAATGTGGTCATTTGTGATGCAGGTCCCATCATCCATTGACATGAACTCGAACAGTTGTCATTACTTGGTGACTTTTCAAAAGTTTTTGTCACCGAAACGGTACTGAAAGAAGTTGAAAAACACCGTTTGATTGATTTTAGTGACCTGTCCATTGATATTGTCTCAGCACCTGCTGTTGATTCACAAGCTTTATCATTCGCTCGTACTAAAAATGATGTTCTTTTTCTTACCGACGATACAGCCGCACGTCTGGCTCAATGCCATTAAGTTAAGCATAAATGCGTTTTTTTTGTAGGGTGGGTAG
The DNA here is from genome assembly GCA_000785145.2 of Candidatus Thiomargarita nelsonii. Taxonomy (GTDB): domain Bacteria; phylum Pseudomonadota; class Gammaproteobacteria; order Beggiatoales; family Beggiatoaceae; genus Thiomargarita; species Thiomargarita nelsonii_B. The sequence continues at coordinate 713 of JSZA02000187.1, forward strand.
AGCTTCGCTGCACCCACCAACTCGTTGAAATTTATAACAATGGTGGGTTTCGCTATCGCTCTACCCACCCTACAAAAAAACCTTAACTTAATGGCATTGAGTTTGCCGATTGATTTCGCCAATAGGAAAGCGTGAATGATGATGCGTAGTGCATCGTTTTCTGTAATGACTTGATTGAGCGCCTTTTCAAAAATAGCAGGATCAATAGTGCCCTCTATCCGCACATAGCCACCGATATTGTACAGTGGCACATCGGGGTGCAAGATTTGGTCAAACCAAATATCTATTTGAGGGGATGATAGGGGATAATGATTGTTTGTTTTATTTGATGTCATTTTAAAGTTTTTGATCAAATAAGTCGAAAAAATTATTATATATACCTAAATTGCCAAGGCTTGTTCAAGGCAAACTTTCAGTTTTTCAGCCAACACTTGCACATTCGGCTGATTCATCATGGTGTGATGATCTCCGGGCACAATATGAGTATCCACGGAGCCTTCAGCATATTGATGCCAACCCCATGTCTGTTCCAGTTTTGTCTCATTCCATGCTGTCCATTCAATTAGTTCGCTGGCTTGAAATAGCGTGATTCGAGTCGGTTTAAGGTTTTGTGGTACATAACTCATTTGAGAATTCGCTTTATAAACATCGACAAAACCCTGAATATCAGTTTTATCTGCGTAGGGTGGTAGAAAGGAAGCCTTTTTGAAGCGTTGAAGAAGATAATTTAATTGGCTCTCTGAACCTTTCAGTTTATTAAACAAGTGAGGAGCCATCATGTCTAAAATCGCCAAAAGTGCGACTTCATGCCCCTGTTTTTGCAATTGTTGGGACATTTCAAACGCGACTAAAGCACCAAAGGAATGACCCCCTAACAAGTAGGGTCCTTGAGGCTGCACGGTTTGCATCTCTTTAATATAGTGTGTTGCCATGTCTTCAATCTTGGTATAAGGCTTTGATTTACCATCTAATCCGACTGCTTCCAAGCCATAAAAAGGTTGCTCCTTGCCTAATTTTTGTGCCAATTCATAAAAAGAAGTCACATGACCACCGATGCCGGGGACACAAAAGAAAGGCTGTTGGAGGCGAGCTAATGGAAAATCTGACGGCGTATAATCCCAAACCTCCGGTGATTGACAATGCGCTATCAGCACTTGTAGGGCGGTTATAAAATCTTGTGCCAGACGTTCTATCGTCGAGCGGCGATGATAATTCTCGTTGTAGTCCCATGAAAAATGCAATTGCCCCTCACTAATAAGGCCATTAATCTCTAATAAGTGAGAACGAGGATTGGCAGTACTATGGAGTGCACCACTTTCTTCTGGTGCTAAACCCAATAATGGTTCTTTTGAGAATTGATGAAATTGACCCAAATAATTAAAGCTCACTTGCGCTTGAGGCAAAGCTTGTAACTGTGAAGCGGCTTCGGGATTAAGGTATTTTAGTAAACCATAGCCAATCCCATGATGAGGAATGCGACGCAGTTGTTCTTTGATGGCTTTGAGGGCAGCCCCAGTATCGTTGGCAATGGTACGAAGATCAAGTAACACAGGAAAAAGACTGGTAAACCAGCCCACCGTGCGTGATAAGTCTATGTCTTCAAATAATTCCTCACGCCCATGTCCTTCTAAATCGATCAAGAGACTCTTTTCACCTGTCCACCCCGCAAAACTTTGCAATAAAGCCGTCAAAAGAACATCGTTAATCTGAGTTCGATAGGCTTTAGGTACCTCGCTCAACAAGGCGCGTGTCTGTTCCACGTTTAAAGACACATTGACTTGAGCCACGTTAGCGACAGTATTGGCTGCCGATTCGAGCGAATAATCCACCAGCAAAGGTTTTACGGGTTCACAAGCGTATGTGAGCCAATAATCTAACTCGGCATTGAGCGTATCTGAGATGGCATATTCCGTTAAGCGTTTAGCCCATTGTTGAAACGAAGTCGTTTTTGGAGGTAACACGATCTTTTCACTTTGAGTCAATTGTTGATAGGCGGTGATGAAGTCTTCTAATAAAATGCGCCAAGACACTCCATCCACCGCTAAATGATGGATAACCCAGAACAAACGATTAGGCTGCCCATCAAAGCCCAATTGAAACCAAGCCATTCGCAATATGGGGCCATCTTCGATGTTGAGGCTTGTTTGTAATTCAGCCGCTGTTGATTCAATCATCATACGCTGTTCTTCGGCCGTCAATTCTGATAAATCTTTCACAGTTATCAGTGAACTGTTATCTGAATGTAGGGTGGGTAGAGCTTCGCTGCACCCACCATTTTCATAGTAAAAACGTAACCGCAGTGCATCATGGTGTTGCAGCAGTTGCTTTACGATTGGCTCTAATTGTTCGGGCTGAAGCTTAGGTGAGACTTTAAATAGAAACGCTTGATTAAAATGATGATTGTCAGGCATTTCTTGTTCAAAAAACCAATGCTGAATGGGAGTCAGTGGCACTTCCCCCGTTACTAATCCTTGTTCAGCGTTGCGCGACAAAGCCGTCTTGGCAACCTTCGCTATATCGGCAATGGTTTGATGTTGGAACAATTGTCTAGGGGTGAGTTGTAAGCCAACTTGATTGGCACGGGAAATCATTTGAATGCTGATAATCGAATCCCCACCCAATTCAAAGAAATTGTCATGGATACCGACTCGTTCAACACCCAACACAGAAGCCCAAATATTCGCTAATAATTCCTCATCAGGTGTCCGAGGTGCGACAAACGGTTTTCCTGAGATTTCATGGCTTACCGATAATTGAGATAATGCACGACGATCTATCTTACCATTGGGTGTCAGCGGTAAGTGTTTGAGAACGGTGAAATAATTGGGTATCATGTAGTCGGGTAAATACTGCGACAGATAATCCCTGAGCATTCCAGTATCTAGCTTCAGCTTAGATAACACCGGAACTGTATTGTCAGCAAATAGTTTTTGGTAAAAAGGATGAGCGCGGTAATGTGGTTTTAAATGGTAGCTGTGGTAATGAATGGGCAAAGTGGGTTGGCCTTGACGGTATAGGGTACCTTCAAGTAGGTAATCAGGATTAAAATGATTGTCACACAACTGGCGAGTGATGGTGGCAACCAGTCTGTCGCCGGTTTTGACGATTTTCCCGTCTGTGAACAGTGGCAGATAGACGGGTAGCCAGCTATGTTGCTCGGTGAGAATATCTACAATGTGGTCTGTATCAGTATGCAGAGTGAGCCAGACTAACAGACCGGTGAACCTGCTGTTTTGGTTGAATCGCAGGCATATTTCGTGGCGGGTTTCCAAATTGATAGGGTGCGTGTAGTTCAGTTCCTCAAACACATCACTATTGGAAATCAACTGTGTGAGTGGCAAATTTTTTACACATAAACGCAAATCAAAGGAATAACCTACCTGTTCAAAAATCTTCTGAGTATAGTGTGCGGCAATGTCAACAAATCCATAGTCAAATTGGCTTTCAGGCAGAGAGAGCGCAGCAATTTTGGTAATGCTGCGTTGCGGAATCATGTTACGGCCATCTTTCAGGAAACGGCGGGCATTGTTGATGATAACTGCCGCACCTTCTGAACCGCCAATACTGCCAACGATTTCCGAAATACAGTAGTCAACTGGCTCAGGGAGTGTTACCAATGTCGCATCACCATGAATCAGAGTAATTTTATCGCTTATACCCAGCCGTATTAGGGTATCTTGTGCCTTGTGGTAGCTATCTTCCAGCAATTCGATAGCATAAATTTTTTGGGCTCCAGCCTGCAAGGCCAGACGGGATAGGATAACTTCGGGACCTGGTCCTATTTCTACTACCGTTTTACCCGGTAATAGCCGCTGAAATGCTGCCAGATATTGCCGGTTACGCGATTCGTGAGTTGCCATGGAACGATAGACGATATCATCGTAGACATAGAATTCAGCAATGGAAGGCCAAAGTTCTACGCGATTTCCTTGAGTCAAATAGGCATTAAGACATTTTTTCTCGGGATCGTGAACCACAACAGCCTCGCTGATTCTAGGATGCTGGCTCAGCACGGCTCCAATTTCATCCAATTCAATCCGAAAACCTCGAATCTTGACTTGATTATCAATTCTCCCCATAAATTCAATATTACCGTCGGGAAAATAACGGGCTAAGTCACCTGTTTTGTAGAGGCGTGAATTTGGATCATCATTAAAGGGATTGTTGATGAATTTTTCTGCTGTCAAATCGGGGCGGTTGAGATAGCCGCGAGCAACGCCCGCACCGCCAATGTGTAATTCACCCGGTATACCGATGGGAACCGGCATCTGATGATTGTCTAGGATGTAGATTTGGGTATTAGCGATGGGGCGACCAATGGGAAGTGTTGATGATCTACCGGTGGTGTTTTCAAAAACGGTTGCACAAACTGTCCCTTCCGTTGGTCCGTAGGCATTGAAAAAACGTCGGCCTTTTGACCACCTAGCTGCTAATTCTGGTGAACAGCTTTCCCCGGCTACAATGATATGTTGTAACTCTAAGTCGTCTTCTATTGGTAAAACCGCAAGTGCTGTTGGAGGCAGTGTGACATGGGTAATGGCATTTTTACGCAATAATTGTATTAAATTTGGGCCGGGTAGCAAATCGTCTTTTTTCGCTAAACAAAGTTGTGCCCCCGCCCCCAAACTCATAGCTATTTCTGAAGTGGACGCATCAAAGCTCAAGGAAGCAAATTGAAGAATCCGGCTATCGTTATGCACACCAAAGACTTGAATCAGTGCTTGAGCTAAGTTACACAATCCTTGATGAACAATCAGTACAGCTTTAGGATTTCCCGTCGAACCCGACGTATAAATCACATAAGCCAAATTCAAAGGTTTAGCTCCGCTGGCAAAATTTTCTTCACTATACTGTGACAACGCTTTTGCTTCAATATCTAAACAAACCAGATGCGCTTTCGTTTCTGGCAGTTTTTCTTTTAGGCTTGATTGAGTCAACAACACCGGAACCTGTGCATCCTCTAACATAAACGCTAAACGCGCATTGGGATAAGCCGGATCAAGTGGCACATAAGCGCCCCCCGCTTTGAGAATGCCGAAAATTCCAATCACCATTTCAATTGAACGCTCAACGCAAATTCCCACCAAAACTTCCGGTTTCACACCCAAAGTTTGCAGATAGTGGGCGAGTCGATTGGCTTTGGTATTTAACCCTCGGTAAGTCAGTTGTTGGTTTTCAAAGACGACGGCGATAGCCTCTGGCGTTTTGGCAACCTGTTCTTCAAAGAGATCAACCAGCGTTTTGTCATGCGAATAATCAGTGGCTGTGTTATTCCATTCCACTAAGACTTTCTTTAATTCTGTATCGGGCATGATTTGTAATGCCCGAATCGGCACAGAAGGCTGACGGAGGATTTCGCCTAATATAAACTCAAAACGCGCCTTGAGATGTTCAATTTCATCTGCGTCAAAAAACCCCAGGTTATAGTCAAAATTAACCCGAATATTACGCTGTTCATGGAATCGCTCGACAAATATAGCTAAAGCCGTTTGTTCAAAGCCATGTGGTAAGAATATAAACTCAATCGTATTACCAGCAAAATTCGTCTCATAATTCTGATCCATATAGGATAGCGTCAAATCAAAAAGCTGTTGCCGATTTTTCCGAGCCAGTCCTAATTGCCTGTTGATTTCACCGAGGGGAAAACGCTGATGCACAGAACCATGACGCGATTCGAGGCCAATGCTTCTCATCAATTCAATAAAGCTTAAATCGGTTCCAAAACGGAACCCAGCCGGAATAACAGAAGTAAAGATGCCTACTGTTTGCTTAAAAGAAACTGTACTCCGATTCAGGGTAGGTAATCCAATGACCAAATCTTCTCGATCACACGTCCTAACAAAATAGCAATACAGAGCCCCCAAAATGAGATGGAAAGTTGAGGAATTATTTTCTTTAGCAAAATCAATTAGTTTTTTGAAAAAATGGCACTTTAGGTGCAGCGTTGAGCGTTGGCTTTTCATCGTGTGGGCACCATGATGATGCACCAAAAGCGGCTCTGGCACTTCGCTATATTTTTCTTGCCAATAGTGTTTGGCTTTGACAAATTTTTCCGAGTCAAAGTAGGCTTGATCGTTTTGAATAAAATCTGGGTAAGCAGAATTTTTCTGCTCAGCAGTTTGTCCGGTTGCCAGTGCGTTATAGGCAGCGGCAACACGTTGGACAATTAGGGAAATAGCCCATCCATCTACTATGAGATGATGGTATTTTTTTAACCAGTAATAACAATTATCTTCTGCTTTGCATAACACAAATTGAAACAATAATCCGTCATAAAGCTGGAAAGGCTTAACAAATTCTTGCGCCATCCATTTGAGAGCCGACTCGTGAGCATTTTCCTGCGCGGAAAAATCTTGAAAGTCCAGATTGATGTGGACATTTTCGGCAAAGGTTTGGGTGGGCAAACTTTCCCCCGCGTGAATGATGATGCGTAGTGCATCGTTTTCTTCAATGACTTGATTGAGCGCCTTTTCAAAAATAGCAGGATCAATAGTGCCCTCTATCCGCACATAGCCACCGATATTGTACAATGGCACATCGGGGTGCAAGATTTGGTCAAACCAAATATCTATTTGAGGGGATGAGAGGGGGTAATGGTTTTGAGTTTTGCTTGTAATCATATTGTTTACGTTTCTCCAATATTAGATGCAAGAATTTTGTTAACGACGGATTTGAAGGGCTTGATTTGATTGGAGGGGGCGTATTGATAACACAAAGGGTTTGAATTAATGGCATATCGTGTCGGGCAACCATAAAGGATTACCTTCCGAGGCAAAAGTTTTCGCGCAGCGAAAACTTTTGCCTCGGAAACATAAAATGCGGTCCTCCGTAGGGGCGGGCAACCACTCAATGCCATTAAGTTAAGGATTTTTTGTAGGGTGGGTAGAGCGAGAGCGAAACCCACCATTGTTAAAAATTTCAACGAGTTGGTGGGTTTCGATCCGCTCTACCCACCCTACAAAAAAGCGGTACGATATGGCATTGGGGCAACCACTAGGGCATTGCCCCTACGCCAATGGCAAAGGTTAAAATAAGAAATTTACACAAAATATTAATACCTATAGGACTTACGCATTGACAAATTTAATCTTTTATGTTAATTGTTTCGAACAATGAGATTAAATCCTTATAAATAGGGCAACCACTAGGGCATTGCCCCTACAATCCCAATTGAATTTGGTAGGGGCAATCCCTTGTGGTTGCCCTTTTAAATTCAAGTGAGAACAGGATTTTTTAAATTGTCAATGCAATTGGTATCATAGAAATCAATGACTACACTTTTGATGAAATACTAATATTTAGTATGGCAGAAAATATCGCCATCACCGTCATGCTCAGTGTGCCAGATTTACATCAAAGTTTTCAATCTACAGCTCCAAGAACTCTTTGGACAGTATTATTAAGTATTTTTATAACAGCTAGTGCTGGTAAGTAGCTAAACAAAAGTATTTTAACGTTTCTAAAAATTTTTTGAATAAATTTTTAACAGCTCCAAAATGTTAAAAGATTTATGTGTACCAACTTAATGCACATGCTTTAGCTTTGGCAGCTCTTTTCCCCCGGCTCCGTTAAAACAAGCGTTTTATCCTGATGTTTCGCCAAAGGGTATAGCGTATATCCCAGTCCAGCCACACTCCCCAAATAATAAAGCCCCATCCCCACTGCAATGCCCGTATGGAGAAAAACCACACCGGCAATGTTGATCACACCCGGTACAATACTGCCAATCATATTACCATTCATGGTTTGTTCAAATTCGTCTGACAGTTGAAACAGGGTTTGCAAACGCTCTAATGTACCATCCATGAATACAATCTGGGCGGTGTCAGTGGCGACACTGGAGGCACCTTTGAGGGAGATTGAGACTTGCGCTGATTTCAGGGCAATGGCATCGTTAATGCCGTCGCCAATGAAACAGACAAAACGGCCTTCGTCTTTGAGTTGTTTGACCAGTTCGGCTTTGTTTTCCGGCAGGACTTGGGCAAAGTAGTGCTCAATGCCTAATTGTTCTGCCATATAGCGGGTAGGTTGTTGGTGATCGCCGGAAATAATGTATAGCTTGAGGCTGCGTTGTTTCAAGTATTTGATCACCTCTAGGGTTTCAGGACGAATAGTGGGGCGCATTTCTAACATACCCGCCAGTTGTTGATCAATAGCGACATAAATCAGAGAATAGCCTTTTTCTTGCGCTTCTTGCTGAATTGAAGTGACGGTTTCAGGAATATCTATCTGCTTTTGCTGCATAAAGCGCTGGCTACCAACCTGAATCAGGCGGTTTTCAACACGGACTTGAATGCCATACCCCATCTCATAACAAGCATCATCCATTGTTGGCAGGATCAGTTCTAGTTCTTCAGCCTTGGCGAGAATGGCTTTGGCGATGGGATGGGGCTGGCGGTATTCAGCCGCTGCGGCATAGCGTAACACGGTGGATTCCGTATAGTCTTCTATCGTATAGACTTGTCCCACATTGGGTTGTTCTAAGGTTAGGGTGCCGGTTTTGTCAAAAACGATGGTGTTTACTTGGCGCAGGGATTCAAATACTCTGCCATCTTTAATTAGGATACCTTGGCGTGATAGAATTTGCAGGTAGTTCAGTACACTTAAGGGACCAGCTATCGCCATGTTGGTTCCAAGGCTAGACCACATCATTGCCAGGGCGGAAGTTGGGCCTAATGCTATCCAGGTGACCGCGCCCAGTCCAATTTCTACTGGCAGGAAGCGGTCAGCAATTTTTTGCCCTCGCGCCATCAGATTGTCTTTGTAGTTCTGGGTTTTGTTAAGCACCTGACCAATGCCAGCGGCAACCGTTTCTTCACCAGCGGTTTCACCTAAAACCGCAATCCGTCCTGAGAGAAGCAGGGTGGAGGCAAAGACTTTCTCGCCTACATCCCGTTCTACTGGTTGGCTTTCTCCGGTCAGGATGTGCTGGTCGATATTGGCCAATCCGCTCTGAATGACACCATCAACGGGGATAATCTCCCCGGCATTGACAATCACGCAATCCCCTTTTTGTAGGGTGTTAAAATCCACCTGGATTTCAACCCCTTCTTTTTCTATCCAGACACGGGTTGGATGTCCGGAAAAAACATTGATGAGTTGTTTTTCGGAACTTTCTTCGGCTTTTTTCACAATTTTCATTAAGGAACCACCTAGTACACCTGAAAATGCGGCTAAAACTAGGTGTCCGGTGGCAATCATGCCGATGACCATGAACGCCCCCAGCAAATAGACACTCAGAAAATGGCCTTTTTTGAAATCACGCCAGATAAAACGGAAGACATCGCGTGCCAAATAAAGTACCGCTCCTGCGCCCAAAATACGAAATATTGGAGATACAGCCCCCAACAATGCCAGACTGGTTGCACCCACAGATAACACCAGATTACGATTGGCTTCTTTTTCGTATTTTTTAATGTCTGCCTGCATTTCAGGGTCAAGTGTTAGTTGTTGTTGTTGACGCTCATCCCCCAAAACAGAGGTTTTGAAATCATGTAACAGTTTTTTGGGGCTGAAACCCTTTTGCTTGGCTTTATGGTTTAATACCTTTGCGGTGGATTTATTGTTGCGCTTATTGCGTTTGGTCCAATAGGCCATTACGCCACCGCCTAGTAAAGTCAGTTCAATTAGCATGAAAAATCCTTTAATATAGATGTTCAGATAAGTTTTAGCCACTCCAGACCTCAATGCCATTAAGTTAAGAATTTTATGTAGGGTGGGCAGCGTGTTTTTGCTGCCCACCAGCCCCGAACGGTGGGCAACAAAAAGACGTTGCCCACCCTACAATAGAACGTTTTGGGCTTAACTTAATGGATATGGTTTGCAACCCCGTCCGCAACGTTTTAGAGCTGAAACGTTACGGACGGGGATCTCGACGTGAGGAGAGAACTTCCCCGTCCGGCACAGCGTTTTATTTTAATAAAATCAATAATTTGTCCTTAACTTAATGGCATTGCTCCAGACCTGCCAGGTTTTGAAAACCTCTTCCAAAGACCGATCTAAGTCAATACCGGTTAGTTCTTCAAAGACCAATACAATGTTTGACCACTGCGAAATGCTTAAATTAATCATTCACAGCAAACTGAGGAATGGAATAATTACCTCCATAAGCCTTAAAGAGGTGGTTAATTCCCTCATAATCAGAGGCGTAAAGATCTGATCGGGAGTCAATATAAGTTAGCACTTCTTTGGTGAAACCGCCGGTAGAAACTAGCCAGATGTGTATCTCCGGGACTGCTGTCCCCTCTTCTTGATGCATCTGCTTCAACACCTGTGCGGCACTCTCAAGCTTTCTGACTTGTTTAATGTCCATTGTGGTTTTAGTATATTTACACTCACAAAGCCAGACTTTATGATTTCTTTCTTCTTTGCCAAACACATCAATCTGGTAAGAGGGGGTTTTAGCTCCTTTCACCGTCATTGTTTTCACCAATTGAAATAAGGGTACCTCTACCTCACCCGTTTGACCAAACCAGCTACCTGGCAAACGCTCATGGTTAAACTTCATCATGGACACTTCCACCACCATTTCTAGGAATTTACCTTTCAGGGTA
>JSZA02000190.1 GCA_000785145.2 Candidatus Thiomargarita nelsonii
TTCGCTGCGCGAAAACTTTTGCCTCGGAAACATAAAATGCGGTCCTCTGTAGGGGCAATCCCTTGTGGTTGCCCTTAACGAAGGTGGCATTGAATGCGACTCGGGATGCCGTGATTTGGTTATTGGGCGTACCTTGGTTAGAATCGCCCTTACGCCCACGTCTATCATCAGCTTGTGTACGCTGTTTATTGTTAGCAAAAGAATTGAAGGCAGAAGTTGCCATCAACTATAGTGCATTACGCAAACAGGGAGAGCCTTGGGTACCGCGAGAAATTGTGGGGATTCCTATTCGTTTAATACCGGGGGCGGATGCTGGCTATTTTCAGTTGCATATTGCCGCCAGCGATCCGAGGAAGATTATTAATCTGTCGAGAATTCAAAGATTTGTCAGTTTTACGGGGCAAGCGACTGATGGCTATGTTGCGCTTACACCGGCGCCGCAATTGGTTTTCACTTTGGAAATATCAGAGCCCTATTTATTAAATAGATTAGTGGCTCAGTTTGCAGGATTAAAAAAGGCAGGTAAAAATCGTGCCGTGATGCACGTAGAAGAGTCTTTAGGGATAATGACATTCGATATGCTTCAAAGCCACTTACAGCGCACGAAAACCGATCAGCGTCAGGTGCAAGCGACTACAGTGAAAATAAATGATAATGTTTCTATTCAGATTGAGGAGATGAAATAATTGGAGTCCAAGATTTATCTTGGACAAATTAAAAAAATCCTATTTCTTAAAGAAATAGGATTTTTAGATTGCTAGGACTTACGCACCTTGTTTCCAAACGCCAGATATTTGCAAAAACCTTAGTTGCTGAAAATGCTTGTGAACACTTGAATTACTCTAATGTTAGCCTGTCCATTTTCCTATCAACAATGAGTCGTCGATTGTTTAGCCATTGTAATCCCATTAAAATGTATTTCTTGAGCATCAAGAAAAACCCTACCGGCATAAAGATTAAATTTAACAAATCCCCCAGCCGTCTGCTTTTTCTGTTTCATGATAAATGACCATCCCAAGCATTCTATATCTTGAATATTCATGGCCAACCAATCAGTGAATCCCGTGTCTAACATAGCATCCACTGTCATGATCGAACTATCAACAGCCATTAAATCCATCTGGAAGAATAGTTCGCCCTTATTGTTAAAGTGTCCTTGATTCATTATAACACACCTGCATCGCTTTGTAGGGACTACCAAAAAGTTGCACATCATGTTAATATCTCAACTATTGTAGGAGTCCAAGATTTATCTTGGACATCTGAAAAAAAAAACAGAGAGCCCCACAAAAGCTTTATACGTTTTTGGGAAAAAATGGGGCAATTGATAGCATAACGACTACTGGACGTCCAAGATAAATCTTGGACTCCTATTATCGTAACATCTCAAGAACTGTAGGTAGGGTAGACATCAAAAATATTATGTGATAGAGTCTGCTTCCAGCTTGATATGGGTAATGTGACATTATCAAATTAATTAACTATGTTAAGGAGTCATCAAATGCGAAAACCTTTTACAACCAAGAGATTATCTTTTATGTCAGTATTAGCTGGCACGCTCATTCTAGGACTGCCCGTCAGTAGCACAGCAGAACCGTTGAAGGCTGCTAACATTTGTACTGGACCAACCACCGGCACCTATTACCAATATGCTGGCGGAGTCATAGAGGCTGCCAAAGAAACATTGGGTATCGAACTTGAAAATGTCTCAACGCCGGGCAGTCTAGCAAATGCCAAAGGCATCGTTTCAGGTCAATGTGATATGGCTATTGTCCAAAGCGATATTTATATCCAATCCGGTGTGGATTTTCAAACAACCCCTGAATCTAAACTGTTCAGTGCGAATAAGGGGAGCGTAGCGGCCCTCTATCCAGAAATCGTGCATATTCTGGTTAATCGAGACAGTGGTATTAGTAGCGTTGCTGATCTCGCCGGCAAAAAAGTCAATGTGGGTGAAAAGAATTCCGGGACCTATCTCACAGCTTATAAGCTATTGAATGTTTATAATCAACTAGCAAAAGCACCTGAATATGTTTATGAAGCCCCCGCGACAGCCGTTGCTAAAGTGGTGGCAGGAACCCTTGATGCCACATTTTATGTGGCAGGTGCCCCTATTTCTACCTTGGCGAATTTACCCACTGATGCCAATGTCACGTTAATTCCGGCAACCCTCTCCATGTTCAATCATGATTACACGATTTCCGACATTCCAGCCACGACTTATCCTTGGCTTGCGAGTGATATCAAAAACAATATTGCGGTGTGGTCTTTGCTAACGATAGGGCCATCTGTTGATCGGACTCAAGTGGGGACTTTTTTGGGTAAACTTTATGCCAATAAGGACAGCTATGCAGACAAATATCATGCCAAATGGGCCGTGTTTGACAAAGCCGCTACGGTTGCCAGTATCAAAGCCGCCCGGATGAATGGTTGGAGTCTTGAAGTCGTCCATTACTTTGCCGGAGTAGCAGAGCCGGTTGTTAAACCGCAACCTTATTTTTGTAGTGCCAGCCCACAGGGGACTTACACGAAAGTGGTTAAAGATCTGATCCCGGTCGTTAAATCCACCTTGGGCCTCAGCTTGACTGAAAAACACACAGCTGGCACTTTAGATAACGTGATGAAGTCATACACGGGTGAGTGTGCGATGTACCTTGTACAACGCGATGTGGGTGGCTATTTGGTCGCGGTTGACCAAAACCAACCCGCTATTTCAAAAGAATTGCTCAAAACCTATTTCTGGTATGGAGAAAACCTCATGCCTCTTTACGTAGAAGATATCCATCTCGTGGTTAATACCCACAGTGGGATTGAGAGCAGTCTGGATTTGGTTGGCAAAAAAGTTAATCTGGGTGAAAAGGGGTCAGGCACTTTTGTAACCGCAACGGCGATGTTACTAACCGCTCAAATCCAGAACGAGGCGATCACACCTTCTTATGATTCTCCCATTGCCGCGCTACCTAAAGTCATTTCTGGTGAATATGACGCGATGTTTGTGACCAGTAAAGCCCCCGTTTCTTATTTAGCGGACGCGGATTGTCCGACGGATATTAATGTGCCGGGTTGCAAGGCAGGCGATCCAACAACCTTGCCAATAAAGCTAGTCTCTGTTCGAGCCCCCTACTTTTTACCTAAAACCACTTTATCAGCAAACCATTATCCATGGCAAAAGGTTGATCTGCCAAATTCACCACAAATGATGACATTTTTAGCCGCTTCTCCCAATTTATCCTGGGATGAGAATCGCATGGCTAACTTCATCAGTGCCGTGTACGATCTGAAAGTGGGTGAAACGACACTTAGTCACACCTGGGATGAAACGAACGTTTCACAAGGCGTGGATTTGTTTAAATTGGAACCGGTTTTGTTTCATTGGGATGCGGCCCAGTATTTCGCAGATAATATGAAATAAGACGAGAACAGTAAAATAATATACCCATTATAAACCAAACCTCCCTGCAAAAACATTTATGTCATCATGTAGGGGCGAACCTGCGTGTTTGCCCCTACGTTTAAATTATCCAATCAAGTCAAAATTCTCAATTAACATGACTAGAGCTATCTATGATATCGTCGGCCAATATAACCAAGATAAAATTAATGGTTTTGACGAACATTTTTTGGAATCGTTGGTTGAGCTTCTCGAATTAGAAAATGCAAAGAGCGTACTTGATGCGATGGGGGGAAATGGAAACTTCACTTGTCGTATGCTCAATTACTGTTCGGCTCGGAATATTGAAACACCGGCAATGACCTTGCTTGAGTATTCATCAGTGCAGATCGAATTTGCTCGCGCTTCCATTGATTCAGAACTGGTTTCCATTGTGCATGGGGATATACTCTCTATGAGCAATCTGCAATCTGGAGAGAAGATTCCCGAAAATGCGTTTGATCGCATTGTCATCAAAAGCGGAAATCACGAAATTCCAGCGGATAAACAATATCATCTCTATCTCAATCTATTTCGATTACTCAAGCCCGGAGGGCGGTTTATCAATCTTGGTTTTCTGTTCAATGAGGTTCAAGAACGAGATGAATTTGCGGAGATTACAAAGGTTAAGGATAGTATCATCGGCGCAGTGGATGCCGTGGAGAATCGGTATTTTCTAATGCGCGATGAATTGTATGCGCTTTTGAATCGCGTCGGATTTGAAGAAGTTGCCAAACGAGTTTCCTTTGAATATGTTATCCGCTCAGAGATTGTTGAGAAAGAGTACTTTTCAGAACCGAAATGGGACCAAGCCATCACCGAACTCAGGATGGCGCAAAGCCGTGCGATGACACTGCAACAACACGGACGTATAACATTTGATGGAGAAGATAGTGTTATGCGTCTTCCCGGAGAAATAACCGTTGCCGTTAAGCCTCAGTAACAAGCCTGTTAACTGCCGAAGCATAAATTTTCAGGTATTTTAATTTTTTAATTTGTAACCTCTCAATAACCCCAGGTAGATGCTTTTATAAAATATCATAATCTATTGAAATATAATGAATCTAATTCTTGCAAAGAATCTCTTACCTGGAGTTCTTGAGAGGTTACCTATTATCAACCTAAGACACATATATAAATGAATATTCTCCATGGCACATGGATTCCTAAAGCAGATGATGACTTTATTCAAAATGGTAAATTTTACCTTTGGGTAGAATCCTCGTATCCTTCAAAAAAAACAAAAACTTCAAAAGGTATTCATCCAAATCATTTGAATCAAAAGGATTTGCTTAGTTTTATCGGGAGTTTGTTGGGACTCTCCAGCGGTGACATTGCAATCCAATATTTCTTGTTACCCACCGCAAAAAATCAGCCACTGCCATCACCAGAATTGAGCCGCTATTTGGAAGTGGAAATACCCAAAACCATTACTTTGCAGTCTTGGAAAATTAATTGTTATGCGCTATCTAATATCATCAAAACATTAAATGATATTCATTTTCTAAAGATTGCTAACTCATTAGTCTATGATTGCGTTTACCGAGAGACTAAATCCAGCGTTGGTGATTCAGCCCTAGCTGAATATAAGCTTTGGCACAGTTGGCAACAAAAATTGCTCACTGCTAACGCAACTTTTTATCTAGGTTTTCAATTGCAAGAAGCAAAAAACAGTTACTGAAGCAGAATGGCAACAATTGGTCAATGCCAAAACGCCCTTAGTACAATTTCGCGGACAATGGATTGATATTATCATAACCTCATTTACCTTGATCAGAAAAGATGCTAAAATTTTCAACAGTTTCAAGTGGCAACGTCTGGTGCTGGATGAAGCCCAAAATATCAAAAATCCTAAAGCAGCACAAACCAAAGCTATTTTAAAGCTGGACAGCAAGCACCGCCACGCTTTAACTGGTACACCGGTTGAAAACCGCTTATTAGATCTTTGGTCAATTTTTAACTTTTTGAATCCCGGCTATTTGGGCAAACAAGCTCAATTCAAAAGGTCTTTTGAAATACCCATTCAAAAAGACAATGAGCGGGTGCAATCCACTCTTTTAAAAAAATTAGTGGAACCGTTTATTCTGCGTCGCGTCAAAACTGACAAGGATATTATCAAAGATTTACCGGATAAAGTCGAACACAAACAGTATTGCAATCTCACTAAAGAGCAAGCCTCTTTGTATGAGGCGGTTGTGAAAGATGTTGAAAGCCAACTAGAAGAAGCGGAAGGCATACAACGTAAGGGCTTAATGTTATCTACCTTGATGAAGCTCAAGCAAATTTGTAATCATCCTCGGCAATTTTTACCCAATTTACCGAAATTTGTGAAAATTTAGACAAATACCTCAAACACCGTTTGAATTACAACAGCTATTACTTGCACGGTGCTACCACGTTAAGGACGGCAAAATGACGGCTAAGGTTAGGGGTTCTATTAATCCCTACTTTGGTGTTTATAAAGAACCTTTATATAAGATCAATATTGAAATTAAACCGATTTCAGCCCAACATTGGTCCAAAGCCATTAAACAGATGGCTTCAAAAGCGAGTGTGGTTTCAAAATGATTGCTCAATGAAGTACCTGATAATATTGAGGATTGTTTTACTGGTTTGCATCTATTACCACAGAGCCGTAAATATTTTAAGACGAGTTGCTCTTGCCCAGATTATGCAAATCCTTGCAAACATATTGCTGGCGTGTATTATTTGGTCGCGTCCGAATTAGACGATGATCCATTGTTATTATTTGAATTGCGGGGATTGTCTCGGGATAAATTACAACGAGAATTGGCCAAATCTCCATTAGGAAAGGTATTATCATCGGCAATCATTTATTGAAGTGATGGAATATTTTTATAAGCGGGTGCGGACTAAAGGGTTGAAATAGCAATCAATATAAGTTTTGGTGGATACGCTATCGCTTAATCCACCCTACATGGTCTTAACTTTGAATGAACTTGTTCTCGTTCCCACGCTCTGCGTGGGAATGCCTGCCTGGACGCTCCGCGTCCTGCAAAAAAAAAATTAAAAAATTAACGCCGCCGCACCAACAATTTCTTAATTTCCGCAATCGCCAGAGCGGGATTTAAACTTTTAGGACAAGTATTAGTACAATTCATAATCGTATGACAACGATATAAACGGAAAGGATCCTCTAAATTATCCAATCTTTCTCCCGTTATTTCATCTCGACTATCCACAATCCAACGATAGGCTTGCAATAAAATGGCAGGACCTAAATAACGTGAGCCATTCCACCAATAACTCGGACAACTGGTTGAACAACAAGCGCACAAAATGCACTCATACAAACCATCCAATAAGGCGCGCTCCGGTTTCGATTGCAATATTTCACGATCAGGTGGCGGCGGCGTATGGGTTTCCAGCCACGGTTTGATAGACGCATGTTGGGCATAAAAATAAGTTAAATCAGGTACTAAGTCTTTAATCACCTCCAAATGAGGCAAGGGATAAACTTTGACATCCCCTTTGATATCATTAATCGGCTTGATACAAGCGAGCGTGTTAGTGCCATCAATATTCATGGCACAGGAGCCGCAAATACCTTCACGACAAGAGCGGCGAAAAGTCAGGGAGGGATCGATCTCATTTTTAATCTTGATTAGTGCATCAAGCACCATCGGTCCGCACTGCTCTAAATCAACTTCGTAGGTATCAAGACACGGATTATTTTCCGTCTCTGGATTGTAACGATAAATAATGAATTTTTTGACGTTTTTGGCACCATCAACTTTATTGACGATATTGCCCTTTTTCACAACCGATTTAGTAGATAATTTAAATTGACCCATTTTTTTTGACCTCTAGGAGTCCAAGATTTATCTTGGAATAAATTATGCCTTGGTTACAAATTATTTTAGAGACAGATGCAGACACAGTTGATCATATATGAGCCTGCTTTAAATACCACCCCTGTTTGGAAACGCACACGAGTCGTTGCTTTATTTGAGGGCGATACTGATACCCGTGAGTTGCAAAGCCAGTTACAAGCGATGCCACCTTATCAAATAGAAATGTTAGCCTCACAGGAATGGACTCGCGTTTGGATGGATGATTTTCATCCGATGCGATTTGGGGAACGTGTTTGGATTTGCCCCAGTTGGCAAACGCCGCCGGCACCTGATGCTATTAATATTTTACTCGATCCTGGGCTCGCCTTTGGAACCAATGCCATTAAGTTAAGGGCAACCATAAAGGATTGCCCCTACATGGACCGTGATTTTTCGTAGGGGCGGGCAACCACTAGGGCATTGCCCCTACTGAAGTGGTTGCCCTTAACTTCGTATCGGGAAATCCGCGCAGCGAAATTCCCGAAACAACTGATAAAAGGATATTTGTAGGGTGCGTCCTACGCACCGCATTGAGCGTCAGGGTGCGTAGGACCAATGCCATTAAGTATCGCAAAAAACCAACCATGGTAGGGTGGATTAAGCGATAGCGTATCCACATGATTTATATATAAATATCGGGGGAGGAGCTACCGCTTAATCCACCCTACATGAGCTTAACTTAATGGCATTGGCCTTTGGAACGGGTACACATACAACAACGGCTTTATGTTTAGAGTGGTTAGATCAACAAAACGATTTTTCGGATAAAACGCTGATTGATTATGGTTGCGGTTCTGGTATCTTAGGCATTGCTGCGGTTAAATTGGGTGCGGCTTGCGTTTGGGCGGTGGATAATGATCCACAAGCCTTATTGGCGACTGAGGATAATGCGAAAAAAAATGAAGTAAGTGCCTTCATCCGCCCCGTTTTTCCAGATCAATTGCCAGATTTGAAGGCGGATGCTGCCTGTTTGAGTAATGCTCCTATTGCAGATTGATAGTATTTGTTATGGCGTGACGCGGGCCACGATTGCGGAGCAAGTTCGGGCGGCGAAGGGTTATCATATTGTCCATTGGAGCGGGCATGGTCATCATGATAGTTTGGTGTTGTCAGGCGAGGAAAATAATCAACTTTCGGGTGCTGGCTTGGTGAAATTATTCCAACAAGCCGGTGGTTTTGTGCCGTCTGTGGTATTTTTGAGTGCATCTCATTCGGGGGCGTTTTTAAGTGTTGCCCAAGAAGCGGAGATAACGAATACCACGGGGCATAAGGATTTGCCAAAATCTATTGCCAATAAACAAGGTTATACCAGTACGGCTTTAGCCTTGTTGACGGCTGGCGTTTCGCAGGTTGTGGCAATGCGTTATTCCGTCGGTGATGCTTATGCTCGACAATTAGCCCTATTGTTTTATCAACATTTATTAGCTGAACAATATAATGCTGATGCCGCATTGGCAACTGCGCGTAGTCAGAGGCGGCTCCTAAGCGTAATGCGGCTCAGTTGAAACAACGTTATCCAGATCGGCGGTTTCAACCGTTGTTGTCTGATGAACAATATGGTTTTAAGGCACGGACTGATTTTGTGGGTATTGATGGCGTTTGTGACTCGGTTGCAAGGGCATTCGCGGGTAATTATGACCAGTCGGCATCGACCGGTGATTTTGGTTGAGAAGGCGGTATGGTTGGCTTTAGGACCATTACCAGATAATGAGGCACGGTTGTTTTTGCAAAGTCATCAGGTATTAAATCAATTATGGCATAGTGATGATAGACATTTGGTGTCTAAAGTGTTAAAAATAAGTCACGGACATCCATTGATTATGCAGCGTTTGGGGGATTTAGCGCATGATCGTGAGGCTTTAGCTGAGGCTCTGTCTCGTTTGGAGGAAAAGGGTTTTATTTAAACAGTTGCCGAATTTGGTGAGTGGTAGTGATGCTGCACTGGAGCAGGAGCGGCGTTATTTGGAAGATGTGGCGGTGGATGTCTTGTTGGAGCGGTTGAGTTTGGATGGGCGGCAGTTATTGTGAGTATTGTTCGAACTGCTCACTTGAGATTAGAACATTGGCAAGACTGCCTAGATTTGCTGACTGAAATAGAACAAGTTCAGCAAGTTTGTGGTGAAAGTAAACATGTTTTAGCTAGAACGCGCTTTAATCGTTATCCCGCCTTGATAGAACTGGGACGCTTGGATGAAGCACAACGGGTATTGGAAGGTTGTTTGCAGGTGTTTAGTAATGTTAATGATTTAACAGCTCAGGCTAGAATACTTTCTGCCCTCGCTACTGTTTGGAAAAAACGCGGCGATGTGTCACGCGCTATAGAGTTACAACGGCAATCTTTGGCTATTTGTGAACGCTTGCCAAATCCAGAAGAACGGGCGATTTCTCATGGTAATTTGTTTATCTATTTGCATACTGGGCAGATAGAAGAACAATGCCATTAAGTTAAGAGGGCAACCACTAGGGTGTTGCCCCTACAAACCGTTATTTTTCGTAGGGGCAATCCTTTATGGTTGCCCTGGGGCGTTGGTGGCATTGAGATAGAAGAAGGGGCGTGGCATCTGCTTGCTCAAATAGTTTATTACATAGGCACAACTTACCCACTACCTCGCCTTAACGAATTATTACAACACGCTAAAATAGCTAACTATCGTAGCATTGATGTTTTGGAACTTAATGATATTAAAAAGTTTTCAGTGTTTGCTGGCTCAAATGGCTCTGGAAAAAGTAATTTTTTCAAAGCACTGGATTTTGTGAATTTAGTGATTCGTTTTGGTGCTGATGAAGCCTTAAAACAACATGGCGGCTTTGAAAATATTCGTTGTTGGAGACGGACTGAAGCACGTACTTTTGAGTTTGAAATTTATTTTTCTACCGAAAATGCCGATTGCAATCGTTATCAATTGAAAATTCATCAATTGGATCAGACACCCTCATTGGAAGAAAAATTGCAATGGATTGATGAGCAAGGCAAAATGTGGAAAACTCATTATCGTTGAGGGTGAATGTGAACAACTTTTAATAGAATCGGCACACTTTCGTCTCTGGGCAAGCCAACATGATCTTGAAATCTGTGATCCGGTGATTAATGTACGTGGTAATAGCAACTTATGTCCTAAAAATATAGAAACTTCTCTCATGGATTGTCGCAATATTGCCAATCCTGACCAAATCATCGTACTGACAGATTTAGAATGTGAACCGTGCGTAACAGCGACTAAAGCTCGTATTAATAATGAAAATATTAACCAAATTATTGTGGCCAAAAAAGCTTTAGAAGCTTGGTTTCTGGCTGACACAACGGCTATGCGTCGTTGGCTCAAAAATGATGATTTTCCGGGGGAAAACTGGCCAGAACAAACCACCAATATGCCTTGGGAACGTTTAAAAGAAATTGGGTCCGGGTAGAAAGAAAAAAGCTTTTGCTCGAAAAATGATCGAACAGTTCAATTTTTCAATAGAACGTGCCGCTAATCACCCTAATTGCTCTAGTGCTAGATATTTCCTAGACAAATTACAGCAACTGGTAGAATGAGTGAGCGTAGTATGGGTAGAGCGGGAGTTGTTGTACGATCCTGCCGAAAATGTTGGGTTACGTTATCGCGCTTCGCTTGATAAGCTAACCCAACCTACAGTTAATGGGTTACACCATGAAATCTATATTTTTTATCGAAGAAAAACAGTGCATGATAAAATGAAAAGCAATAAACAGCGTCGATTAGAGATAAAGGCAAAGCGACTTAAGAAGGCAAAAAAACTACAAGGCTTGGATACAACACACAAGATTAAAGCATTACCTCAAAGTGTCATACTAGCTAACCACGAAGAGCTTAAGCACAATAACACATATGGTTTTTTTCCAGAGTACTATGTAGATGTACCGTATACATCAATGCCACCTTCGTTAAGGATAAATGCCCGCAATCGTGGTATTAGGAGTCCAAGATTTATCTTGGGCGTCGG
>JSZA02000186.1 GCA_000785145.2 Candidatus Thiomargarita nelsonii
CCGATAAGTTTAAATGTAGAGCCGATATTTTGGCTCATTCGAGAAATCCTATTTTTTAAAAAAATAGGATTTCTTAAAAAAACAAAACGACACGGATTGCATTGGATAAAGTCAAAACCAATAGATATTTGGGCTTTATGCTTTTTTTAGGCTTTTTTGAAAAATTGCCCCTACAAAAACGTGATTTATCCCTACATTATTTCCTTTATAGCCTGCGCTGAAAGTCCAGTCAATTTAGCAATAGCCATCTCATCTAAGCCCATTTCTCGGGCTTGTAATACCGTTTCACGTTGTTGTTTTAACAACATCTCTCGTCCTTCTTCTCGTCCATCTTCTAGCCCCTCTTCTCGTCCTTCTTCTCGTCCATCTTCTAGCCCCTCTTTTCGCCCTTCCTCGACAAAACGTATTTTCGCTTCTTCCCACGCAGCGTCATCTTTAATTTCTGACAACAAGGCAGGATTTATAGTCTGTTTCTGAATCGCAGCCATTATTTTTCGCCACAAAGTATCGGGATAATCCATTTCATCCATTTCACCGTCCAGTGAATCTTTAATAAAATTCAACCATTTTTTGACCAATGGTGGGGTTTTGTCATTGACTTTACGGGGACAAAGAAATACCAAGCGGTGTGGATAAACTTCAATGATGTCCCCGAATTCGTCTATCGGATTCATGTCACTGACGGCACAACTGAATTTTATACTGCCATCGCGGGGCGTGCTGGTAAGGACGACGATTGTATATACCGTGCGATCAAATCCATAAGCTTGATAACCGCCGACTTGTTCTACCATGCTAATCAAATGGTAGTATAAAAAACGGTCAAAAAAATCCTCTTCTTTGACTTGCTGGATTTCTACAATAATACGTTTTTCAGTATCTTCAGCAAATAAATCATATTTGCTGCGAACAAATCCGATGGGTTCAGGATATTCATATTCGGTATATACTTTATCAATGTTGAATTCTATGCCCAGAATGTCTTTGGCAAATTGACAGAAAACATCTGGTTGTCCGAATGCTTGTTTGAATATTGTTCCGTATTTGAGAGGGATGACTTGCATGTTGTATTCCTAGTTGGACGATAATAATATTATTAGTGTCTCGACGCGCATAATACAAGCTATTTAGTATAAATTAAAATTATTGATTTTTTAAGAAAGGATAAGTCAAAACATCAACATAACTACAGGGATTGCATTTAAGAAAGGATAAGTCAAAACACGGTTTGAGTATTAAAAAACATGCGAGCCATCAAGTTAACGGTTTTGACTTTTTATTCTACTGAGCCGTCACACTCACCAAAAAATCAGCAGAATAAACGCTAGTCGTCAACGGCGTTTTAGCTATGAAAAAGTTTGAAGTCACAGTAATAGCGATGTCACCATTTGCATCAGTCGGCACATTACCTGTTATAACAAGCGCCTTTGTAATTTGATTTGATGTGGCAAGTATATATAAAAGAATTACTCTGGCGTTTTGAACAATTGATAAACGGTTATTTTTACTTGATAAGCGGCAGGGATAACTCAAAACCGTTAACGACAGCCAATTTGATATTAGCAGGGATAAGTCAAAACACAGTAGGAGTCCAAAATTTATTTTGGACGGACAAATAAATCTGGTGGTGAGTACAGCTAATGTTCAACACCTCGGTAAAACCCGATAAGTTTAAATGTAGAGCCGATATTTTGGCTCATTCGAGAAATCCTATTTTTTAAAAAAATAGGATTTCTTTAAAGATGATATGCGAGCCTTTACAGAGGTGTTCAGCACAGAGGTGTACTATCACGGTGGTGAGTACAGCTAATGTTCAACACCTCGGTAAAACCCGACAAGCGTCAAAACATTAATGACAGCCAATATTTATTAGCAGGGATAAACCAAATGATGACGCTTAATTTCAACTCTTATAGATTTCAAGATCGTCTATTCTTTCAAAATGCTTTAAATTCAATGTCGCCAATGCCATCTGATTGGATATTGCCGTAGATGCTATAAAAACATCTCTAAATTCTATTATCTGATTTTTTGACTTTAGCTCCTTGAAAATTTTGCTGGCAATCTCAGCCTCTTTTTTGCCAAAGTTTAAAATCGTGACATTTGAAAATAATATTTGTTCAAATGTTTCATCCACAGAACCCAATTTATATTCAAAATAACTTATGGAAGAGGTATAGAGTTCGTAGTTATTAATAGAAAGCTTATATAATGTTGTCGAATCTTTCCGTTTCTTTCTAAAATAATCTATAAAAACTGAAGTGTCTATTAAAATTCTTCTATTGTCCAATTTTTATAACCTTTTGTGATTTGATTCTGCCAAGAAACTATCTCGTCATTTGATAAAGTTGGTCCTGACAAAAGTTGGGATAAATAATTATTTTGGGGTTCACGATTGGTAAAAAATGGCAGAATGAGTATCTCTATCTCCTTATCAAGATACTCTTTTGGTATTTTTATGAAATATTCTTCCGTTTTCGCTTTAATTATTTCTCTATACATAACTTTTCTTAACTTTCTCCGCTGAGCCATAACCACGCTACCATAGTGTCTCGACGCGCATAATACAAGCTATTTAGTACAAATTATTTATTTTTTAATAAAGGATAAGTCAAAACAACAACATAACGACAGCCAATTTTTTAAAAAGGGATAAGTCAAAACACGGCTTTGTTGGAGAATATTAAAAAACATGCGAGCCATCAAAGTTGTGTTTTGACTTATCCATTCTTAAATCAAATTGGCTGTCGTTAACAAGTTTGAAGTCACAGTAACAGCGATATCACCATTTGCGTCAGTCGGCACATGATTGCCACTTGCATAAGGTGAGACAATAATCACATTACCTGTTATAGCTTGCACATTTCTCACATTTGTTGTCACAACCCTTAAATCCACACTATCCGAGTTACAATCAAAAGCAATAGTATCACTCGCATCTAATTGAATTGTTGAGCATTATATTTAGCGTTAGCACCACTGGCAATAGTTTTAGCATAACCCACCGCCTCTTGAGAATCCGCACTACATCGCAAACCAACCGTTCCGAAAAAACCCATATTGTGACTAGCACCCTCTTGTTTGGCTTGTGCCAATGGACCAAAGAATGTACTACTGAGCAACATAAAACCAACGATTTTTTTGAAATAATATTTATTGTTCATAACAAGCGCCTTTGTAATTTGATTTAATGTGGTAACTATATATAAAAGAATTACTCTGGCGTTTTGAACAATTGATAAACGGTTATTTTTACTTGATAAGCGGCAGGGATAAGTCAAAACACGAGCCTTTACAGAGGTGTTCAGCACAGAGGTGTACTATCATGGTGGTAAATTAGTACAACGGATTGGCGGAATAAACGGATTTAAAAACAAGATGAATTTTTTTTATTAGTAGAGATATGTCAAAACACTAAGCTAACGACAGGGATTTTTTGCGGGATAAGTCAAAACACGAGCCTTTATTTGTTGTTCACCACAGAGGTGTACTATCATGGTGCTGAGTACAGCTAATGGGGTGGTGAGTACAGCTAATGTTCAACACCTCGGTAAAACCCGACAAGCGTCGAGATTTTGACGGATTCGAGAAATCCTATTTTTTAAAAAAATAGGATTTCTTTAAAGATGATATGCGAGCCTTTACAGAGGTGTTCATCACAGAGGTGTACTATTAGGGTGGTAAGTACAGCTAATGGTGGTTCTATTAAGACATATAACTTTAGGCGTCCTAGTACTTTGTCAAACTTTAAATTTTGGGTTGGAGTACAAAGCTTTAGCTTTGTCAAGCAACGCACAAAGCTAAAGCTTTGTACTCCAATAACCCATTAATATAAGCTTGACAAAGTACTAGATTTAATTCAGACGAGTCTAAAGCGTTGATTGAGGCGGTTTTTGTACTAAGGCTTATCAGAAAGAGCCTTAACCCTTTCCAAAGAAAGCCCAGTCGCACCAGCTATTTGTTCTACTGACAAACTACCAATGGCTAAAAAATTACGGGCTGCCTCTTCCAAGGCTTTTTGTCTGCCTTTCCTTTCGCCTTCCTCGACAAAACGTATTTTCGCTTCTTCCCACGCCGCGTCATCTTTAATTTCTGACAACAAGGCAGGATTTATAGTCTGTTTCTGAATCGCAGCCATTATTTTTCGCCACAAAGTCTCAGGATAATCCACTTCATCCATTTCACCATCCAGTGAATCTTTAATAAAATTCAACCATTTTTTGACCAATGGCGGGGTTTTGTCATTGACTTGACGGGGACAAAGAAATACCAAGCGGTGGGGATAAACTTCAATGATATCCCCAAATTCGTCTATCGGATTCATGTCACTGACAGCACAACTGAATTTTATACTGCCATCGCGGGGCGTGCTGGTAAGGACGACGATTGTATATACCGTGCGATCAAAACCATAAGCTTGATAACCACCGACTTGTTCTACCATGCTAATCAAATGGTAGTATAAAAAACGGTCAAAAAAATCCTCTTCTTTGACTTGCTGGATTTCTACAATAATACGTTTTTCAGTATCTTCAGCAAATAAGTCATATTTGCTACGAACAAATCCGATGGGTTCAGAGACAAAAGTTTTCGCGGTACTTATGCGAAAACTTTTGTCTCTGAAGGATATTCATATTCGGTATAGACTTTATCAATGTTGAATTCTATGCCCAGAATGTCTTTGGCAAATTGACAAAAAACATCTGGTTGTCCGAATGCTTGTTTGAATATTGTTCCGTATTTGAGAGGGATGACTTGCATGTTGTATTCCTAGTTGGACGACAATAATATATTATTATAAATAAAATTAACCACGCTACCATAGTGTCTCGACGCGCATAATACAAGCTATTTAGCCTTGAGTATTAAAAAACCTGCATCAAGGTTGGGTTTTGACTTATCCCTGCTAATATTTAATCCCTGTCGTTAAATGTTTTGACTTTTTGGCTCATTCGAGAAATCCTATTTTTTTAAAAAATAGAATTTCTTAAAAAAACAAAACGACACGGATTGCATTGTCAAAACCAATAGATATTTGGGCTTTGACGCCAATCATTCAATAGATTAGCAGGGATAACTCAAAACATGGCTTTGTTGGAGAGCACAACGAATAAAGGCTCGCATGATTTTAAGGTGATTTGATTTTGACTCACAACCAAATCACCTCAATCCTCTTCCCTGCTTCATGCACCCACTCGCGTTTCCCCACCTCATCCCAATCATCAATCGCCTTACGACTAAAAATCACCAACCAGCTACTCTCCAAACCCCGCCGCTTGTTCGCCTAAAGCATTGACTAACCAAGGTTGTCCAACCGTCAACTCAAAAATCCGTTGCAAAGCTGGATATATAATTCTTTGACTTGTTCATAAGTAAAATCATTTAAACGAATGGATTTGTCTTTAATATGTTGTTCACCATTCGTTGTACTAAGTACTGAACCATGAATTATCGTATATTTTGGAGTCCAAAGCTTTAGCTTTGGGGCTTGTCCAAAGCTAAACCTTTGGACTCCAAAATACATTAAAATTCATGGTTCGGTACTTATCATGGTGGTGAGTACAGCTAATGCACAACAACGAATAAAACCCGATAAGATTAAGACAGAGATGTATAAAAAAAACCTGCGAGCCATCAAAGTTGTGTTTTGACGGAGTCCAAACTTTAGTTTGGAACGATTGCACGATCTATTTTCCACTCCTTTAACTTCTTATAAATTGTGGCTTGCCCAATTTCCAAACATTTTGCTGCATGACTAACATCACCCTTACAAATTTCGAGTGCCTCTAAAATCGCTTGTTTTTTGACCACCCATAATGGGCGAATCTTTGTGCAGGGAGTCTCGATGCTTGAAGGGGGTTCTCGCTCTTTGTCGAGTGCTGCCTCTAACATGGACTCACTGATCTGTCCACCATCATTCAACAAAACCACCTTATGAATAACATGATTCAATTCCCGAACATTACCCCGCCATTCCTCATTCAAGAGCATATTTTCAGCCGCTGATGTAAATCCATTATAAAATTTCTTCTCATCCGTGGCGTATTTTTCGAGAAAGAAACGGGCAAGCAATAACACATCTTCTCCACGCTCACGTAGTGGAGGCATCAGAATCGTAGTGCTATTCAAACGGTAATAAAGATCGTTTCGGAAACGCCCTGCTTCGATTTCGGCTAGAAGATTACGATTTGTGGCATAAACAAAACGGACCTCGACTTTTTGTTCCTGACTACTACCAAGTTTATAAAAAGTGCCATCTTCCACAAAACGCAATAGCTTAGCTTGTAAATTCAAATCCATCTCCCCGATTTCATCCAAAAACAATGTGCCCCCATTGGCGGTTTCCGCTGCCCCCTTTCTGTTTTGAATAGCCCCACTAAAAGCACCTTTGACATGCCCAAATAGCTCACTTTCTATCAAAGTTGGAGAGAAAGCGGCACAATTGAGTGCGAAAAACGCTTTATTATGGCGTTGGCTTTCCTTATGAATAGCCTTCGCGCAGAGACCTTTGCCTGTTCCTGTTTCCCCGGTAATGAACACTGAAGCATTGCTATTAGCGATTTGTTTAATCATCTTGTAAATCGCCTGCATGGATTTTGAATTACCCATAAATTGATGAAATCGTTCTATTTTTTCTATTTTTTTTGTAAAAACACATTATAATTAGTAACTTGCATTTGTTTTTTTTCAAATTAAAAAAATTGCGTAGCGTTTTGAGAAACTAAGTTTCGTTAAGCGGTTTTTCAATCATATCAACTGCCCCGTGATGCACTGTCGTCGCAAAACGGCATGATTGTTGGACCAGTAAGACTGTATAGCTTTTCATCAGTTATCCATCAATATTTATGTTATTATTTATACCTATTAAATTAATAGACTAAATATTTTTGATTGTCAAAAAAAATTTTGGGACGTCCAAGATAAATCTTGGACTCCTATTTTATTTACAAAGGAAAATTTAATGAAACCACAGCATGACACATCGCCCCGCTTTTTTGGTCGCCGTCAAGAATTAGAACAAATTGAGAAAGCGTTCGCACAAAACTCAACGCGCCGCATCACTATCTGTGGCATTGGGGGACAAGGTAAAACCTACTTAGCCATTGAAGCCGGGCAACGTTTATCCAGCAAGGGGAGGTTTAAGAAAGTCTGTTTTGTTGATTATAGTACTTTTTTTGGAATGGATGCGGTAGGCTTAGCACTAAAAACCTTAGCAGAATTGTTAGATAAAGACTTAGAAAATGCCGCCGCTGCGACTGAAGCCTTGCGTGACATCCCCATTTTGCTCATTTTGGATAATGTGGAGACCATTCCGCCAGCACCACGACAAGAATTGTTGGATATGGCAAAAGATTGGAGTGAAATGGGCGCGTGTCGGCTATTGATGACGGCAGCGGCTGATTTTGAGCATCCCGACTATCAATACTTGATACAATTATCGGGTTTGGCTAAAAAAGATGCTTTGAACTATGCCCAACATTTAGTGCCGCGACTTGAACAAGATGAATTATTGAATTTATTTAAACAAGTGGATTTTCATCCATTATCGATCCGTGTCTTGGTGTTCTCCTTGAAATTCTACCGCCCTGCGGAATTGGGCAAAGCATTAGAAGTGTGGCTTGCAGAAAAAATGGAAAATCCCTTATGGGCTGTTTTGAGGGGCGCTTTGGAAGGGATCACCTTGGAAATTGAAAAAACGGGTTTTTTATATTGGTTGTCAATACTCTTGAGAGCTAAAACGAAAAAAAAATGGTTTTTGAAGACGGAGACATTGCGTTCCTTACCGATTTTTGGCGTATTTCAGGGCGGCGTCTTTGAGCCTGATTTGCTGACACTGACCCAGTTTAAGAAAAAACAATGGCAAGTACTCCGCGCCGCCTTAGAAACCACTGGCTTGATTCAAATCGAAATTTTGCCGGCTTTCAAAGTGCCCTATATCAAATTTCACCCCAGCTTAGCGCCGACACTGTGGACACGTTTAAGCTCTAAAGAGCAAGCAAAACTGTATTCCTCTTATCAACTACGATATGCCCAATTGGCGGGCTATATGTTTTATGAAGAAGGACAAAATACAGTACAAGTCCATAATCTTGTCCGGCAAGATTTGCCTAATTTACTTCATGCGGTTTACGGCGCCTTGGATGCGAAAAAACGGGGAGCCGATAAATTTGCGAATAATATAGACCTTTTTCTTAAAGCTTTTGGACTTCAGCGTGACAGTGCAGCACTGAATCAACGGGTTAAAAATGCGGGTGGAGAAGTGACTTATCGGGTATAAAACTAAAATAGCCTTTTTCATCCTGAATACGCTCATCGAGCCGACACAAGTTTTTTTAAGGAGTCCAAGATTTATCAAGGAAGTCTCGTCCAAAATAAATTTTGGACTCCTACGCTGCGGAGTCCAAGATTTATCTTGGGCGCCTCGTCCAAAATGGACTTGTCGATGATCGTCCAGCCCTGGCATGAGCTAAAACCTTTGTTGAAACTGATAGGCTGTAAATACCGAACCCAATTGACAAAAAACTCTAATTCCCAAACCTGACTATGTTGCCAAAAGATTAACAGCAGAATTTAAAGATTATTTCGTCTCCTTGACTCAAAGCGATACAGCACAAAAACACTATTCGCAAGACATAAAACCAACCGACAAAGAAATAATCGCCTTAAATCAAATTGCCTACCTGTTTTTGGAAACCAAAGCAATCTGCCCTTTCTTTTTTGCTTTGTTGGCAATATGCACAAAGTAATGCCTGACAAAATACAACAACATGAGTCAGAAATACGACAAATGATATACGGTTCACTGACCGAAAACCAAAGACAGCTCATGAAAACGGTACTTGCGAATTTCAAGCAAAAAGGATACTATGATGTGGACAAATCTGATAACATTGATATTATTCAACAAATGATCGAAGTGACTAAAATGTATCGGGGAAATGAAGAGCTTGTCCGTGTGGAAAGTCTTCAACGAGGGCTCCGACGAGGGCTCCAACAGGGTGAAGAAATAACCTCACTCAAATGGTTTTTGCGTGGACGCTTAGAATTTACCGATCTCGCCGAAGAATTGGGAGAGCAAAAAGCATTGCTCGTTCAGCAAAACGCTGAGAACTTTAAAAGTGCCATGGAAAAAGGGACCTCCTTGGCGAAATTGTTAGAACAGTTAGATGAAAAAGGTGAGGGATGAGATCACAGCCATCCCAATCGAAACCCTACGCTAGAGAAATCCTATTTTTTTAAAAAATAGGATTTCTTTTGCAGTCAATCAAAAATGAAAATTGAATGGAAGTATGTTCCCTAGAGATTGGTACCATATTCAAAAAGGCCTTTGTGCCCCCAAAGCATTTTAATGCACTGGTGAGTCAATGCCATTAAGTTAAGGTTTTTTTGTAGGGTGGGTAGAGCGAGAGCGAAACCCACCATTGTTAAAAATTTACGCCCGGATCTTCGTTTCAACGAGTTGGTGGGTTTCGATCCGCTCTACCCACCCTACAAAAAAAACGCATTTATGCTTAACTTAATGGCATTGACATGTAGGGTGGCTATAGTTTTTCAGATAAATAATTTCACAAAGGGCAACCATAAAGGATTGCCCCTACAGGCGAATATTGTAGGGGCAATCCCTTGTGGTTGCCCTGATTTATCTGAACATCTATAGTTTAAAAATCCTATTTCTTCAAGAAATAGGATTTTTTTGCAGTCATACTTCATTTTCGTTGTTTCGGGAATTCCGCTACGCGGATTTCCCGAAACTAAGAGCACTACGCTAAACTCAATGCCATTAAGTTAAGGTTTTTTGTAGGGTGGGTAGAGCAGAGCGAAACCCACCAAACCTTTGAAATTTCTAACAATGGTGGGTTTCGCTTTCGCTCTACCCACCCTACAATATCTACATATTTCTAACAATGGTGGGTTTCGCTTTCGCTCTACCCACCCTACAATATCTACATATTTCTAACAATGGTGGGTTTCGCTTTCGCTCTACCCACCCTACAATATCTACATATTTCTAACAATGGTGGGTTTCGCTTTCGCTCTACCCACCCTACAATATCTACATATTTCTAACAATGGTGGGTTTCGCTTTCGCTCTACCCACCCTACAATATCTACATAGTCTTAACTTAATGGCATTGCTTTATAAGTACTATGCCAAGAATCAGCTTTCGAGGTAAAAGTTTTTGCCTAACCGTCCGTGCATTTATGATGTGTCCAACTATATCCATTTTCTTTTTTTGATGTTTTGTCATGGACATTTGCATAACGACAAGCATCATCAGCATCATTGCCCCAATATCGCGCCGTTGTTGTACCCGCTCTAGCGGCATACTCCCATTGCGCTTCGCTGGGCAGACTGTATTGTTTGCCGGTTTGCGTAACGATCCATTTGGCATAAGCTGTCGCGTCATGCCAAGACACATTAATCACTGGACGATTGCCACGCCCCCTGCCTGAATCTGAGGGCTTTTCTCTACCCGTCGCTTCAGCAAATTTGTCATATTCAGCAAACGTCACCTCATATTGCCCCATCGCAAACCGTTTGATTGACACCTTATGCACCGGTTTTTCATCAGAATCACCGCCACCTTGAATATCACCCATTTTAAAATCACCCGCAGCAATCCACACCATTTTTGGTCCCAAGTCGCCATTTTGTAAACGTGAGCGGAAAACTTTGCCAGCACTGGTGGTGGGAGGGGGTGGGGCGACAGGGGGCGCCACAGCTTGAGAGAGAGAAGTTTGTCCACAGGGTGCCACAAAACAAAATTTTCTATCTAACTCCGAATAAAATCAGGGCGCTTGACGATTTTTGGTTGCCTTCTTCACCGCCACCCGCACATTGGTCAACATCTCAAGAATGGATAAACCCGGCTTAGGCAATTCTTGTTTGAGATATTTCACATAAGGACTATTACGTCCCCCGGTACCATCTAAAGCGGTCTTGTTGGGACGAGTGGCATAAGCAATCAAGGTGCCACTGGGGACTTCCATCGAGGCTAAACCATTTTTGGGATTTTTGATGTCTCGTTTTTTAAACAATGAACGAGCGAAAGGATTATTACGGCATGCATCCAAAATCACGATATTCAAATTATTTCTAGCCGCCGCCATCGTGCCTAAAATATAATTGACGTTCACGGTTTTATAACGCAAATGTTCGGCGGCACTGACAGA
>JSZA02000198.1 GCA_000785145.2 Candidatus Thiomargarita nelsonii
AATGGACAATCCCTTATCGGTGATTATTTTTCGTATTGAGCGTTTAAAAAATGCCAATTCAGGGCTGTTATCCTCCCCTTCAACCAAAATGTAAAGCGCTTGTTTTGAGACTTGCATTTATATCTGTTCTCCTAACTCTCCTAACTCTATTATTTCGTTTTCAAAAAACAATTGTTTGACAAAAGGGGAGTGCGTGGTAAAGATATATTGATTATTTGATGGTTCCTCCCTCAAGGCTTCAATTAATCTCTCTTGCCAAACTGGATGTAAATGCAGTTCCACTTCGTCAATCAGTACGATAGAGTTTATGGCTACTTCGGCTACCATGCCGACTAATATTCTTAATACTTGATGTTCACCGGAACTCATTTGAAGGAGATCATATTCGGTATTGTTCTTTTCAACAATTAAAGTATCAATGTCTGGACCAGATTCAAGCCGGATTAATTTAACAGGATGACAAACTTGATTAAATAATCTTTGGATTTGATGCCAGTTCGATTCTCCATACTTTTCAGTATTCCAATTAAAATGTTTTCTATAATAAACACTTAACCAAGACAAGACGTCATCAAAAGGTAATTTTTCTAAGGGTTCTGATGAAAGATTTTGGAGTGCCCGAATTGAGCTTACGAGGCAAAAGTTTTTGCTCCGCAAGTTGATCGAGATAACATACGCCACCGACACGTTGAAATAGACTTGATGGTATCAATTTCATACTAACGGCTTGAGCGATTTGTCCTCTCGCTCCGAGAATTTCTGTCAAACTATTCGCAGACTCAACCATAAAGTTTCTTTTTCCGTAAAATTCTCCTTTTTTTGGATACTTCCAAACGACGAGGGCTGGCATGGAAATTGGGGCTTCCTCGCTTTGGAAAGGTGGTTCCTTTTCTAAGGCGGAGAAAACGTCATTAATCGCATACGCTTCGTCTTTTTCTCTGGAATATTCAATCTCACAGATGGCTTGCCTAGCGTTAGCGCGAACAATTTGGGGCACCGAAAATTCTAATGCGGAGCTTCGAGCGGATGATAGGGATTCTCAAGCAGACGAACAACCATAAGAATCGCATCCAAAATAGAAGTTTTGCCACTTCCATTAGGGCCAACAATCAAGTTTATTTTTTTAGGTTTAGATAGACTATCTGTAAAATCAAATGCGCTATTTTCAATCGCACGAAAATTCTGAATTTTTAGTGTGTGTATTTTCATGTTTAATAAACCTTATTTTTATTTGAATATCTTGGACTCCTTAAAAAACTTATGTCGGCTCGATGAGCGCTTCGCTAAGGGAACGAGAAAACCACATATTATGCTATCTGATAACGATTAACTGATAACTATAAAGGTAGTCATCAAATGACAGCCTTTTATGGCTCTCCCCAAAATCGAGTGGCGTGAATTATCGTCTATATTACGCAGCTATGTCAAGGTGCGACTTTATCATGGGCGCGAGCCAAGGTAATCCGCAAGCAATGTACAAGAATACCGTATTATGTTTATATAACTCATTGAATTTGCAAAAAAAAACAATTGCCCCCCGATTTACAATGAGTTAAAATAGTACCCGCTTAGGAGTCCAAAATTTATTTTGGACGATCACCAATGAGGAGTATTTATGAAAATACGAAACTTACAAGCCCGGTGGATTATCGGGTTATTTCTATTATTTCCCAGTTTGTCACTAGCCGCTACATATTACGTTGACGGAGATGTCGAAAGTTCTGGGGATGGCACCAGTTGGGCGACTGCCCTCAAGACGATTCAAGAGGGGGTGGATGCCTCTGCACGGTACGACAGATAAAGGCATCTACATCTACGGTGGCTTTGATGGTTCCGAAACTCAATTGGAGCAGAGGGATTGGAAAGCGAATGTTACCACTGTAGATGGTAACGATACTGTCCGAGGTTTCAACATTCAAGCGAGTGTCGGAATAGACGGCTTCACAATCACCAATGGAAACGCGGGGAACGGCGGTGGTATTTATGTCAATGATGTTTTTACGGTTTTCATCGCTAATTGCGTTTTTGACTCCAACAGCGTAACAGATGGTGGCGGGGGCATTTACAACTCTAAAGCTCATCTGACTATTGAGAATAGCAGCTTTTTTGACAATATCGCTACTAAAAGCGGAGGCGGGATTTTCAATAATAGGAGTTCCTTGAGCATAACAAATAGTTTGTTTTATGATAATAGTGCAAGCAAAGGGGGCGGAATTTACAATTACTCGTCCAGCCCTACTATAATGAATTGTACTTTCGCAAGAAATAGCGGTGGGATTTACAATGCGTACTATTCCAGTCCGAACATCACCAACTCAATAGTCTGGGGCAACTCCAGTTACCAAATAAATGCTGGTGGAACCGTCACCTATTCAGACATAGAAGGCGGACATGATGGAGAAGGCAATATAGAGGCCGATCCCTTATTTGAAAAGGGTCAACCCCCAGGTAAGCCGGATTTCCATTTAAAGGCAGGCTCGCCAGCCATTGACACTGGAACGGCTGAAAGTGCGCCCGATAGCGATCTTGACGGCAATCCCAGACCCAATGGACAAGGTTACGATATGGGTGCCTACGAAACCCAATCGGTTTCCCAGTTGCAATTTTCGCAAGCCAATTACTCGGTTGGAGAAGATGACCAGACTATCACCCTCACTGTTACCCGCAAGGGCAGCAGCGACGGTGCAGTGTCGGTGAAGTATGCCACCAGTGATGATGATGCTACAGCCGGCAGCGACTATCAAGCCAAGACTGGCACTCTTTCTTGGGATGACGGGGAAGTTGTTGAGAAAACCATTACTATCAAGATCACTGATGATAGCGAGATTGAAAACAATGAAAGCTTTATCACGAGCTTGGGAGAGACCACAGGGGAAGCCGTTCTTGGTTCACCGGATACCGCAGTAGTGACGATTATTGATGATGACGGAGGGGATTTCATTGACGGGTGCCTCTACTTAGACGGTTCACCCGTTAAGAAAGCCACAGTGCTCCTCAAGCAGAAAGGTGAAAAGAAACAAAAGACTAAGACTGATGCTGCCGGTTGCTATAAGTTTGACAAAGCGGCTTCTGGTAAAACGTTCAAAATTATCATTAATGGGCCAAAAGTTCCCTAGTGAGCTGCGGAAATCCTATTTTTCCAAAAAATAGGATTTTTAAATTGACAAATCAGATAGCGAGTGTAGGGTGCGTCCTACGCACCGGTTATTAGCGAGTGTAGGGTGCGTCCTACGCACCGGTTATTAGGTTAGGTAGGAAATTGGTGCGTGGGACGCACCCTACGCTTGCTCCAAGATAAATCTTGGACTCCTGAATTTAGGAAAATAGGATATTTACAAATCAGATAGCGGTAAGTTGGTTTCTATCTTGTCTGGCAATAAATCGCTATTGTCCGTTAGAGTATCAAGATCATCTATGTTCCCCATCACCATATGTTTTGGGGATAAACTGTGCAATGATACCCATTCGCTGTTATTCATTCGCAACCAAAGTCCGTATTGGGTGCCAAAGTCAATAACAATATCGTCTTGTCCGTTTCCGTCTATGTCTCCCGTGATCAGGCTCTCAGATGATAAAGGGTGCAATGATTCCCATTGGTTGTTGTTCATCTGTAGCCAAAGTCCGTATTGGGTGCCAAAGTCAATAACAATATCGTCTTGTCCGTTTCCGTCTATGTCTCCCGTGATCAGGCTCTCAGATGATAAAGGGTGCAATGATTCCCATTGGTTGTTGTTCATCTGTAGCCAAAGTCCGTATTGGGTGCCAAAGTCAATAATGATGTCGTCTTGTCCGTTTCCGTCTATATCTCCCGTGTTCATGCTTTCAGTTGATAATGTGTGCAATGATACCCATTCGCTGTTATTCATTCGCAGCCAAAGTCCGTCTGCTCCAAAATCGATAATAATATCATCTTGAACATTACCATCTAGTTCCCCTGTGATCAGGTTTTCAGGTGATCGGCTATCTAATTGAACCCAATTGGTGTTATTCATCCATATCCAAACCCCATCAGCGTCGCCAAAGTCAATAATAGCTTCATCTTGACCATTTCCATCGAGATCACCCGTTTTTATACTGTCGGGCGATTGACTATGTAAGTGAACCCAAGTGCTATTGTTCATCAGAACCCTTATACCATAAGGTTCGCCAAAGTCAATGATAAGCTCATCTTGACCATTGCTATCGAGATCAGCAGTCTCTATGCTGTCGGACGATAGTGTATGTATTTGAAGCCAATTGTTATTATTTTTCCTTATCCATATCCCATAAGTTTCGCCAAAGTCAATGATAATGTCATCCTTTTGAGAACAAGCGGTTTGAGTCGTCGCCCAATTCGGATTGATGTGAGCAAGCCAAGCGATAAGTGTCGGTTCAGAAGCCGTTAAGTGGTTGTGTTCTAAATTGAGCGACCAAAGCTTTGTCAGGTTCATTAACCAATCTGAGATGTTTTGACACAGTTGGTTGTTTTCTAGCCTGAGATGTCCCAATTGGCTCAAGTTTTCTAGTTCTCTGGGGATAGGGGCGTTGAGTTGGTTATTATAGAGATAGAGACGTTGTAAGTTAGTCAAGTTGCCCAGTTCTTGCGGAATAGTGCCACTGAGTTGGTTATTGTACAAGTAGAGCCGTTTTAATTGGCTCAAGTTGCCCAGTTCGGGTGGGATTGCTCCTGTCAATTGGTTGTCGTGCAAAAATAAATATTTCAAACTGTTCAAATTGCCCAGTGCAGCGGGGATAGTGCCGCTGAGTTGGTTATTAGACAGTTTGAGTGTTTTTAAATGAGTCAAATTGCCCAGTGTTGCGGGGATAGTGCCGCTGAGTTGGTTATTAGAGAGTTCGAGTGTTTTTAAACGGTTGCCCAGTTCTGCGGGGATAGTGCCGCTGAGGTGGTTGTTATAGAGTTTGAGTTCTTCCAAACTGTTAGCCAGTGCTGGTGGGATAGTGCCGCTGAGTTGGTTGTTCTCCAGTGCGAGAAACCATAATTTGTTTAAGTTACTGAGTTCATTTGGGATAGTGCCGCTGAGTTGGTTATCAGACAGAGAGAGTGTTTGCAATTCTGTCAAGTTACCCAGTTCTGCGGGGATAGAATTGCTGAGTTGGTTGTTAGATAGACTAAGAGTCTCCAAACGGCTCAAGTTTCCCAGTGTAGCGGGAATAGCACCGCTGAGTTGGTTGCCAGATAGGGCAAGAGTCTCCAAATTGTTCAAGTTTCCCAGTGCAGCGGGAATAGTGCCACTGAGTTGGTTATTGTATAGATAGAGCCATTGTAAATGGCTCAAGGTACCTATTTCCGCAGGGAGATATCCGCTGAGTTGGTTGCCTTGCAATTCGATTTTTGTTACATGTCTATCCTCGTTACATGTTATTCCTTCCCAACTACAGGGAGTATTTGTCACATTCCAGTCCGTGTTATTCGTCCAATTTTTACCATCAGTGCTGTTATAGAGAGTGATAAGGGTTTGGCACTCGCTTGAGGGGGTGACTAGCGAGCAGTCTGTCGCCGCTTGTGCTAAAGACGATAGTAACGCCATTTTTAACAATGTAATTATATATAGTGGGTGATGTTTTTTTAACATAGTGATGATTTATGACTTGATTTCGGCAAGCCATCTTATGCTCCAATTCTCTCAGTTAACTATAAATTCAGACGAATGGTCATTTTCATCTGATAAACGGTCAAGGCCATCGCCGTTAAGGGCAACCACAAGGGATTGCCCCTACAAAACATCACGTCTGTTTACGACAATCCCCGCAATAAATCGCCTTGTAAGTCTTCAATGTCTTCTAAGCCCACTGAGATGCGAATAAGGCCATCACTAATGCCAGCCGCTTGGCGTTGTTCTGGCGTGATGCGCCCGTGAGTCGTTGTTGCTGGGTGCGTAATGGTGGTCTTGGTATCGCCTAGATTGGCGGTGATTGACATGATTCGCGTCGAGTCAATCACGCGCCACGCGGCTTCTTGTCCGCCTTTGACTTCAAAGGAGACGAGCCCGCCAAAGCGCTTTTGTTGTCTTTTGGCTAATTCGTGTTGGGGGTGGGTGGCTAAGCCTGGATAGTGGATGCGTTTGACAGTGTCTTGTTTTTCCAGCCATTGTGCTAATGCCTCTGCATTGTCGCAATGTTTTTGCATACGCAAGTCGAGCGTTTCTAAGCCTTTGAGAAATACCCAGGCATTAAATGGACTCATCGTGGGTCCACCTGAGCGGAGTATGGCAAAAATGTCTTTTCCAACAAGGCTTTCCGCGCCTATGATGGCGCCGCCCATGCAGCGCCCTTGTCCATCTAAATATTTGGTGGCTGAGTGAATGACAATATCTGCGCCTAAAGTTAATGGTTTTTGTAGTGCGGGGGTGCAAAAGCAGTTGTCAACGACTAGCAGACAGTTGTGGGCATGAGCGATTTCGTGCAGTGCTGATATATCTGCCAGTGCCATCAGGGGATTTGAGGGTGTTTCTAAAAATAAGAGTTTAGTATTTGGTTGGATAGCGGCTCGCCAATTGTCCAGTTTATTTAGGTTGACAAAGGTGGTTTTTATGTTAAATTTTGACAATATGGTATTGAACAGGGTTAATGTTGAGCCAAAAAGGCTTTGTGAGGCGACAATATGGTCGCCGGCTTTGAGTATGCCTAAGCAGGTACTAAAAATAGCGGCCATGCCGGAGGCGGTTGCCATACAACGTTCTCCGCCTTCTAGGGTGGCAAGGCGTTCTTCAAAGGTTCGCACTGTGGGATTGGTAAAGCGCGAATAAATATTGCCCGGTTCTTTTTGAGCAAATCGTGCGGCGGCTTGGGCGGCACTTTGAAAAATATAGCTGGATGTGGGAAAAATGGCTTCGCTATGTTCGCCCTCGTCACTCCGCACTTGTCCGGCTCGTACTGCGCGGGTGTTAAATCCAAATTCGTTCCAGTCTGTTGTCATTTGCTTTACCTATGTTAGTAGTGCAAGGTCAATGCCATTAAGCCTGTCCCAACGTTAGGAGTCTTATCGTTATCTATCATTTGAGTCGTTTTCATTAAATGAATGACGAAAATAGTAACGAAGATAACTAATAAAAGCTGGAGGAGGATTGAAATTGAGCAATTTTTTAAAAATTTTTATTGCCCCTTGTTTGTCTTTAGAATTTTCCCGTACTATTTTCAATAATGCCTTTTTAGATTTTATACGCCCATTATTTAAATACGGGTTATCTAAATTTAATAAATTAATCATGTAATCTGCTTTCGTTGAGTCAGTTTCAGAGGGTTCGATACGACCTTCATCTATATCATAAGAAAAATAATCTGAAATATCAGTTAATTCGACTGGATTAAGAAATTTTTCTTCATCAAAAAAATGATCCTTTGGATGTCCACAAGAATGAATATTCTCTTCATAATCTTCTTGGCTGACATCAGAACACTGATTTCCATTGCAGGATACAATTAAGTTATTATAATCAAAACATTTTTCAAAATAACGAGACTTTGGTTTTATATGTTCTATATGTGCATCCGTTTCGTTTGCTATTTTTCTCTCACAATAAGCACATAAATATTGTTGTTCTTTCAACATTTGCTGTCGTACTGATTTTTTGCAACCACTTCGCAATTTTTTCCAGTAATTTTCACCCAATTCACGACTTTTTTCTGGTTTATCTTCAAAGTCACTTGCCATTACAGCTTTTAAGTCATTTGCTATATCTTCCAAATTATTCTCTCTCACTCTATTTAGGCAACTGTTTTTTGGTTCCTCCTTTTTGATAAAACGCATGTTTATTCTCCCCTAAGCTGAATCATAAATTGCATTTCTTGCATAAATTCCGAAGTATTGCTTTCTCTTTCTAATATCTGTTGCTTTATTGTTTGGGCTTCGGGTAAATTTTCTTGATGTTTTTCAACAAAATTCCTATACTTTTGGTGCAATTCAACTTGCTCTTGTGGTATAAAATCAACACCCATGAATTCAGACAGAATAGAATTAATATCTATGCCGCTTGGACGCTGTTTGGGATACATCGCTTCTATTTTATGAGAGACTTTATTTTTTCTCAGAAAAACCAAATTTTTAATAGGCGTTCGCGCAATAATTTGGGGAGAGTGGGTGGCTACAATAAACTGATTATTTTGACCAATTTTTGCGTAAATAGACATGATTATTTGTTGCCAAGCTGGATGTAGCGCAAGTTCTGGCTCATCAATTAAGATGATAGAATCAGAAGGATTCAAAATCATCAAAGCAACTATGAGTCCATAAAGTTGTCTTTCTCCATCACTGAGACTATCAATAGATACAAGCGTATCATTGTTTTTCTGTTTAAAAACAGGGCGATTAAAATGCTTTCGATCTAAATCATGTAATTTTGTTAAAATATTCGCTTCTTTCCAATATTGGTTAAAATTTAAAATGGCTTCACGAGTTCTTTTAAGTGGGTCAGATTCGTAGCTGTTTCGTTCATGAGCCAGAATATATTCACGAATATAATATTCTGCATTACCTAATATCTCTTCAGGTTTAAGTTGATTAATAAAGTGATAT
This sequence comes from Candidatus Thiomargarita nelsonii, assembly GCA_000785145.2. Taxonomy (GTDB): domain Bacteria; phylum Pseudomonadota; class Gammaproteobacteria; order Beggiatoales; family Beggiatoaceae; genus Thiomargarita; species Thiomargarita nelsonii_B. Next base: position 8,513 of record JSZA02000198.1, read on the forward strand.
TCTGTATCAAGTTGAGTAACTGGCATAAACTTATCAATAAGGTAACTGGCAATATAGATAAGCTTTGGTCCTTGCCCATTCATTTTCTCAAAAGATTCGGTTATTTTTTGTAATCCATCGTTTTTATCACGTTTTTTCTCAGTTTCCGCATCCAATGTCAAGCTGAGATTTTCTGGAGAAATAAAACCGGCAAATCCTTTAGCAATACTTTCTAATAAACTCGTTTTACCCGTGCCATTTATACCCGCAATCACATTAACAATGTTTTTGGCTTTTGGTGGTGGTTGTAATTTAATTTTTAAATCATTTAAAATCTTATAGTCCGAAATGTACATTTCTTTGATATACATAAATTATTCTCCAAATAAAAAGGGTAATTCAGTTCGCAATGTTAAACTTTTATGTACCTATACTGCAAATGGCTATAAGTGGTTTCTCAGGGACTATTGTCGCTAGTACGCCATTTGTGATACATACTCAATAGTCTCCTTTATGAATTTTTTTTATTATACCAATTTTTAGTTGAATTTAAAAAACACCAAAAAAATTATCATTCAAAATGTCACAACCAAATATACTATGGATCTGCGCCGATGACTTTACCCCTTATGTCTGCGGAACTTATGGGAACACAGAGGTAGCTACTCCCAACATCGACCGCTTGGCTACGCAGGGGATGAAATTTACGCGGGCTTATTGTAATTCTCCGCTTTCTACTCCCTCACGACAAGCTTTTTGGACTGGGAGGTATCCCCACAGTATCGGTGTCACTCGCTCCTCTACTCCTCTCCCTGATAATGAGGAAACTCTCCCGGCTTTTTTGAAAAAATCGGGTTATCACACAACCCACTATTATGCCCCGCGCAAGCACGAATTCAATTTGTGCGCTGACCATGTAGAATATCGTGCGTGGTTGGCACGTCCCCATCCCATTCCCTCGGATATTAAAGTACTGGGACCATGGCATCCGTTTAGGGATCCGGCAAGCGTGTGGCTCAACAGCGCATGTCTTCCCTACGGTGCTATAGATGCTGACATGCAGGATACCTTTTACGCCACACAAGCACAGCGTTTTTTACAAAACGGCGAACATCAACCTTTTTTCCTTTATGTCAGCTTTGATTCCAACCACTCGCCGTTTCGTTTTCCGATAGAATTTCGTGACCGCTATCGTTCAAAATCCTTACCCGTGCCGCGAATTTCTCCCCAAGACTTCGAACTCATTCCACAAGTCTTTGCTGGGCTGAGCCAAAATGAAAAACAAGGCATTCTCGCAGCCTATTATACAGCAATAGAATATATGGACAAAAACGTGGGGCTAGTTCTCGACGCATTAGAGAGTTCCCCTTATGCCAACAACACGGTGGTCATTTTTAACAACGATCATGGCTACATAATTAATTCGTAAACAAGATATTCAGGCACTTGGCCAAAAATCTGGGTTGGAAAACTGCTCATACGACCAAGGGCATTCTGGTGGAAAAACTTGAATAGCAAGTCCCGTTTCACGAACAGCACCTGTCACGGCATAACCATAAGCCTTTTCAATCAATTCAGGTAGTTTGCTTTTCAAACCGGGATTTTCCTGTAAATGGCTTTCGATGCGTTTGCGTTGTTCAATAATCGTGAATTTCCAGCTTCGTCCTTGGTATGCTGGTTGACATTGCCATTTCAACAGATGCATAAGCAGGGTTTCCAAAAAAGATTGTAGAGCACGTCTTTCTGATTTACTTAGATCTTCTATTTCCTCAATGATGTGTTCAAGGTCAATTTGGTCAAATTTACGTGTCCGCAATAGGGTTGCCTGTTCTAGTGACCAAGTATAAAGATCTTCATCATAGGTCGCTGACATGTCAGTTTCTCCGGTTATGTTTAATAATCGCATCCTTGTGTTGTACAAGTTGCATAGCATCGCATACTCAATAGTCTCCTTTATGAATTTTGTTTATTATACCAATTTTGATAGTTGCCTTTTTTAATCCGTTGGCTCCCCAAATCCGTTGTACTATAGGGGTGATGATTAAAGAAAACCGCCAATAATAGGGCAACCATAAAGGATTGCCCCTACGCTTATCGGGTTTTATTCGCTGTTATCCATTAGCTGTACTCACCCACCAATGCCATATCGTATCGGGCAACCACAAGGGATTTAAGGGCAACCACAAGGGATTGCCCCTACAACGGTATGATGTAGGGGCAATCCTTTATGGTTGCCCCCTTAACGCTTGTGTATTTTTGAGGTGATTTTCAAAATGGGACAGACAGAAGAAAAAAAACTTTTTGGCAAAATTTAGAAAATTGTCCGTTCAATGATCAAACAAATGATTTATATTTTTGTGCCAGTCTCCACAATCGTCGTATGCCCTACTTTTGAGGTAATTATTGGGGCTTGTGGTTTTTTGAGGTGATATTTTAGAAAAAAGGCTCGCGTATTGGCAAATGTGTGAGTACAACGAATAAAACCGTCTCAATATCTGAGCTTTTGACTTATAGATAAATTTTGGTGGAGACGCTAGAGCGATATCCACGCTACATAGTCTTAATTTAATGACATTGATTTTAAAAATGAGGCTAAAATCGAAGAATGTACTAAAAATGAGATATTGTAGGGTGGGTAAC
>JSZA02000197.1 GCA_000785145.2 Candidatus Thiomargarita nelsonii
ACGTATCCAGTGGTTTGACGGCCTCCTTCTAGTTTACTAATAAAGTCATAGTCAATTTTCTCAGGCATCTCTTTGTTCTCCTTTTCCCAGTTTATACTGGACTTCGTTAAAATTAAGGTGGATACGCTATCGCTTAATCCACCCTACAAATTAAGGTGGATACGCTATCGCTTAATCCACCCTACATGGTATTTGAAGGTTTGTCTCACTAAAATCAGCAAAGATAGGTGCTGATTGGGTACCGGTAAGGTTTAAGCAAGCGTAGGGTGCGTCCCACGCACCTTTTGCGAGCGGTATATACTTTATTTGTGCCCAGTACGCACCCTACATAGTGCGTATCCAATTAAGCACTTTGGAATTCACCAAAACAAACCCTCATCAATCATGCTACCCCAATGAGCAGGATAAATACCAGCTTTGACATCATGAAAAGTTGAATAGGGCCAATCACTTACTTGTTGCATAAACCGTGTTTAACCGGATTGTAGTAAATATAATCGACATGTTTTTCAAAATCCATTTCATCATAAATCCAATGTTCCCAAAAACGTCTTGATGGACTTAGATAGCCGTTGTATGATTCACCACAACAACGACTGACATTACGTTTAATGATACCGTGCGGAAAAATTAGCATCATTGGGTGGTAATGTCCATATACAATGAAGATGATCTGGTAACAAAACGCAGGCATCCATTTTAAAGGGCAAAGTTTGTCGGGTTCTTTTAAATCCTTCTCGTAGTGCTTGTCGAAATTCAGGGCGCGTTAAGTCAATGCGTTTTCTGTCTAGCACATTAACAGTCAAAAAATAAGTTGCTCCAGCAACGCGAACACGACGGTAATTTGACATCGTTTATTCCCCCGAAATGGTAGGGTGCGTCCTACGCACCGTCTTCGGCACCATTTAAAATAATTAAATTAATGGTACGTGATTAATGGTGCGTGGGACGCACCCTACACATATCTATTAATTAAGGTGCGTGGGACGCACCCTACGCTTGCTGAAAAATACGCGAGCCTTGATTTTATTAGACTCTGTCTTTTTACTCTCTTTTTTTCAAATCACCTGAAAAGAATGACTCGTACTAGGAATTGAGGCTTGTTGTTTTAAATCCGTTTACTCCCCAAATCCGTTGTACTAATTTAGGTGTCCAAAATAGATTTCACGAGATTATAGTACAACTAATAAGCAAGCCTTGATTTTATTAGGCTCTGTCTTTTTAGTCTCTTTTTTGAAATCACCTTAAAAATTACCCTCATTTCCAAAATAGCTTAATTTCAATTCTTATATATATATATTAGGTGATAGAGTACAGCTAATGTGCTCCAAGGAGAATAAACCAAATTTGACTCATATAAAATAGCTTTAAAAAAATAGAGAAACGATTTGTGGGACTTGGTAATGTAGGGTGCGTCCTACGCACCGTCATCGGCACCATTTAAAATAATTAAATTAATGGTGCGTGATAATTAATGGTGCGTGGGACGCACCCTACGCTCGCTACGCTCACTGAAATGATAATTAATGGTGCGTGGGACGCACCCTACGCTCGCTACGCTCACTGAAAAAGTAATGGTGCGACTTTATTTGTGCGGAGTACGCACCATACGCTCGCTAAAAACAAATAAAATCAAACTGTTAAGCTTACATTAATGGCATTGACCTACGCTTGCTATGTACCAAGCCACCCTTTTAACCCATGCTACGCAGGCTTGTTATAGTCTGACGGTGGTTTAAAGTGATAAAGGCGATATGTTGCAATACCTTCTTTGGGTTCTAAAAAAATCGTATCCATTCCCACTTCGCGCATTCTTTCAAGTTGGGAACCCGTTATTTGTAATATCTTCAAAAGGTTCTCCCTAGTTTTCCAATCACTAGGCAAGCATTCAGTAAAATACTGAGATGGTTGATATGTATCTTCTTTTAAAGAGTTTACAATCATTTGTCGCTGTTGCCATGGATTTTCATGATCAGTCACAGAAGGCAAAATATACAACTTCTTCCAATTACCAACATTAAAACATGCCAAGAGTGCGTAAAATGGATCTTCAAAAACAATACCTCCATCAGCCCCACTTGTAAACCTACTAAATTCATCCGTTCCAGGGAGGCAGAGTAGGTGATATATAGTATCATGAACCAGAACTGGCATATTTTCCTGAATATGTAAAAACTCACTCCCTTTGGTTTCTTTTACTGAAAACCACTGGTTTGGTCGATATTGTCCAGATGCTAGTTGTTCAGCAAGTTTTATTAAATCATTCTCCACTAAATCACTGGTGAAGTTGATCATATATCCAGGTTGTCCTATCTTTGTATTGATAGCTTTCAATAATGCAACCAGTGGTTCCCTAAATTTAGTTTCGGGAAAATTGAAACTCATAATTTATCATTCTCCAATAACGTTGGATATTTTTGAACACTAAAAAAAAGTAAAGTGTCCGAACTATAGTAATAAGCATATCACACCGAAAATTTCAAGGCGCGGACTGGAATGCATTCCAATCTGCTGTGAAAACGTTTAAGCCAGTTTTCATTCAAACACTAATTACGTTAAGGCTTTACAGAAGCCCCGCCTTTTTTTACATAGAAGTAACCACAAAACGTATCGTAGTCAATCACAACATCTTTATATCCCTTATATGGAACAACAATTGTTTTGCCAATTTTTGTTCTGCGATCGCATTTTTCAGGATTAGTAACCGGGTTACCACTAGAATCATCTCTTGTAACTGGAGTTGTTCCAGGCTTATGAGACCATTTTCCGTCATCATCCTGACGATACCAGTGGTAATCTTGACGATAAAAAACATTATCACTAGAATCATACCCTGTTGGTTTCGAGCCAGTAACAAGTGCTACAAGGTAATATCCTTTTCTATCCGGTGGTGGCAATTTATTCTTTTTTTGATAAGGACACTGCTCTGCAACAAGGATAGTGTCCTTTGTTTTTTTATCTTTATCATTTTTTTTTCCATCTTCAAGCACTGCTGTAGTAATATCTGGACATTTCAAACTACTCATTGGCTTGCCCGCCGCTTTACCAGGTTGAGCTGTCTTGTTATTAGCATGAGTTGTGCTATCATTCATGGCATAAGCATAACAATTTGTTCCGTTCTCAACGGGAGCTTTCCATTTACTAGGTTCATAAGGTGGGTTGTCCGGTTTTTTCTTTGTAGAGGAACAGGTTGTGGTAACTGGGCTAGTTGTTGAGGTACCACCAGATGCGGCGGCACAATTTTTCTGCTCTTGAAGGTGTTTACGAATTTTGCTCCATTCTTTTCGGAACTGAGAATCCGCAGGATCCATTGTTAATTTTCTAGGTTTTCCTGTTTTTGGATCGACTAGGCGTGAATCTAACTTACCCGCACTATCACGATACGAGTCATAGAATGCTTTATCCACTTCTGCCATGCTAACGGTTGTATTGGCCAAAACAAAACCTCTCTTTAGTAATCTACGCTTTTCTAAAATTGCATGTACTAAATTACAAGTGCTTTAAGTAATTATAATTATTCTAAAGCCCCTGATAGTAAAGCATGTCCCTCAAGTTGGTCTAATTTTTGTTCAGTTGTAAATGTATCTTCTTCCAGAATCGGTATTATCCATGAGTTGTGGGGGCTTTTCTCAAAGTCATATGAAATACCGAACATCACATGCAGATACCTTTCCACATCAAAACTAAGTTCGATGCCATACTTACGAGCTTCTACTACCCCCCGCTGAATGAATTGTCGCCGTTCCTCTTCACTCAGGATGTTAATCTTTGTAGGAAAGGCTTCATTCAGATGTGCAATCACCTGATTTTCAATTTTTTTTTCAGCCGTTTTCTGGAGTTCTTCCATTTGCTCTCTGCGAATTATAAACACTGGTGTTTTCTGCCTTCTAAATATTTGCTGATGGTTTTTAGTCAATACATATGTATTTATTAAAGTAAATTATTTTAACAATGCATCGAAATAGGAAATATTTCGAGTAACTCAGTTGTGTCACCTACGATTTTCACCTTTGAACATCCCTTTGTGAATTTGTTATGTTTTTCAACCACCTCTAAGTAAGAGCGTGTTCCCCTGAAGTGCAGCGGGTAAGCGTAGAAGCGTCGGGGTGCGTCCTACGCACCGTATTAAATCGGCACCACAATAAATAAGAATAAACACCCGTTGTCATATTGCCCAAGGCATCGTAACTAAATTATTGATTATTTTGTTGTTTAACTTGATCAAGGCTGTTATAGCAAAGCGTAGGGTGCGTCCCTACCCCAATGCCATTAAGTTAAGCTTTTTTTGTAGGGTGGGTAGAGCTTCGCTACACCCACCAAACATTTGAAATTTATAACAAAGGTGGGTTTCGCTCTCGCTCTACCCACCCTACAATATCTCTTAACTTAATGGCATTGGTCCCTACCCACGCACCTTTTGCGAGTGATGGTGCATCGGAACGCACCCGACATGGTGCGTATTCAATTAAGTAGCACCGTCATAAATCGGCACCACAATAAATAATAATTAATGGTGCGTGATTAATGAGGCAAAGGACGCACCCTACGCTCGCTCAGTCAATTTCCAGTTCTGTCAGCTTATATGTTGTTTATTATCAAGCTTCCCATCTAGCATAGACGAGATAACCTAAGTCATGAAAGGTGCTTAGTGAGTCGTTTGAAACATAGACTTGAACGTCGAGTTCAATGCCCGTATCTTGCTGTGCCTCGAATTCAAACACAATATCGTCAATTTCTTCACGATCCTCTTCAGCATAAAACGCAGTATAACGCTCGTCGGTCCCGTTTCGGACAACCACACTGCACGTAAATTCCAGCTCACACTTCCTAACATCGTTTGCTGCTTAGCCAGAAAAATTGGCCACTCAAGTTGTATAGGCTCGTCTTGAGGTAACATAATTTTCTTTTCAGTAAAGGCTCTGTTCTCAAAAACTTGGCAAATCAGGTTTTCTAGCCTTAATGATTGTTTCGCTATCGTACCTCGATACACTAGCAACACCTGAATTATGCCATCACTCACAAAAAGAGGCCGATAGCAGCGATGGCGTAACATTGTTTAGGAATGCTTGTTGTAAACGGACATATTTATCATTCAATTTTTCTGCTTTCCATGTAACTTCCTTTGCCACGCTGTATCCACTCTTTTCTATTTTTAATGTGTCGTAGTTGTTTTTGCGATATCTTGGTACCTATTTTTGCTTTATCCTCCATTTTACCTTTTTCTGTAGTTGTAATGGCATCTGTAGCATTAGTTGTATTTTTTTTGTCATCAGAATCTTTAAGTGGACATTTTTTCACCGGAGAAACAACGTCATCCGTTGCCTTAAGAGCTGGATTAGCGACAACCGCTTTTGCTCGTTGAGCCCCTGCATCCTTAGCAATTTCCAATTTTTTTACATCCTTAGCAACGTCAGCAACATCATCCGCAACACTGGCAACTTTCCCTAATTTTCCAGCTTTTGCTGCTACACCAACAGGAATAAGACCTTAAAAATTATCCTCATTTCTAAAATAGCTTAATTTCAATTCTTATATGGTGATAGCTTGAGCCGGTTTTTTTATAGGCAATTTTTAAATTTGCTATCGTTAATTATTACTTAGTAAAAACCGGTGGCATTCGATAAAGTGTTTTTTCATAATGTCGCGTTGTCATCGGTTCAAATTTTTCCACTAAGAGCACTTCCCCATATTCATCAACCGTCGCTGTCAAGCCTTTTTGCCCGTACACCCACACCCAACTGTTCTTCCCCTCAATGCTAGGTAATTGATTGTCAGGTTGACCAAACGTTTGTAGCCATTGTTCTGCGAGCGTCGGAAAATTCCCCTGTTCATCAGGTATTATGACTGTCACAAGCATTTTATCGTCTTTAAAATAAACTGATCTTTCTGGGTTTTCATAGTCTACTAGACGTAATCCTTGAACATACCCATAATTTACATTCATGATTTCATTGACGGGGCTTGAGGAAATTAAGACTTTTTTCATCGCCTCTTTTGAGTTAGCTAATGTATTTGACATTATGTTGCTCCTTGATTAGAAAATTTAGTATTTAAACTCTCAATTGCTGTGAATTTTCCATGGTACTATTTTTTATCCTCAAATAGCTCCTTTATAAATTTGTACCGTTTTGGTGATCGACTCTTCAGAGTTTCTGGTTCGTACAAATATAGCATGGTTGCCTCAGCTAAGTCTTCTTTTGGGTTAGTTTTGCCATAGTTAGTCGGTGCCTTGTCTGTAGCTGTTTCTGTCAATGTTGTGCCAGTTACATTCCAACCTGCCACTTTCATATACTCTTTCATCAGTGGATTCTTTCTGTAATTTGTGTACGATTTACAAGTACGTGGGTCGAAGTTATTCATCATGGCATGCGACATTTCATGGGCAACAGTGCCACGAAATTGCTTAGCAGAATCCTTAAAATCTGAGCCAGTGCTTGCTGAGTCTGTTAGTACAATTGTGCCATTATCTTTAAACCACTCGCCCATCGTGTCAGTTTCAGCCACACAACCAGCTTTATTTTTTGTGATTGCCTTATTGGTTCGGCCAATTTGTTGAAGTTGTTGTTTTTTGCATTTCAGAAGCCGTTGATATTTATTCAAAACCTCTTGAATTTTTTTTGTTTCTTTATCAGTAAACTTTATCAATAAGAGCAACTGATTTGGTAGAACAACTTTTTTTGGGCTCACCCGCGATTAGGTTTTTAAAATACCTCTTTACCTTTTCATATTTATTACGAGCATAAGATTTAGCCCCAGTAACGAGCATTTTAGTCCCCGCCATTAAAAGCGCTTCAGCTTTTTTGCGAGCGATAGCCTTAGCTTTAGCCAAAGCTTCTTCAAGGGGTTTGCCCCACTGAAACATTGTTTAGTTCTCCTCTTCTAAAGTAGCAAATATCTGTTCAGTCCACTGTTCAAGCCATAATGATTTCTCATCATGAGAATAGTTGGATGAATTTAGCATTTCTTGAGCAGCGGGAAATTCAGTGTCAAATTGTTGCCCTAATAACCAAGCCGTTGTGACATAATTGGCAATTTGGCGTTCAGTCTCTAAACCATAAGAACGCGCCTTACTCACTTGTTCGTGAATAGCGGGCATTAATTCTTCTCGTGGTACTTCTTGAGCTTCAGGGAATTCAGTCTGCAAAAAATCCGCAATTCGTGTTTAAAATTTGGTTAATTCTGCCTGTGAAAATGCCTCCATCTGCTCTTTGCGAATTTGCATTGTAACACTCCATAAATTAATTAAATTAAGTTTGTTCGCAAAATGTGCGTGGGATGCTGCAATAATGTCTCTGCCCCAAAATCAGTGTAATCCGTAAAATCCGCGATACCCCGGGATTTCATGCCGTTTTGTCCCGTAGGAATACTGATTACGCGGATTAAAACTAATCATTAAATACTTAAAAATAATTAATTGTGCGAGATTAATGGTGCGTGGGACGCACCCTACACATATCTATTAATTTCGGTGCGTGGGACGCACCCTACGCTTTTCCTGCAAAATTACCATTGCCCAAGGAAATTGCGGATCACTATCAAATCCGCTACCCAATATAAACATACAACCAATATATATAAAGACATCATGTTGGTTTACAATGTTATAGTATTGGGCTGACTTGATACCCTCTTGAATTAACAAGCGCATATTAGCATCGCCAACCGCTTTACATTTTTCTGGAAATATTTCATTAAGCTGAGCCATGCTATCATGTTCAAAGTTTCCGGTGGAAAGATGGAATAATGCCGATTTACCACGTATTCGATGCAATGCCCTTTTTATATTTTCATCATTGAAAATGGCAGAAGCCCAAGGAAGTTGCGGATCTTTATAGAAGCAGTGCCCTAGCATGAGCATTAAACTGATATACATACACACATCGCGCTCGGAGGTGAAGCCATTAACTTCCGCTTCTTCAATGCCATAGCGGATAATTTCACGGGTTTTGGTTTCACCATGAATTTCACAGTTCTTTGGAAAATTTTTTTCCAGATACGCAAACATCTCATTTTAAAAATTTCTGAGAGCAACCTGCTCAAAGGTTTCCATCTGCTCTTTTCTAATTATAAGCATATTTTATTACCTACGGTTGACGCAAAAAATAATATCTGTCTTGTTTGTTGCAATCAAAAGCCAGCGTAGAGCGCGTCCTATGCACCATCTCACCATGTACTGTTAACCGACACGCTAAAATGTGCGTGGGATGCACCCAGAACGATTTACACAGTTCTATTAATCTCAGTGCAGTGCGTGGGACGCACCCTACGCTTGCTAAACCATAATAACGCGCATGACTCACTTGATCGTGAATAGCGGGTATTAACTCTTATCATGGTACTTTGCAACACTCCAAAAATTAAGCGACTCTCACACAAACACAGAAATATTTTCTATTTTAATCCCTTCCCCACTACTCGTAAATTGCAAAAAATTATCAGCTTTGTCATCTTCGGCTACATAGCTAATGATTGGCCCGAAAAATTGATACAGTTCTTGAACATTACAAGTCGGTAGATAAACGCGCAATACACGCGGATCATAAAAACGAAAAAATAACTCCTTGTCGTCTGGTGTTTGTACTTTTAACAAACCTTGCAAATGCTCAAATACTTCATCTAATTCAGCGTCTGAGCTTAAAAAAATGCCCCAACTTTGTCCCCGACAATCATCCAGCAGCCAAGCTAAAAATGGCGAATCAGATTCTAGTTGTACCAAATAGGGTGCCACATCCATTAGTTCAGCTTGGGGCGTGTTGAAAAAAAGCGAATAGTATTGAGGATCTTCTTCTAATTCAAAGAGTCGCCCTGGCATATCCTCAATACGGGCTGCATCAACAATAGCGTAGTACATGATTATGTTCCCCAGTGATAAAAGTCAATCTATGAGTTGCTTTGAAGTGTTAATGCATCAGATATACGTGCTACGGGTTTTCCTGTCATTGTGAATCTCCTATGAAATTTTATTGAATGGACTCAAGCACAATTTCATACGCTCGTTTATTGAATGCCCACGTATAAAAAATCTGTCGGCGAGAGGGCGTTAGCAGCGACGTGACAATGTAATGTTTTTCATCTTCAAAGGCGCAAATCCATAGTTCTTGCTGATTTTCTTCGTTACCTTCAATGGTGCAGCCGTAAATTATTAAAAAACCATTAGAAAAACGAGCAGAGTAACTACCCACTGGTGAACTGTGTAGTTTATCTCGCAAAATGAGATTAGAGTCTGCGTATTCTTCTACGGTGTTCTTTATGACTTCTTCACTTTGGTTGACAACGGTTTTACTGACAGCCTTAACTCTGATTAAACCTTGGAAAGCGTTATTGTCGTCAAAATGGTAGAAGTCAATCGCCTGTTTACCAATAGGCGGATTTTCAGGTACTTTATGTTTCCATGAAGCTGGGCAATCAAATTGAACAATGTCCGCCAGATTGTGGCGGCGATGTGGTTCAATGCTGGTTCTGGATGACGGACTCAGCAATTTAAACGAAGAGATTGCCAGCCCAAAGGTTTCTGCTAAGGCTTGATAAGCGGCTTCGATGGCAAAGCCAAATACCATAAAAAGTCGGTCGCCATCAATTCTAACAGCCGCACGCCCTACAAAAGTATGGTCTTCGATTTTAAATGTCATCAGACTGTCGGCAAATAGGACAGATAGTTCTTCTAATTCAACAATGGTCCTATCAGTGGTGGCAGCATAATGCCGAAGCCAGTGAGCCGCACTGATTTCGCGTGGGAGCCCGATAGCATGGAGCTGGATAAAAGAATGAGAGCCATCAGGGGCAGCAAAAATAGCCAACGGTTTTAGCCTTTCCCTACCGAGTTGATTGGTTTTGGCTTTAAGACTGGAATCGACATTCCAATCTTTGGGCACAAGAAGACTGTAAGCCAGTTCTGGATTGCCATAAGGCTTATCTTGAACCTTAAAAAATGAAGATTCTAAAACATCGGGTGGAATAGTTTTTCCAATTGGAAGTTTTGGTTCGCTCATGGTTTTGTCTACTTATTTTATTTAATGCCTAAGAGAAGTTTAAAGCCCGCCATCGGCCCAAAACCGGCTTTGAGACCAATTTCTGCCGAGGCAACCCCGTTTTCTACTTTAGCAGATGCGTGTGCTTTTGCGGCAGCACCAATGCCCGCCTCAGCCTTGCCACCAATCACAATACCGTGATCTGCCCACTTAGGTGCTTTGGCATATTTTGATTTTGGACTGAAAAATCCAACGACAGAGCCTATGGTATTGTCATAAATAGTTTTTGGTGTAATATTAATTTGACCGCCAATTTCACCTTTGACTAAATTAGCTTCTACACCTACTTCTGATTTAATCTCTGTCTTAGTTGCTGAATGTATGACAGATAAAGGCGTAAATGTACCCTTTGCCGAAAGCACCTCGCCGTGGGCAGTTGCCTCAACAAGTCCATTAAGTGCATTTCCTTTCAAATTGCCTTCAACGGCTGAAATTTTGCCTTCAAACTTGATCAGGCTTATCTCATGTTCACCCTTTTCAGGATCATAACTATAACCATGAGAGATTGACGCTTCACGGTGACCAATTTTTAAGTTATTGTCCTTATCGCCATAAAATAATATGTCGTCATCAAGGATTTTATTTTGAAGCCCAATGCCAAATTTAACGCTATCATTTGGCGATGGATCAAAATAGTCTTCTTTAGACTCTATGGACAGTAATTCGTCTGTTTTGGGTTTATAGCCTTTATCGTTAGGATCAGGATTTTCCCTTCTTTGCTTGGCATTATTCAAGCCGTTTTGGAGAAAATTGCTAAAGCCACTCGCCGTTGTAGGCACAGCTTCGCTCACTGCTGGCGTTGAAACGTTGGCAGCCTGCGCCTCACATTCCGCACAAAACGATGTCCCATTTTTTGCCGCTTCTTCTAAAGTTATCTTTTGAGCCGTCAAGGTGGGAAAATCGAGTGAAATTGGCTCCCACGTCTCTGGTGCTGCCGGCGCTTTAAATTTTTCACCGGGCTTGGCATCATCGGCTTCTGTGGGTTGGCTTGGTCCTTTTGGTTTTGCCTTTTTAACACTAGCCGCTGAGCCTCCACTGTTGATTTTCACCATCT
>JSZA02000196.1 GCA_000785145.2 Candidatus Thiomargarita nelsonii
GACTTCTCTTTTCTCATTTTCTTCAAGATTTTTGAGTGATTGAGAAACATCAAGCGTTTTTTTCTCTTTTTCTACCTCTTGAAGTAATAATTGCAAAAAAGTTTCAAACGGTTTTCGATTTTCAATAAGCCCTCTTTTAAGGATTCCTTGTTCGTTTTTAGAAAGTTTTGTTTTGGTGATTATTTTGGAAAAATCAAACACAGCAGCTGGTTCAATTAAGTTCCCTTGTTGGGGCGAATTTTTTTTCATTTTTATATAATGGGGGCGTTAAATATTATTTTTCAAGCTTAGCTTAGGATTCGGCATTAATCCACTTCGAGATTTGCCCGCCACCTATACGCCCGCCGCTTCGTGTCCTAAAACCTTCCTCAAATAACCGCTCGTTAATCTCTCTGTACGTCATTTCTGGATATTGATTATGCAATTCAATCGTAAGGGTTTTGGCAGTTTTTGTTAATCGCGCCTGACTAACAGCATCAAGCCACAAGTCTCGCATGTCTGCCATGTCATCACTGAAACTCTTTTTGAGATTATCAATTAACCTATCTCTTTCCAGCTTCTCCCTCTCTAAAACCTCAATTCGTGCTTCAAACCTTATCTGAGTCAATTCCATTTTGAGGTTAAAATTTTCCTTCTCTAATTGAAAGCTACTATCAACGCGCCGTTCCTCACTCCAAAATATTTCAGGATGTTCTTTCCGCATAGCAGTCAGGGTGCCATAGCTACCCCCTAGACGTTCAATTATTCGCTTGAACGTTGGTTTGTATCCCTCGGACTGCAATTGTTCAACTGTCTCACGCACGTTATCCACGTTCAAAATTTGTTTAGGCATAACACATATCATAAAAAATTAATATTGCAATGCAATTATTTTACTCTAAATTGGCCCGATTGCAACCCGTAAATGAATTGTATTAAAAATATCTTTTTTATAACGACTACGCCACACTACTATCTACGGGTGCATTGAGAAAATCAAAACTATTCATGTTTTTCTGGTATTAATAATACGATATTTTTTGAGACGACACGTCACTTAATTGAACTAATATAGAAATGTTAATATGAGTTTAATACAAATAGTTTTGTTGGACGATATTCAAGTACTGGCTGGCCTACGCGATAAATTTGACACGGACAAAATAGACAAGGCGGCTCAAAATATAATAGCTTTAGGCGGGTGAATTTGAACTGGCCACCATGCTAAAAGCGAATGAATTTGACTAAAATTTTGAACGAATAGAATGCTTTATATGTGGTGACAATACGCTATTATGGGACTTGGACGAAACCTATCTGAACGAAGCCGTTGAACTATTTTTTGACGAGAAAAAGGAGAATTCGTCTAAAGAAGTCAATGAAAATGTGGACTTTGAAAAAGAGCTACAGGACAAAAGAATGTTACCTATTGTGCCGACATTTATATGCGGTTTACTGCGAACAAATTTGAAGTGTTTTGGTTCCGTCAGGAAGCGTATGATTCCGAAATGAAGCGTATGGTTCCATAGAGAGACGTATGATTCCGTATCCCGACGTATGGTTCCGTCAGGAAGCGTGTGCTTCCGTCAGGAAGCGTAGTTCCGTCAGGAAGCGTATGATTCCGTATCCCGACGTATGGTTCCGTCAGGAAGCTTATGATTCCGTCAGGAAGCGTAGTTCCGTCAGGAAGCGTATGGTTCCGTATCCCGACGTATGGTTCCGTATGGTTCTGTCAGGAAGCGTATGGTTCCGTCAGGAAGCGTATGGTTCCATAGAGAGACGTATGGTTCCGTATCCCGACGTATGGTTCCGTATGATTCCGTCAGGAAGCGTATGGTTCCGTATGGTTCCGTATCCCGACGTATGTTTCCGTGTCAAGCAATTATTTTGAGTTAATCCACTTCGAGATTTGCCCACTACCTATACGCCCACCGCTTCGTGTCCTGAAACCTTCGTCAAATAACCGGTCGTTAATCTCTTTGTACGTCATTTCTGGATATTGATCATGCAAATCAATCGTAAGAGTTTTGGCCGTTTTTGTTGCTCGCGCCTGACCGACAGCATCAAGCCACAAATCTCGCATGTCTGCCATATCGTCACTGAAACTCTTTTTGAGTTTATCAATTAGCCTATCCCTCTCCAGCTTCTCCCTCTCTAAAACATCAATTCGTGCCTCAAACCTTATCTGAGTCAATTCCATTTTGAGGTTAAAATTTTCCTTCTCTAATTGAGAACTACTATCAACGCGCCGTTCCTCACTCCAAAATATTTCAGGGTGTTCTTTCCGCATAGCAGTCAGGGTGCCATAGCTACCCCCTAGACGTTCAATTATTCGCTTGAACGTTGGTTTGTACCCCTCGGACTGCAATTGTTCAACTGTCTCACGCACGTTATCCACGTTCAAAATTTGTTTAGGCATAACACATCTCATAAAAAGTTAATATTGCAATACTATTATTGTACTCTAAATTTACCCGATTGCAACCCATAAATTAATTGTATTAAAAACATTTTTTGATAACGACTACGCCACACTATTACCGTCTGTCACAAAAAAAAGCGTCAAATTTTTTTCATTTTATACTTGTATTGCTAATATGAAAGACTGCACGCCACTTAATTGAACTAATATATGGTTGATATGAGTTTAATACAATAATTTTTGCTCAACTGTTTCACGCACGTTATCCACGTTCAAAATTTGTTTAGGCATAACACATCTCATAAAAAGTTAATATTGCAATGCAATTAATTTTTGACTATTTGCAATATTGCAACAACAAAATTAATTGTATAAAAACTATTCGTTTATAACGAAATACTTCACACTGCTATCTACTGCTGCATTGATATAATTATAAATTCATATATTTAATTGTATTAATTATACGAATATATGATATACTACACGCCATTTAATTGAACTAATATAGAAATTTTGATATGAGATTAATATCAGTATTTTTGATAGACGATATTAATGTGCCCGTCGGCATCGTTGGTAAATCGTTGCACAAAAAAATTATAGTGTTCAGGAAATATGGGAAGTTTTGAAGGCAGAGGAACTGGTTGATCAGCTTCAAGAACCTAGAAAGTGGAAAGAATTGCTTGAAGGTGGTATGGTGAAGTTGGAATTAAGATAGATAAAATCTGTGTGGTAGCCATGACGATAATTAATGATTTAGCCGCTTGCACCAACAAGCGGCAGGGTATTTTTTCAGCACTTTGGGCTATCACTTTCTTTAACTAAGGCAAAATTCGCAGTTTTGCTTACTAAAATATTAAATACTTACGATAATTCTAAGCACCAATTATACACGCAACAGCGTGTGAAAGTCTGTCACATAATAGAATTAAAGTAAAGTTTTTTTCGTAAGTAATGCCGCAGTTTTGTCCTAAATATGGACAATTAAATTGATTAATTCAAATATTAATGTAGATTTTGCCGTTATTAAACAAGCTGCCGCAACTCAAATCACTGAATTAGTCCAAAAATGGCTACCCGGTGGAAAGCAAGAGGGTAATGAATGGATCGCCTTAAATCCCACTCGAAGTGATCAATCGCTAGGTAGCTTCAAGATCAACCTCTCAAGCGGCGCATGGTCTGATTTTGCTTGCGATGATTCTGGCAAGGATGTGACAAGCCTTTATTGCTATTTGAACGGCGGCGAATACCGCGACAACATGATCGCTTTGGGGCGGGAGCTAGGGATTGGTATAAATGAATCCACAAAAAAATCAACTATTTACCCCGAGGCACCCTCAATATGGTACTTCAAAGAAATAAAAACGCGCTTAAAACCTAGTTTGACATGGGATTATCTCGACAAAGACAAGAATGAAGTCGCGCGGGTATTACGTTTTGATCACAAAGACTTTAAAAAAGGCAAAGAATATCGGCAAATTCGCAAAGTGTCAGGTGGATGGGAGAAAAAGGCACCCGAATATCCTCGATCTTTATATAACTTGCCTGCCATTCTCGAAAACCCTGACAAGCCTTTGATATTTTGCGAGGGCGAAAAAGCGGCGAACGCTGGTATCAAATTATTCCCGACATCTATTTGTACAACAACAATCGGGGGTAGTCAGGCACCTCAAAAAACTGATTTTTCACCATCAAAAGATCGGCAAGTATATATATGGCCTGACAACGATGCGCCCGGCAAGGCTTATGCTCAAAAAATTATAAAACTAGCCATCAAAGCCGGTGCTAAAGCCATCTCCATTTTACAAATACCGAGGGATTGGCAAGAAAAATGGGATGCCGCCGATATTTTAGAGCAGGGGATCACACCACCAAAATTCTCTGATTGGGCAAAAGTTGATCCGGTTGATCCCTCGGTTGTACCGTTTGATCCCTCAGTTGATCCATTTGATCCCTCGGATCAGCAAAAAAACGCGATTGATCCATTCCAAAAACAGGATCATTCTGAATTAAATCATACATATAATGACGGTTGTACCGTTGATCCGGTTGATCCGATTGATCCCTCGTTTGGCACGTTTGATCCATCGTTTGGCACGTTTGATCCCTCGTTTGGCACACAAAAATCGTCGTTTGGCACGTTGCCTAAAATGGATCATACTGAGTTAAATCAAGATGATAGCAGCGTTTGGCACGTTTGGCACGCTCCTATACCCCTTATAGAAAAAAATGAGGGGTTGATCGAAGTGACAAACGATATGCTCCCACAAAATGTAGGGAATTGGATAACAGATATTGCAAATCGGATGCAAATTTATCCTACATTCCCAAGCGTAGCCCTAATTTCAATAGCAAGCGCGATAATCGCAAGGCGTATTGCAATACATCCCAAACAATTTGATGTCGAATGGCGCGTTATTCCTAATATTTGGGGTGGTGTTGTTGGTCAACCCGGGGTGCAAAAATCTCCAGCACTCGCTCCCATGTTTGCTCCAGTGCGTAAACGTGAAAGTTTATTGAAAAAAGAGTATGAAAACGCCCTTAAAAAGTACCAACATGACTTAGAAAAATGGCAAGAACTGCCTAAAAATAAGCGTGCTGAAAAACCGACAGAACCGGCAAAACGCACATTATTTATAAATGACGGGACAATGGAGGCTATACATGTAGCCCATAAACACAATCCCCAAGGAATACTACTATACAGGGATGAACTGAGCGGGTTTATTGATGCTATGGCAAAACATGGACGAGAAGGTGAACGTCAATTTTATTTGGAGGGCTGGCTTGGTGATGGCTCATATAGTATGACTCGCATAGGCAGACAAGACGTAGATGTCGATGGTTTATGCCTGACAGTTTTTGGTGGGATACAGCCCAGCGTCTTGAGTAATTATATTTCTAATGCTGCCAGTGGCAAGGCGGATGACGGTTTTATTCAACGGTTTCAATTACTTGTTAGCTCAGTACCCAAACCTGACTACAGATTGACCGACACTGTGCCTGACTGGGATGCAAAAAAACTGTTTGAATCCACAATGGATAGGTTGCTTGATCTGCCAATACACGGGACGCCAGCAATCACGACATTTGCATCCGATGCTCAACCGATTTTCAACGAATGGTTAGAAAATTTAGAAAGACGCATAAGAGCAGGGAATTTACCTGCAATGTTGGCTAGTCATATAAGCAAGTACCGCTCCCTATTACCTAGCCTTGCGCTTATTTTTGAGGTATTAGCTAATCCAGATTTTTGTGTGCAAAACATTACACGTCAAGAAATTTTACCCAAGATCAGTGCTGTCAATTTGAAATTGAGTATTAAGTGGGTTGAGTTTTTGGAGAATCATGCACGCAATTTGCTATTGGACTCGCCGGGCGAAAATAGCCCTAGTGCGTTACTTGCTGAAAAAATATTGCAAAAATTTAGGAATGGCAAATGGCAGGATGGCGCGACAGAGCGCAGTCTAAAAAGGATGTTTAAAGCTAAAACCGACAATCAACATTTTGACGACGCACTTGAACTGCTTGAGGATTTTGGGGTGCCGTGTACCATTTAATGGCACATGGGTTTGCGGAGGATTATCGGTATCAGTTTGAGGTTGAGTTATCGGTTAATTGATAACTGTACGTGGGCGTGGCTTTGTTGTCATGCCCAAGAAAAAATTTTTTTAAATTTTTAAATTTTTGAAAAATTTTTTTGTTGATTACATGGATCGCCCGTTGTATTTGCGTCTCTAAAAATTTGTGGTTCCGTCAGGAAGCGTATGATTCCGAAATGAAGCGTATGGTTCCATAGATAGACGTATGATTCCGTCGGGAGACGTATGGTTCCGTCAGGAAGCGTATGGTTCCATAGATAGACGTATGATTCCGTCGGGAGACGTATGGTTCCGTATGGTTCTGTTACGAAGCGTATGGTTCCATAGAAAACCGTAAAATCCCGTCAAGAACCGTATGGTTCTGTTACGAAGTGTATGACTCCGTAGAGAACCGAAATTTTTCGTCAAGAACCGTCTGATTCCGCTACGAAGCGTATGGTTCCGTCACGAAGCGTATGATTCCGTAGAAGTGATAGCTTTGGAGGCGTTAAGTGACGAGATTGATGACGATGACGACTCGACATTCATAACAGTGAAGCTGGATAATGGCAGAGAGGTTGATGTAGGGCGCGAGAGTTGGGAGATGAACGAATACGTTTTTGATTCAAAATCAAAAAGCTTGGACTTTAAGAAGGTGGGTAGCTGTACCCAGTTTCCGATAAAGCTTGCGTGGGCTATTACTTGCCACAACTCGCAGGGGCTCACACTCAAAAAGATGAATGTCGATATTGGAAGAGGATTTTTTGCTCATGGGCAAGCTTATGTCTTTAGCCGCGCCTCCACATTGGAGGGACTTCACCTCTCCAAGCCCCTATCCATAAACGATTTGAACAAACACATTGATTCTCGCGTGAAGGGTCAAATCGCTCTTTTTACCAATTCAAGATTTAAGCCAATTCGAGATTTGACCTGAACTAAACGGCTTGCCGTTTTTTGTTTTGTAGCCCTCCTTAAAAAGTTGTTCGGCGATTTGCTGATAAGTGTGACCAGACTCACGCAGCACCAATGCTTTTGCCTTTATTTGCTGCGATGAGATTTTACTACTTTTGGAATTAGTACCGGCCTTCTTAATTTTATGCGCGACAGAAGCCGTTTTGCTCTCAAGCTTCTGAATATGTGCCTTTGCGCTATCCAATTCCATTCGCAAAGCCTCATTGTCCTTAGTCAGTGCCTCATTGTCCTTGGATAAGGTATCAATTCTCAAGCCCAGTTCACGCCGTTCAGAGTCAAACTTTACATGCGCTAATTCTAATTTTAAATCAAAATTCTCTTTTTCTAATGCACTACCTGCACCCGCGCAGCGAGATTGAATCAATGAAAACTGAAGCAAAATCTAAACTCCTTGAGGATACTGCCAGAGAACGAGCTAGGTTAGCTGGATTTTACAAACCAAACTCCGCATCAAAGAGTTAATTTTGGACTTCGTTACCCAAAACGAATGCGTATCTGTAAAGGAAGTCTGGCTACACATAGCTGAGAACGGCTATGATTTTGAACGTAGGCAGGTAGGACAAAAGTTAGCTTATTTGAACAAAAAGGGACTCATTAGACGTGCTGGTCGCGGCGTTTACGAATTAGCAAAATAGTTCAATTCAACTAAAGAATGGTGATATATATGGAGACTAGAGCACTTACAAGGCAAGAGGAGACGTGATCGTCGTGAAGGGTGATCAAGTCCGATGCCGCGAAGTGATCAAGATAGATAAAGCCAACATGAAGGGCAAAAAACGTGATCGCGCTATTCGACTAAACACGGACGCTAAGCGGGAACTACTTTCATACTCCAAAGGCTTGATAGGTAAGGGCTTGGAATTAGAACCTCCTCTATTTGGCGGGCGCTGGTGGAAAAACAGCTATCACACGACAGACTGCATGGCGGATATTGAAGTATATCAAAGGCAGTCTCGCGCTCATGGATTCGGACGAACTATGCTTGACTTGATATTTAGTTCAATTAAGTCAAAAAATGGCGTGGATAGTAGTATTCAGAAACTTATGAGAGACATTTTATGACTTGGGATGACGTGATATTAGATGGCAATGAATGGATAGGACCGGGTGAGCACTTAGGCTTTGAATGCCAAAGGTTGTATTTTTTATTTGGATTTGAGAAAATACACATCAACTTAATTGACAATGAAATTATTAACAAAATTATGACTAAAAAAACGCACGAAAAACACGCCGAGACAGATTCAACGCAATACTTACTAGAAGCCTATAATAATCTTAAATTTTGCCCAGAAGCTGGGGATTCACTTCAATTTGTCGATGGAAAATATCAAATAACCTTGACTCCAGAAAGAACAAAAATACTTAATTTACATGCCAAGGAGTTGGCAAAAAAGGCAAAAGCGAGAAAAAAAGAAGAGTTGGTTGAGGCTAACGACAAGAAATTTGAAAAGGATTGAGGAATTTGCTAACCCGATTTTAAATCGAAGTAAAAGCATGTTATATTAATGCCTAACCAGAAAGCCCCTTCGCGCTCACTAATTATCGTTTTTCTTAGCCAGATGACATAATCAGTGAGCAAATTTTTACGGTGATAAGGACTTAAAATACAGCAATATAGCTAGATTTTATCTCCGATTAGGTGAAACAAATTATATCTGATCAGATGCGATAATTCAAGCTTTATTAAACTAACGATAATTTACTGTAATTTTAAAGACTTATCACCCAATCTTTTGTGGTGATAACAGTGAACAATGACTCACATCAAGCAAAATTAGTAATTTATTCGCCAGTAAATCAGTACCACAAGCCAGAACTGGCAACAAAAAGACTTGTGATAAACGCCGAAGGCGAGCGCAAAAAAATTAACTATAAAAAGATAACGCTTGGCTTTATCTCAATCCAACAATTCTCAACTTTTGACGAATTTTCAAGCCTATTAACCGAACTTGAGTCCAATTCCCACGCCTTTATACTACGCGGCTCATTGCGTGACGGGGTTGATCTAAGTAAACCATACCCGCGCCGTAAGTTATTAGAAAAATACGAGGCATTAGGTCAAGGTGCAAGTGTTGCGTTTAAAGAGAGCCAAGAAAGATGGCTTGGCTTTGACATTGACAAATTGCCACTGGCAAAATTAGGCATTGACAAGCCGATTGAGCAAGTGGATATACAAGCAACAATCCGGCTCGTGATTGACACTTACGCGCCAGAATTGGCTAATGTCTCATGCCACTATCAACTATCCAGTTCGTGTGGCTGGATTGACTCGACAAGCCTAAGCTGCCATTTATTTTTTGTCCTATCTAAACTCTTATCTAATCCCCAAGCCAAAGATTTAATAAAAGCGATCAACGAACGCGCTGGCTTTGAAATATTCGACACATCATTATATCAAGCTGTACAACCACACTTCACCGCCGCGCCCCTAATCCAAGCCCCTGCAATTGATCCCATAGCTGGCAAGCGATCTGGAGTTATCCGTTACGACAACGATTATCTGGACTTGGACATTGACAAGCTGCTACTCGATAGACCAATTGAGGAAAATCAAGCTAAACCAAGCAAGCAAGCAAAGCCAAAGGCACAATCCAAAAGTGCTAAGCCACTTTACAAGCCAACACACAAAAACTTTGCCACGCTGGACGAATGGATAAAACACTTTGAAAGTGTTGAGAATTTGCACAATGAATTCAGAACATTCTCAAACTGGATATATGCTCAAAAATTTTTCGGCTTGACTAAAGCTGAAGAAAAGCGAGTTTTTAGTGCCTTGAAGAAATCACCCCGCATAAAAAGGGAACCGAGCCGCTTAGATAGATTCCTCAACGACGGCGAATACCGTGATTTGATGGATAGCGCGAGGGAGAGGCAACTCCTTGCACGAAGGGAACGCTACAAAGCCAAGGCTTTACAAATAGACATATCAGAAGCGGCTCAATGGATCAACTGGGATTTTGAAAATGAAATCAAACCTTTGCTGGGCAAAAGAAAAATCCTCTTATGTGACGCGCCGATGGGCACAGGCAAGACAACATGGGCTAAACGTACTTTTTTTAGTGGGATAAAAGCTTTATATTCCCGTTTTAACACAAGCATTGTCATAACGTCGCTCCGTTTTTTAGCTAAACTTTGGAGTAACGATGTCAAAGTGCTTGAGGATTATGAGGATGTCAAAAAGCAATCAGTCCAAACAAAGCAAGACCAGCTTTTCAACTTATCGGTATGCTTGAACTCCATTATAAATGAGGGGATTAGTCCCTATTTACCAGAATCACCGATTTTGATAATTGACGAATGCGAGGCCACTTTTGAGGCCATATTTTCAGGCACGATCAAACCCAAACAGCGGCAACAAGTTCTTGATCAACTCCAAGTGATCATTAATGACGCTAAATTAATTGTGTTGATGCAGCACAACATAACGGAATTAACCCTCAAATTCCTTGCTTATTTTGGATTCAATCGGAGCGATGTTGTAATAGCCAAAAACACCTACTATCGCTATAAAGATGTCCCTTGCTACTTTCATCAATCAGACAAAGGTTTGATCGAAGAATTACACAAAGCAATCAGTGACGGGTTGCGGTGCATGGTTGCCACCAATTCAAAAGAACAAGCTGAAAAGCTCGTAGTTGGCTTAAAAAAGGCATTCCCAAAAGATTGCGCCGGTTTGATGATAACGGCGGATAATTCCCAATTCCCTAATCAAACGGCTTTTTTAGGTAAGCCTACGCAAGAATCTGAAAAATATTGGTATGTAGTGTTTAGTCCGTCAATGGCAGTAGGTGTTAGTGTCGAAAATGAAAAATTTACGCGCACGTTTGGCTTTTTTTTGTCGATGGCGGGCAATACTCCAAGCGATTGCGCTCAAATGTTGTTCAGATCAAGACCGTGCGAAAAGATAGATTATTATGTAGACACTCGACATAACTACGCGCCTACCGAGCCAAAGCAGTATATAGCTCAAGCATTAGAAAATTGGGCTTTTCGCAACGCTGGGGATTCAATTCAACACATTGATGGAAAATGGCAAATAACTCTAACTCCAGAAAGGTC
>JSZA02000192.1 GCA_000785145.2 Candidatus Thiomargarita nelsonii
TTGTAGGGTGGGTAGGGGCAATCCCTTGTGGTTGCCCGCGCAACATCGTTATGGTAGCCCAACCCACCATTGTTAGAAATTTCAAAGGTTTGGTGGGTTGGGCGTCCCATAACGATGTTGCGCGGAGCGAAACCCACCCTACAAAAAACCTTAACTTAATGGCATTGGTGCGTAGGACGCACCCTACGAGTCAATGCCATATCGTATCGGGCAACCACTAGTGCAGGAGGGCGGAAATCTTCAGGCCATCATAAAGGCAAAGAAATCCGATTTTTTTAAAAAATCGGATTTCTCAATGGCCTGGATATTTCCGCCCTCTTGCACTAGGGTGTTGCCTCTACGATACTTTGTTACCTAAGTAAAAATCACGGTTCTTGTAGGGGCAATCCTTTATGGTTGCCCGATACGATATGGCATTGACGCGGAGCAAAGCTATTCCCACTCAATAGTCGCCGGCGGTTTTCCAGAAATATCATAACTCACCCGCGAAATCCCCGCCACTTCATTAATAATCCGATTTGACAGCGTTTCCAACAAATCATAAGGCAAACGTGCCCACCGCGCCGTCATAAAATCAACCGTTTCCACCGCTCGCAAAGCAACCACATAATCATAATGTCGTGCATCCCCCATCACGCCGACAGATTTGACCGGTAAAAAAACGGCAAAAGCTTGACTCACCTTGTCATACCAATTTTGTTTGCGTAATTCTTCAATAAAAATCGCATCTGCTTGGCGCAAAATATCAGCATAATCTTTTTTAACTTCGCCCAAAATTCGCACCGCTAAACCGGGTCCTGGAAAGGGGTGGCGATAGACGATTTCATGGGCTAAGCCTAATTCAATGCCAATTTTACGCACCTCATCTTTAAATAATTCGCGCAACGGCTCAACCAATTTCAGTTGCATTTTTTCAGGTAAGCCGCCCACATTATGATGAGACTTTATGACATGGGCTTTGCCCGTTTTTGCCCCAGCGGATTCTATAACATCGGGATAAATAGTGCCTTGCGCTAACCAAGAAACCTTCGTCAATTTATCCGCTTCTTCTTCAAAGATTTCAATAAACAAATTTCCGATGATTTTGCGTTTTTGCTCTGGATCGGAGACGGCTTTTAAAGCATTTAAAAAACGCTCCTCTGCATCAACACGTATCACTTGTACGCCCAGGTGTTGAGCAAAAATCGCCATGACTTGTTCGCCTTCATGTAAACGTAACAAACCATTATCAACAAAGACGCAAGTGAGTTGTTCTCCGATAGCGCGATGCAACAAAGCCGCCACCACGGATGAATCAACGCCGCCCGATAAAGCCAACAAAACTTTACCATTGCCCACCTCAGCGCGAATCCGCTTTATACTGTCATCAATAATATTAGCAGGCGTCCACAGCGCATCACAGCCACAAATGTCATGCACAAATCGTTGCAAAATGCGAGTACCTTGCAAAGTATGAGTGACTTCTGGGTGAAATTGTAGTCCATAAAAATGGCGAGACTCATCAGCTATACCAGCAATGGGCGCATTATCCGTTGAAGCAATCCGTTTAAAACCGGGCGGTAATTCGCTCACATGATCACCGTGACTCATCCATACATCTAATAAGCCATAACCTTCGGGACTGATATGATCTTCAATTTCGCGGAGTAATTGAGAATGTCCCCGCGCCCGCACTACTGCATAACCAAATTCACGCAAATTTGACGCTTCAACTTTGCCACCGAGTTGTAATGCCATTGTATGCATACCATAACAAATGCCCAATACCGGCACACCTAAAGTAAACACACAATCTGGGGCACGAAAATTGATATCAGTAACAGATTCAGGGCTACCTGATAAGATAATGCCTTTGGGCTGAAAATCTTCAATTTCTTTTTCCCCAATATGATATGGAGTAATTTCACAAAAAACGCCGCACTCTCGCACGCGCCGAGCGATGAGTTGCGTGTATTGTGATCCAAAATCAAGGATGATAATACGATGAGCATGAATATTTTGCATAAATTTTGTTATCATTTCTAGTGAATTGTTCCAACAAACAAGCCAACCGACTATTTATCATTCAAGGCAACTTGTGGCTCATCACGACGACGAAATTTGGCCGCGCAACTACGCAATCGCCATAGCGTAGCTGCTGACACATTTTCGCGGGCATTTTTCTGAGAGGGCGTTGATTGTACTGTGTTTGTTGTTTGAATTTTGGCCATTATACCAGAATAATAATTAATAAGACTGAAAGTGCCAGCCAGCAAGGCTGGAAAAACGATGACTAAACAGAAAATGATTGCTATCAACTCTTTTTTAGTGAGTGCCACGCTGGGTTTGAGGTTTGTCTGTTGGGGCTCTATGTTAACCATTTTATTCTCCACTTTAAAGGGATAATCTTGCACAAATTATAAGGCTATAAATTTTATTATTAATTCAATTTAAAACTAATTAACAGGGAGGTTTTGGTAGCCTATCTAAATTGCACTTGACACATTAGCAAGTAAGTCGTATTCTT
Organism: Candidatus Thiomargarita nelsonii; assembly: GCA_000785145.2. Classification (GTDB taxonomy): domain Bacteria; phylum Pseudomonadota; class Gammaproteobacteria; order Beggiatoales; family Beggiatoaceae; genus Thiomargarita; species Thiomargarita nelsonii_B. The sequence goes on from JSZA02000192.1 coordinate 2,507, forward strand.
GTCCACCTTTTTATAAGATAAGAGAATTTTTTTTGGAGTACCATAATGAAAACCTTTAGCGCCAAAGCTGAAACCATTCAACGTCAATGGTTTATCATTGATGCACAAAATATGGTTTTAGGGCGGCTTGCCACTGAAATCGCCAAACGCTTGCGGGGCAAACATAAACCAGAATATACGCCGCATGTTGATACTGGCGACCATATTGTAGTGGTTAATGCTGAAAAAGTGCGTGTTACCGGTAGTAAAAAAACGAGTAAAATGTATCATCACTATAGTGGTTATCCGGGTGGACTTACGTCGATATCTTTTGATAAAATGATGCAAAAGGCACCGGAGCGGATTATTGAATCTGCTGTCAAAGGTATGTTGCCCAAAGGACCACTAGGGCGTAGTATGTTTAGCAAACTAAAAGTTTATGCCGGTACCGAACATAAGCATATAGCTCAACAACCAATCCCATTGACTATAAAGACTTAAAGATAATAAAATTATGGAGCAATATTATGCTACCGGGCGGCGCAAAAGTTCAGCAGCGCGTGTCTTTCTGAGACCCGGAGAAGGTAGAATTATTGTAAATAATCATCCGCTTGATAAATACTTTGGTCGTGAAACAGCCCGTATGGTTGTCCGTCAACCCCTGAAGATGGTAGACAGGGAAAGCGCATTTGATATTTATGCCACAGTACGTGGTGGTGGTAATACAGGCCAAGCGGGTGCTATTCGACACGGGATCACTCGTGCGTTGATTCTGTATGATGAAACTTTTCGCGCTTCATTGCGTAAAGCGGGATTTGTGACACGCGATTCCCGTGCCGTTGAGCGTAAGAAGATTGGTTTACATAAAGCACGTAAACGTCCACAATATTCAAAACGTTAGTTTTGTAGTTTAGAGTAGTTTAGAGGAGTTCAAGATTTATCTTGGACGTGGGGGATCGTTTAGCGGTAGGACTATGGACTCTGACTCCATCAACCCAGGTTCGAATCCTGGTCCCCCAGCCACACAGCCTTTTTATTTAAATCAATGGCAAATTTCAACACCCACCTCACCGTCGCCACATCAGTCAGTGCCACCCTTGCCATTGGACTCTTTTTGAGTGACTCTGCAAGTGCAGCAAATGCCGCATTTTTATATTGGCTACTAGGCACTTTAGGCGGTATTCTGCCCGACATAGATGCCCCTCAATCTATTCCCACCCGACTTTTATTCACCAGCTTAGGGATATTGTTCGCATCCTTTCTTGTAATAACCGAATTCAAACAATTGTCTTGGCTTGCACTCGGTTGTTTATGGATAATCAGTTATCTCACTGTCCGTTATGGGCTGTCTAAATTATTTAACAAACTCACTGTCCATCGTGGCAATTTCCATTCCATTCTAGCGGCACTCTTATTTTGTTTTATCACCACTGCAACAAGCTATCATGTCTTAGAAATCGGAGAATTGTTAGCTTGGTTTGCTGGCTTATTTGTGATGGTAGGCTATATTGTGCATTTGTTATTAGATGAACTTTATAGTGTAGGCAATGCAAAATTATCCTTTGGTAGTGCATTAAAAATTGCCAGTTTCCGTCACAAAATCTCAACGGTTTTATTCGTGTTAGCAACTTTAGGCGTTTTTCTAGTTACGCCAAGTACCGAGCAACTTGTTAAAATTCTGTCACACCACCATATATTTTAAATACCCAAAAATGAACGAACACGATAGTAATTATAAACAATTGTTTTCTCATGCCCAACTGATTAAAGACTTACTCAAGGGTTTTGTAAAAGAAGATTGGGTAAAGGAATTAGACTTTTCTAGCTTAGAAAAAGTGAATGCCAGTTATATCACCGATGATTTACGAGATAGGGCTGACGACATTATTTGGAAAGTCCGTTGGGGCAAGAAAGATGCGTGGTTATTCATCTATTTGCTCTTGGAATTTCAATCCAGTGTCGATAAATTTATGGCTGTCCGCTTGATGGTGTATATTGGTTTATTGTATCAAGATTTAATTAAATCCAAGCAATTAACTCAAAACAAAAAATTACCACCCGTTTTGCCACTGGTACTTTATAATGGTAAGGAACAACGCTGGACAGCCAAACAAGAACTAAACGAATTGATTGAACCGCTGCCAGTGGGCTTAGAAAATGTTAGACTCAATGCCATTAAGTTAAGGTTTTTTGTAGGGTGGGTAGGGGCAATCCCTTGTGGTTGCCCGCGCAACATCGTTATGGGACGCCCAACCCACCATTGTTATAAATTTCAACGATTTGGTGGGTTTCGTTCCGCTCTACCCACCCTACAAAAAAAACGTATTTATGCTTAACTTAATGGCATTGCTTGTTAGACTGGGTTAAAGAACCTGCTCAAGGCAGTTTAGACAACGCCTTTACCACTTGGATCACGCAATTGCTGTTACCAAAACGTTTACCAGAAGCGAAATTTGACAAAATTATCAACTTACAGGAGATGAGAGCCATGTTAGCGGATAGAACCATCATACCGTGGACGGAACAATGGAAGGCTCAGGGATTGACTCAAGGGCTTAAGCAAGGGCTTAAGCAAGGACGGGCGGAAGGATGGGCGGAAGGACGGGCGCAAGGCGAAGCACGCTTACTTATCCGTTCCTTGGAAAGAAAATTTGGTAGTTTGGATAATGAGACATGGGCGGCTATCTACCGTTTGGATGAAAATAGCTTGCTGGATTGTATTGAACGACTGGCAACGGCACAAACAGTCGATGAGGTTTTAGGAAACCCGTAAATAGGAGTCCAAGATTTATCTTGGACGTCCAAGATAAATCTTGGACTCCAAACCAACTTTATCAAGAGGAATCAGTATGCCCCAAATAGTCATCATTGGCTCAGGCTTCGGCGGATTGACAGCGGTTAGAACGCTACGCAAACAAGGTTGTCGCGATCCCATTACATTAATTTCACCACGCCCAGTACTGTTTTATTATGCCAGTTTAATATGGGTGCCCGCAGGATTACGCAGCGAAGAAGATTTAACCGTGCCACTAGACAAATTTTTCAAACGTCATAATGTGAAATATCATCAAGGCAGTGTGACAGGCTTAGATGACCGACAAGTGCAAACCGACAATGGCACGATCGCTTTTGATAGTTTGATTATCGCCTCGGGTGGACGTTTTATCAAAAAACTGCCCGGCATAGAACACATTTATACGCCTTGTGAAGGCTATGCACCAACAAAAGCATACAGTGATCGTCTTGCCGCCCTTGAAGGTGGCACATTAGCATTTGGCTTTGCCAGCAATCCGAAAGAACCGGTTGCCATGCGTGGTGGTCCTATTTTTGAATTTATGTTCGGTATCGACACCTTATTACGGCAGCAAAAACGCCGTGATAAATTTGAATTAGTTTTTTTTAGTCCCGCCGCTGAACCCGGAAAACGTTTAGGCGGGAAGGCTGTCAAAGCTTTGTTGGGTGAGATGCAAAAATATAACATTCGTAGCCATTTAGGCCATAAAATGAAAGGCTTTAGTGCGGACGCGGTGCATACAGAAGGTGGCGATATAGCCAGTGATTTGACCTTATTTATGCCAGGCATGATGGGACCCGCTTGGGCGGAAAACAGTGGATTGCCCCTTTCAGAAGGGGGCTTTTTCCAAGCCGATGCCTATTGTCGCGTCCCTGGATTTAAGGGCATTTATGCGGTCGGCGATGCGGGTAGCCATGCTGGTCCAGAATGGTTGCCTAAACAAGCACACATGGCGGATTTACAAGCGGAGGCTGCGGCAAAAAATCTGCTGGCAGAGCAACAAGGGCAAGAACCCCAACATCAATTCAAAACGGAATTGATTTGTATTATTGATACGCTCAACAAGGGGATGTTGATCTATCGTGATTCAAAGCGGGCGATATTGATGCCTAAATTGAGATTTTTTAATTGGGCTAAGCGCTTGTTTGAATGGCTATATTTGCGCCCTTATCGTTAAGCTTTGGTAGGAGTCCAAGATTTATCTTGGGCTCCTTTCATACCCTAATAATTTGTGACTGGGTAAGTACTGAACCATAAGTTTTCCAGTCTTTTGGAATCCAAAGCTTTAGCTTTGGATGTGAGAAAAAACAACAGTCCAAAGCTAAAGCTTTGGACTCCAAAATCTCCGATAATTTATGGTTCAGTACATACTTAGTGAGCTTTTTATACACCTAATTCTATTTCCATTTGCTTGCATAGAATATTGCAGTGATTTAAACAAAAAATGAGAATAACTGGATTCCTTTACATCTGCGGCATGGATTAAAAAGTTCGTTGTTGGATTATTCTTTTCCATAAACTGTATTATTTCTTTTCCAAAGCCTTGCTTTCTCATGCTTGGTAGTACAGCCAATTCACAAAAACACTGGATCGGGGTTTGAAGTTCTTTCCTGAATTTACGTTCATCAACCGAGATACCTAAACCGATCAACATACTTTGATCAGAAAGTGTACATATAGTCGCGTTAAGTTCCAGTATTTTTACAACAGACTTTTTTATGCCGGTATAATTTCTTCCCCATGAATTACTGCCTTCCTGACATTTCCAGATAAAATCAATAATCTCGATGGCAGATAAATTGCGAACAAAAGAGAATTCCAAGATGTTATTCAGTCTCCCCAATTTTTTCAATAGCCACCGGATGCTTCAATAAATAGGGATATACAATACTTGTATCATTGAGCATACGATCATATAACACACGGTTTTCAGGACACAACGGATCTCTGGTATCATGCCGTTGAAACACGATTTCCTTTTCAGCCAGACAACCACCATTACATTGTCCTTGTGTAAAAGACTGGCAACCACTGCATTCTGTTTTTTCAAGATTTCTAGTTCTAAGCCAATTTTAGACATCTGGGAACCACGCCCCAAAGCATACAATTCATCATGAGTCCATTTATCACAACCTATTTTATAACAAAAATCAATAATGCTGGATACTGATTCCAAATTGTCTTTGTGAATAACCGATAAGGCAGTTACATAAATATGAGGATACTGTTGTTTAAGTAATTTGACGGCATTAACCGGATGTTCCAGTTTAGCAGCAACTCCTCTCAAGCTGGCATGTTGGTTTTGATCAATACCATCAATGCTGATATTAACTTCCGTGCAAGTCTCACCAACCAGTTGTAAATATTTTGAATTTTTTAACAGTGTTCCATTAGTGGCAAGAATAATTTTTACATTGTTCTCTTTCAGACGGTGCAGGATTTTATCAATGTGTTCAGCAATTTCAATTTGTCTTGTGACATGTCATCAACTCCAGTTCCCCAGTTGAAAAAAACAGACAATACTGCGGGGTTATTCAGTAAACTCTGGTTTGCTTTTGGCGGCACATAGTTTAAAATAATATTGCTATACCATTCAAATAACTGACAGTTGTTAGTTGTATAACTCAGAGTGAATACTTATGGAAGTATATGATAAAGTTAAATTTATTCGTTCATTTAGAGGTTGGACACAAGAAACCGTAGCAGATAAGTTGGGAATATCCACTCATGCTTATGCCAAGATAGAGCGAGGTGAGACAGATGTGAACCTTTCTCGGCTTCAACAAATTGCTCAAGTCATGGGAATAGAATTGCCGCAGTTACTTGGTTTAAATGAAAAAAATGTATTTAACTTAGCAGGAACTCACAACACGCAAGGTCACAATTGGTATGTTAGTTCTCCTTCAACTGGGCAAACCGAATACAAACATGAATTAGAAGAAAGGGCGCATTTAATGATTGAACAGCGAGACAAAGAAATTGATTATTTAAAACAACAGGTGAGTGATTTGAGAGAGATAATTGACTTACTGAAAAAACCGGAAAAACCATCAGAAACTGACTCTTGAGATAAAGCAAAAAACTAAGGAATGTCAATAATGACAACTTTAGGGCAACCACAAGGGATTGCCCCTACGAAAAATTATTTCCAAGATAAATCTGGCCAACTCCTAAGAAACGTGCTAGGGCAACCATAAAGGATTGCCCCTACATTCTGCCATTATTTTTCGTAGGGGCAATCCCTTGTGGTTGCCCTAAAGTTGACTAAGGATCGCGCCTGAAATAACTTCTTCAAAACAAAAGTCAAAACAAGACCTGCCAGGTTAAAACCAAACCTGCCAGGTCTTGTTTTGAAGTTGACTAAATTATTTTATGCGCGTTCCTAACTTAAAATAATGCCATCGTAAACCCCAACCCCAAACTTTCTCTCATTTTTTCAATCTCTTGCCCTGAAAGTAAATGTCCCCCATTCTGACCTAATTTTTTGCCATTCTGGGTAAGATTCAATAAAATCATACCTTTTGCCTTGCATAACTTAATCTGCTCTTCTTCAGAACAAGCGTTGCAGGATTCGCATAAGATACGCATTTTTGGATGCCGTCCCTCTTTAAGCAATTGGTTTATCCAGATATTTTTATAAGGATAGTTAGGGTTAGCTTTGGCTTGAGTGATGTGTTCAATCAGCCTTTTTTTGGGTGGTATGACTCTCCAATGTAGCGGAGTTGATTGGGATATTTGGGATCGTAAAGTCCATAGATATAGTTTGTCATGTTTTTGATTTTTCCTCTGTTTAGTTAAAACCGCTTTTGCAATAAAAGTCAGACATAATTAACAGATTCTCAAATTTTTGTCAATCCATTCATTTTATGATGAACTCCCCATAAGGCACCGTCCAGACAACTTCATGGGCAAGCCGATGACCATAATAATTATCCTCACCATAAGCAGTACCATGATCAGAGCAAATGATACAAAATACGGGTGCGCGATAGAATAACGGCGGCAATTGACTATCAACATAACGTAAAGCCGCCGCATGGCTTTCAATAGAATCTGTTTTTGCCCCAGGCAGATAGAAATAATTGGGCTGATGTAACGCCGAAATATTGATAAACAAAAACAAGCGTTGTGAGGATTTTATGCCATTAACTATTTTCAAAGCACACTGTACTTGATGTTTAGTAGATTTTGGAGCCGTCACCCCAAAACGGGCTTGCCAGTGACTTTCGTGAAAAAGCTGAGGCAACACCAAACCAAGCGGCGTTAGCTGATTGAAAAATCCGACGCCGCCAATACAAACCGTATGATAGCCCCGCCCCGCCAAGCCACTGACAATATCCGGTGCCTCAAAAACACAAGTACCATCCTTAGTCGTCTCACTCCCCCCAAAAGCGAGCGCAAATAGACGTGCATGAGGACCAGGCTCGGCAGGAGTAGGCAGAAATCCCGCAAAAAAAGCTTGATGAGCGGCATAAGTAAAACTGCCAGGCGAATGGCGTTTCTCCCAACGTGGCAACCAACGCGCCAAATTGGGAAGATGCCCAGCGGCTAATTCTTGGCAGGCGACATCATAGCGGAGTGTATCTAAAGTTATAAAAAGAATGTCGTGACTGCCTACAATGTCGTTCATGTTTATCATTAGTTATCAGTATTCTCGTTCCTTTGCCTCGCAAAAATGCCATTAAGTCCCGAAACAACTAAATTTAGCACACTAAACTGTAAACTACTTTTGAAGGGTGCCTAGTAAAGCTACTTTTCCTCTATCTAGTACTACTCTGTCAATGTAAAATTGATGGGTGTTGTAGGGTGCGTCCTACGCACCTTTGTCGCGTCATTGGTGCGTAGGACGCACCCTACATTGTCAATGTAAAATTGATGGGTGTTGTAGGGTGCGTCCTACGCACCTTTGTCGCGTCATTGGTGCGTAGGACGCACCCTACATTACCCATAAAAACAACCTTGACGATGTACTAGTGATGTTCATGAAGCCGGATGTATTTTTGTTTGCAAACCATATTTCTCAAAAATATCTTTCCAAAAGGGAATATCATCTTCATTTTCAACATAAACATCTATGACAGTTCCCTTAGATTTATTTAGTGCATTCTTAGCTTCAGAAAAATCTGAGGTTATTTTATCTATTAATCCGCTCATAGTTTTTTAGTGATAATTTCAGGCACTTCAAAAACTTTATCCATCCAACCATCCAACACAATTGAAGGTGAGTGCGTCGCTATAATAATTTGAGCATTATTATTGAGGCTTCTAATATTTTCTATTAATTTTTCCTGCCAATCGGTATGTAATGAATTTTCTGGTTCATCCATAAACAAAACAAAATGTTTATCCTCTTGTATTAAAGCGGTCAGTAAAATGATTACTAATTGCTTTTCGCCCGATGATAACATATTAGGAGTTAAAACTTGTTTTCCCGATTTAAATATCAGTTCATTTTTATTTCTATCAATCTTCTTATTGGTAGGCTCAAATAAAGCATCAACAGTGTCTAAAAAAAAATTATTTTTAAAGTCAATTTTGTTTTGGACATCATTTACAATTGATTTTGAGGATAATGCCTCTATGGCTTTTTTGCCAATATTTATTTGGTATTCAAGATATTGTTTTTGAAGTAAATAGATTTTTAAATCTAATTCGGTAGCAACCTCTTCGTTAGTTAGTTGACGTATAGCTTCTTATGCTTTTAATCGCTGATCAAATGTACTTATTAGGTTTAATCCTA
>JSZA02000194.1 GCA_000785145.2 Candidatus Thiomargarita nelsonii
ATCAAATGACATAGTAGCTTCCTTGAAAGACCGACTTCAAGCCAGCTTGCCTGACTATATGGTTCCAAGTCATTTCACCGTGTTGGATAAACTGCCACTGACACCCAATGGCAAAATTGACCGTCAAGCCTTGCCCGCACCAGACGCAAACACGCCGACCGAAAACACCTTGCCGCGTGATGCGATTGAACTACAACTGCTTGGTGTGTGGGAAACCGTATTGGATGTCCATCCGCTGGGCATACATGACAACTTCTTTGAATTAGGCGGACACTCTCTGTTGGCTGTGAAACTCATGAGCCATATTCAGCAACAGTGTGGCGTGCGACTGCCAGTCAGTGCGCTGTTCCAAAGTCCTACAGTGGCCATGTTAGCACAACAACTGCACCAAGATACCACCCCGCTGTTGACTAACCTAGTACCGATTCAAACTGCCGGATTCGCTCCTCCGGTTTACGGTCTGCCGGGTGCCGTTGGCTCAGTGATGTATTTATATCCCTTGGCTTCCTATTTGGGTCAACAGCAACCCTTTTATGCCTTGCAAACCCCCGGATTGGATGGCTCAACAACCCCAGAGACCGTTGAGAGCCTTGCCAAGTCCCATCTGCAAGCATTGCGGCAACAACAGCCCGAGGGGCCGTATCAGCTTGTCGGTCACTCCTCCGGTGGCCGAGTGGCCTTTGAAATGGCTTGGCAACTAGAACAGCAAGGCGAAACAGTGGCATTGTTAGCGATTCTGGATACCAGCGCACCGGACTCAAATCAACCGAATCCCATGGCTGATTACACTAAATTAAACTGGCTGTTAGACATTGTACAGGTGTTTGAAGAAATGCTCGGTATTGACTTGAATCTGTCTTTGGAACAGTTACGAGCGATGCCAGATATAGAAATCGCTTATGCCAAAGTGATGCAAGCCTTTGTTGAGCGACAAATCTTGTTTGCCCCTGGCTCATCAGTGGATGAACTCAAAGCGTTGGTAAACACCTATCGCATCACGGTACAAGGACACGCCGACTATCAAATCCACGGCAAACTACACTGTCCGATTCATCTATTTCGCGCTCAAGAACAAATGACTCCTGATGAAAATATTGAATTTGAAGATACCCGTGAAGCGTGGGGTTGGGCCGAATGCACACACGCAAAAGTGGAACAACATTGGGTACCGGGGACACATGTGACCATGATGACAAGCCCGCATGTCAAAACCTTGGCTGACACGCTATCTCAATATTTACCACAATAGGACAAACCTGACAGGTTTTTAAAACCTGTCAGGTTTATTTAGTTTTGGTCTTAATAAATTATTATTCTTTAAAGGATTTTTCATGTTAATTGAATTTTTTTTACTCGGCGGTGGTCTAGCCACTTATTTACACCAACGGCGTAACATCAAAAAAACAGTTTCACCAAATTTCAGTGGAAAAAAACTGCTACAAGATTTTAAAACAGCGGTATTAGGCGATGAACGCCAGCAACAACAATTAACGCTTGATCCAGAAATGCAGGCAGACATCCAAAAATACGACAAAGAAGCCAATCGTAATCTAGTGTTATCTGTTGGTGCAACGGGTCTGGCTTTGTTGGGTTCAGTGTACCCAACGTTACGCATTCTGGGGGCAGGCGCTGTGCTATATCTGGCACGCGATGTATTCTATTTTATTTGGCGAGATTTCAAAAAGGGCCATTTCCTGAGTGTCTATTTGCTTGGTGCGTTTCTGCTCATCGGCATGATTGCCACCGGACACCTAGTTTTAGCAGCATTTTCAGGTGTACTAGGTGGTTTCTTGATGAAAATTGTGAAAAAAGCCGAAGAAAGTTCCGAAAAACAACTCATCAATGTTTTCTCCGGACATCCGAATCGTGTTTGGATAGAAAAAGAGGGGGTTGAGATCCAAGTCGATTTTAATACGCTCCAAAAAAATGACCACGTTATTGTCAATGCTGGGGAGATTATCCCGGTTGATGGTGTCATTCATGCCGGATTGGCCAATATCGACCAGCACCTCCTGACTGGTGAAAGCCAACCGGTAGAACGGGATGTAGGCGATAAAGTCTTTGCCTCTACCCTGCTTCTATCAGGCCGGATTGCCATTTTAGTTAGTTGAAACGAGTGGGGAAGAAACCGTTGCCGCTGGAATTGGTCGGGTTCTTAACAATACCCAGAACTACAAAGATAATCTGATGGCGCGGGGACGAAAAATTGCTGACAGTTTCCTACCAGTATAAATTGGACTGACTGCCACCACTTTAGCGGTATTGGGTCCAACTTCCGCCCTAGCGGTGATGTGGTCTGGTTTGGGAGCAAACATGGCAATGCTCGGTCCTATAAGCGTACTTAACTACTTACAAATTCTCTCCCGCCACGGTATTCTAGTCAAAGATGGCCGGGTGCTGGAATCTCTACGCCAAGTTGATACGGTAGTCTTTGACAAAACCGGCACCCTGACTTTGGAACAACCTACGGTTGGTCAGATTCATTGCTTGGGTGACTATGATGAAAATACCCTGTTAAGCTATGCCGCCGCTGCCGAATATCGTCAACCCCACCCGATAGCTCAATGCCATTTCGTGGCGGGCAACCATAAAGGATTGCCCCTACGCCAATGGCATTGACCCGATAGCTAAAGCTATTGTGGATAAAGCGGCCAGCCAAAATCTGGAATTGCCAGACTTCTAAAAAAACGCGGCATGAAACTCTACATTATTTCCGGCGACCACGAACACCCCACTCGTCGTATGGCAGAAACCTTGGGCATTGACCACTATTTCGCAGAAGTTCTACCCGAAAACAAAGCAAAACTGGTTAAACAACTGAGTGAACAAGGTAGGTTTGTTTGCTTTATTGGTGATGGCATTAACGACGCGATTGCGCTCAAATCGGCCCAAGTGTCCATTTCCCTTAAAGGAGCTTCCACAGCGGCCACCGATACGGCCCAAATCATCTTCATGGACGGCACCCTGAACCATCTTGAACAACTGTTCCACCTAGCCGATGAGTTTGAAAATACGATGCACACCAACTTCCTCAGCACGATTGTACCCGGTGTGATCTGCATCGGTGGGGTGTATTTTCTGCACTTTGGCATTGCTATGGGAATGGGGCTATACTATGTGGGCAGTGCGGTGGGATTGTCTAATACCTTGTGGCCATTGGTGAAGCATCAGGATGAGAAGCCAAGTGACATCTGATTGATTTTGGAATATCAAAATGTGAGGGTCAATTATTCCAGCGGCAGGCTGTGGATTGGGACAGGAAATGGCCTCGCTCACCTGAGTTTTAGCCAGAAAAATACTCGTTCGGTAGGAGTCCAAGATAAATCTGGCTGACTCCTAAATACTGAATGGCATTGGATGGTGAGTACAAGTAATGCTGAACAACTCAATAAAAGCTCATTCAGACAACGAGTCAATGCCATTAAGTTAAGCTTTTTTGTAGGGTGGGTAGGGGCAATCCCTTGTGGTTGCCCGCTGCACCCACCAACTCGTTGAAATTTTTAACAATGGTGGGTTTCGCTATCGCTCTACCCACCCTACAAAAAATCCTTAACTTAATGGCATTCAGACAACGAGTGGAACGCGCTGGTATCGTTAAACCGATTAAAGGGAAAATGCGTACCGGTTCTAATCGTCCGGCACAATTATATCCGAAACTTTTTTTCGCATGGTTTGGGCAGAACGGAAAAGTTAAAGCTTTGTACTCCAACCGACATCAATACACTTCAAAGTCCGCACAATCTACATGTATCCAATTAGCTTGCTCAAGTGGAGCAGCATCCGGTGTAACCATAACACCACAGGCACTGTATAGTCCTAAGGCTACACCTGCCGGTAGGAATAAATTCATAATCGAATAAGTCTTCTGTCCGGCGATCTCAAGCTTGGCTCGATAAACTTGAGCCGTCTTGGGCCAACTGGGGTTTGACGGATAGGTGATGGTTATAAAATCTCCATCGGGAAATATGATGGCTACATATAAATCAACGACTGCCTGTCCATTAACAGTCATATCTAAGCGCAGTGGCTCATTGGTCGTGTAGCGACTTTGATTCATATCCATTTTGATAGTCGCCGGTAGCGAACAACCTTGTGCCTGCACTTCGGAAGTGGCAATCTCTGACCAGACGCCGTCGGTGTCTTGCGCCTGATAAAAAATCCGCCAAAGCCCCGCTGTACAAAATTTGTCATAAACGGCTTCAAAGCGATCTTGAGCTGGGTTGTAAATCAAGTCTATTTCTATGCGAGCAAAGTTGGTGCCCTCGCCTTGATATTCGTTGAGTACATAGTTGGGGTTGACTAACACGGCTTGCACCTTATTCTCATAAATGTTACCTGAAGAACCACTAGGCGAAGTTTTTACCCAGAGCGTGGCGGTGGAGACATTTTCTGGCAGTGTGCGGCGGGGGTGGACTTGGGTAATTTTTGGCGGCGGGGCTTGGGAGATGACTTTTGCTCCTAAGTAAATATTGGCCGCGACTGTCCCATCGTTGTTGAGGTATTGTCCATCGCCATTATCATCCAACCACGGGCGTTGATCGTTAAATAAAGTGTGTTCTTCAAGTATCATGTCCTCGGCCAGCCTAAAGGCTTCAAACACATCGGAGCCATGATCTAAAAGACGCAGAAATTTATCGGCAAAGCTGCCAGAGGTTGTCTGCCAAGCCTGGCTCAGCTCATCGGCACTGCTGATCACAACACGATTTTCCACGCCCGCCAATTCGTCAAAAAAAGAGCCAGAGTAGCAGGTGTCGATAATGATGATTTGTTGTGTGCCTACTGGCAGCTTGGCGAGTAAATCGCGCAGAACCGAGGCCGACAGTTCATAATCTGACAGATAAACACGATTATTACGACCATGCCCATGCAGGTAAAATACGAATTGTTGGCCAGCACTCAGCCTCGCTGCGGCTTGGGCAAATGCTTGCTCCAGTTGCTGTTTTGGATTAAATAAGTCATAGTCTTGTCGCTCATTTTCTGGCAAACCATCCAATTCAATGTCTGGTGCTTGCAAATTCATGTAATGAAGATCATCGTCGCCGAACCGCCGTTTGTTGAGCAAGCGATACATGCGCTGGGTAAATTCGTTGCTATATTGGAACAAGGTATCGTTGATCCGGGGACCGGCAATAATGATCGCTTGTCCCACTGAATCCGTTGGAGCGGTGATCGTGATGCTCACGTTTTGTTGTGTACTGGCGGTATTTCCTTCATTATCCGTGACGGTGAGCGTAATCGAGCCTTGAAACTCAAAGGCGGTGGTAAAAGTATAGCTAAACGGATTGCCAGATGCGAAGGGTTCGCCATTCACCGCCCATTCATATTTGACAATTGAGCCGTCGGGATCAGATGAAGCGCTGGCATCTAAATGCACTGTCAATGGGATTTGTCCTTGAGTCGGGGAGACGGTAAAGGCGGGGGGCTTGATGCCGGTTTCCCACATTTTCAGAGTTCTGTCATAACTGCCCGAAAACGCATAATCGCGGCCATCGGGGGAGAAGGCCACTGACCAAACAATGTCAGTATGCCCCTGAAATGTGCGTATTTCTGTCCCGCTTGACACTTCCCAGAGTTTGAGTGTTAAATCAGAAGAACCCGAAAGGGCGTAGCCGCCGTCGGGTGAGAAGGCCACTGACCAAACCCTGTCAGTATGCCCCTGAAAGGTGCGTATTTCTGCCCCGCTTGACACTTTCCATAGTTTGAGACTCTGATCCCTGGCACCCGAAAGGGCGTAGAGACCGTCGGGGGAGAAGGCCACTGAGCTGACAGAGTCAGTATGCCCCTGAAATGTGCGTATTTCTGCCCCGCTTGACACTTCCCAGAGTTTGAGAGTTTGATCCAGGGAACCCGAAAGGGCGTAGCGACCGTCAGGGGAGAAGGCCACTGAGCCGACAGAGTTAGTATGTCCCTCAAATGTGCGTATTTCTGCCCCGCTTGACACTTCCCATAGTTTGAGAGTTTGATCCAGGGAACCCGAAAGGGCGTAAAGACCGTCGGGGGAGAAGGCCACTGATTTTACATCGTCACTATGTCCCTGAAAGGTGCGTATTTCTACCCCGCTTGACACTTTCCAGAGTTTGAGGGTCTTGTCATCTGAACCAGAAAGGGCAGTGTGGCCGTCGGGGGAGAAGGCCACTGACCTGACAAAGTCAGTATGCCCCTGAAAGGTGCGTATTTCTGCCCCGCTTGACACTTCCCAAAGTTTGAGTGTTTTATCCTGAGAACCAGAAAGGGCGTAGCGGCCGTCGGGGGAAATCGCAATTGCCAAAATATGGTGAGGGCTTAAGGAGCGTATTTCTGCCCCGCTTGACACTTCCCATAATTTGAGGGTATCAATGGAACCAGAAAGGGCCTTGCTGCCGTCTGTGGAAAAGGCCACTGACAAAACCCAGTCACTATGCCCCTGAAAGGTGCGTATTTCATCCCCGCTTGATACTTCCCAGAGTTTGAGAGTCTTATCCTGAGAACCCGAAAGGGCGTAGCGGCCGTCGGGAGAGAAGGCCACGGAATATACAGAGTCAGTATGCCCCTGAAAGGTGCGTATTTCTGCCCCGCTTGACACTTCCCAGAGTTTGAGAGTTTTATCCAGAGAACCCGAAAGGGCGTAGCGACCGTCGGGGGAGAAGGCCACTGACCTGACAAAGTCAGTATGCCCCTGAAAGGAGCGTATTTCATCCCCACTTGACACTTCCCAGAGTTTGAGGGTGTTATCTATGGAACCCGAAAGGGCGTAGAGGCCGTCAGGGGATAAGGCCACTGAGCTGACAGAGTTAGTATGCCTCTGAAAGGTGCGTATTTCTGCCCCGCTTGACACTTCCCAGAGTTTGAGGGTACCGTCATCTGAACCAGAAAGGGCATAGCGGTCATCGTGGGAAAAAGCCACTGACCTGACATAGGCAGTATGCCCCTGAAAGGTGCGTATTTCTACCCCGTTTGACACTTCCCAGAGTTTGAGGGTATTGTCATCTGAACCCGAAAGGGCGTAGCTGCCGTCGTGGGAGAAGGCCACTGACCTGACAGAGGCGGTATGCCCCTGAAAGGTGCGTATTTCTGCTCCGCTTGATACATTCCAGAGTTTCAGGGTCTTATCCCTGGAGCCCGAAAGGGCGTAGCGACCGTCGGGGGAAATGGCCACTGACCAAACCAAGTCAGTATGCCCGACTGGAATCTGTGGCATGGAACGTATGGGATCAACCGTATCCGCCCACGCCACGCTTAAATGTGCCAGCCAGAGAATAAAAATCAAATAGCCTTTTGTCTTAGATTCTGAAATAGAAATTTTCATAGTTTTTTTCCATCGTTGTTCTGAAAATTCAATACACTTCAAACTCCGCACAATCTACATCTATCCAATTAGCTGGCTCAAGCGGAGCAGCATCCGGCGTAACCATGACACCACAGGCACTGTATTGTCCTAAGCCTACGCCCACCGGCAGAGGGAATTTCATAATCGAATAAGTCTTCTGTCCGGCGATATCAACCTTGGCTTGGTAAACTTGAACCGTATTGGGCCAACTGAAATTTAACGGATAGCCAAGCGTGAGAAAAATGCCATCGGGAAATATGATGGCTACATATAAATCAACTTCCACTTGTCCGTTGACAGTCATATCTAAGCGCAGTGGATCATTGGTCGTGTAGCGGCTTTGATTCAGCTCCATTTTGACCGTCGCCGGTAGCGAACAACCTTGTGCCTGCACTTCGGAAGTGGCAATCTCTGACCAGATGCCGTCGGTGTCTTGCGCCTGATAAAAAATCTGCCAAAGCCCTGCCGTACAAAATCCGTCATAATCGACTTCATAGCGATCTTGAGCCGCGTTGTAAGTCAAAGCGATTTCTAGGCGACTAAAGTTGGTGGCCTCCCCTTGATATTCGTTGAGTACATAGTTGGGATTGATTAACACGGCTTGCACTATGTCACCTGAAGAACCACTGGGCGAGGTCTTTACCCAGAGCGTGGCACTGGAGTCATTTTCTGCCAGTGTCTTGCGGGAGTGGACTTGGGTAATCACAGGGGGTGCTGGCTCAAAAATGCCGCCTATATAAATATTGGCTGCCAATTTGCCATCGCCATTATCATCCAACCACGGGCGTTGTTCACCAAATAATTCGGGTGTACTCACTATCAGTTCCTTTGCGATCTGAAAGGCTTCAAGCACACTCGAACCTGATTCTATTTGTCGCATAAACTTATCCGCAAAGCTGCCATAAGTAATTTGCCAATCCAAGCTTTTGTCATTGGTACTGGTGACCACTACACGGTTTTCTACTCCCGCCAGTTCGTCAATAAAAGAGCCAGAGTAGCAGGTGTCGATAATGATGATTTGTTGTGTGCCCGCTGGCAGAGTGGCTAATAAGTCGCGCAGCTTCGAGGCTGATAGTTCATAATTTTGCAGATACACACGATCCTCACTGGCATGTGCATGTAGGTAAAAGATGAATTGTTGGCCAGGGCTCAGACTCGCGGCTGCTTGGGCAAAGGCTTCAGTGAGTTCCCGTTCTGGCTCAACTAAGTCATAGTCTTGTCGTTCGGGTTCCGGGCGACCATCTAAGGGCTTTTCAATGTCAGGTGCCAGCACATTCATATATTGCACATTTTCATCGCTGAACAGCCTGTTTTTGAGCAAGCGATACATGCGCTGACTAAAGTCGTTGCTATATTTGAACAAGCTATCGTTGGGCTTGGGGCCGGCAATAATGATTGCTTGTCCCACAGAATCGGCTTGTTGATGGGCTACCGTGATGCTAATGTTTTGTTGTGTACTGGCGGTATCTCCTTGATTGTCCGTGACGGTGAGCGTAATCGGAAAGTGGTATTCTCCGGCCTGAATCAAGGTGTAGTTAAAGGGATTGCCCTGGGCGAAATTTACTCCACTTGTACTCCATTCATATTTGACAATTGAGCCGTCGGGGTCAGATGAAGCACTGGCATCTAAATGCACGGTCAGCGGGGCTTGTCCTTGAGTCGGGGAGACGGTAAAGAGGGCCTGTGGGGGCTGATTAACGGGTTCTTTGCCCTGGATGCCGGTTTCCCACATTTTCAGAGTTTTGTCCTCACTGCCTGAGAACGCATAGCGACCGTCGGGGGAGAAGGCTACAGACATTACAGTGTCAGTATGTCCCTGAAAGGTGCGTATTTCTGCTCCGCTTGACACTTTCCAGAGTTTGAGGGTATTATCCCCTGAGCCAGAAAGGGCGTAGCGGCCGTCGGGGGAGAAGGCCACTGAATTTACATAGGAAGTATGCCCCTGAAATGTGCGTATTTCATCACCGCTTGACACTTCCCAGAGTTTGAGAGTTTTATCCCATGAACCAGAAATTGCATAGCGGCCGTCGGGGGAGAAGGCCACTGAGCTGACAACGGCAGTATGCCCCTGAAAGGTGCGTATTTCTGCCCCGCTTGACAGTTCCCATAGTTTGAGGGTTTTATCCTCGGAACCAGAAAGGCCGTAGCGACCGTCGGGGGAGAAGACCACTGATAAAACAGAGGAAGCACCATGCCCCTGAAAGGAGCGTATTTCTGCCCCGCTTGACACTTCCCATAGTATGAGAGGTCTGTAACCATTAGAAGTGCCAGAAAGGGCGTAGCGGCCATCGGGGGAAAAGGCCACTGAATATACAGAGGAAGTATGCCCCTGAAAGGTGCGTATTTCTGTCCCGCTTAACACTTCCCAGAGTTTGAGGGTATTATCATGACAACCAGAAAGGGCGTAGCTGCCGTCGGGGGAGAAGGCCACTGACCAGACAGAATTAGTATGTCCCTGAAAGGTGCGTATTTCAGCCCCGCTTGACACTTCCCAGAGTTTGAGGGTATTATCCCTTGAACCAGAAAGAGCGTAGCTGCCGTCAGGAGAGATGGCAATTGCCCTAATACTGTGGGGATAGCCTAATGTGCGTATTTCTGCCCCACTTGATACTTCCCATAATTTGAGGGTAGTATCACTTGAGCCAGAAATGGCGTAGCGGCCGTCAGGGGAGAAGGTCACTGAGCTGACAGAGCCAGTATGCCCCTGAAAGGTGCGTATTTCAGCCCCGCTTGACACTTCCCAGAGTAGGGTATTGTCATATGAACCAGAAAGAGCGTAGCGGCCGTCGGGGGAGTAGGCGACTGAGTTTACAGCGTAAGTATGCCCCTGAAATGTGCGTTTTTTATCCCCGCTTGACACTTCCCAGAGTTTGAGGGTTTTATCCCGGGAACCCGAAAGTGCATAGCGACCGTCGGGGGAGAAGGCCACAGAGCTGACAGAGCCAGTATGCCCCTGAAATGTGCGTATTTCGGCCCCTGTTGACACTTCCCAGAGTTTGATACTCTTATCCCTGGAGCCAGAAAGTGCGTAGCGGCCGTCGGGGGAGAAGACCACTGAGCTGACAGAGTTACTATGCCCCTGAAAGGTGCGTATTTCTGTCCCGCTTGATACCTCCCAGAGTTTGAGGGTCTTATCTATGGAACCAGAAAGAGCGTAGCTGCCGTCGGGGGAGAAGGCCACTGAGCTGACAGAGCCAGTATGTCCCTGAAAGGTGCGTATTTCGGCCCCGCTTGACAGTTCCCAGAGTTTGAGGGTTTTATCATAAGAACCAGAAAGGGCGTAAAGACCGTCGGGGGAGAAGGCTACTGACTTTATATAGTCAGTATGCCCCTGAAAGGTCCGTATTTCTGCCCCGCTTGATACATCCCAGAGCTTGAGGGTTTTATCCCATGAACCAGAAAGGGCGTAGCGACCGTCGGTGGAGTAGGCCACTGACCAAACCTTGTCAGTATGCCCCACCGGATGCGGCGGCATGGAACGTATGGGGTCAACCGTATCCGCCCACGCCACGCTTAAATGTGCCAGCCAGAGAATAAAAATCAAATAGCCTTTTGTCTTAGAT
>JSZA02000195.1 GCA_000785145.2 Candidatus Thiomargarita nelsonii
AACTCTCCAAATTATATTGGGCTACATAAGCTTGGATTTCCCCACGCTCAATCCGTTTTGGTGTCGATTCCTTTAGCCAATGGCGGTAGCTCTCAATATGCTGGTGATATTTTTTCAGATGCTCAATCTGCGCTTTTTGCTCAGCCCCAAGCGAGCCTTGATCGGGTAAAGCACTTTGAGCAAATTGATCAATGGCGGTGTGCCAAGATTAAGCGCGTCGTAATAAGGCGCAATCACTTCCTGTAAAAAGTCACGCTCATTATAAAAAGTGATTTCAGCATAAGGCTCAATATCCGGTTTGTGACAAACCATGCTTCGCACACCTGTGCAATGTCCCCGATTACTATCGGGGATTTCTTGGCGAGACAAGCCGGTGAGGCTTTGCAATAAACGGCTTTTGCCTTGCCGCAGGATCGGCTGTCATTTCAATTTCATCGGACAGGGCAATTAATGCGCCAATAAAATTTTAATACTCGATGTTCTAGTTTTTTTTTGTAACTCTTTTTGGGTTTGGAGTACAAAGCTTTAGCTTTGTCAGACACTACAAAGCTAAAGCTTTGTACTCCATTTAGTTATGCGATATACTAACTATGTTCAGACAGCTTGTTCTAAAGCAATGATATGAACGGTAGAATTTAAGCGATAAATGGTCAATTGACGAAGACGTTGGTACTCTATCACTTCATAAGGATTACTTATTGACAGGGATTGGAGTACAGCTTTGAGACTTGAGCGTTATATATAATTATTAAAAATGGCTTCGGTGTTTTTAAGTGATTCGAGAAATCCTATTTTTTGAAAAAATAGGATTTCTTTGGATCAGCAAAATTTTAATTAAATTTTGGACTCCACCTCCTCACCAGGAGATATTTCCCCAAGAGCCAAAGCGACTCTTTTTGAAATGGGATTATTTGGATTTTTTTTTCTAATAGCTCTAGCGACATCTGATTTTGCCAAAGTCAGGGTGGCTCGTCTCAACTCTGATACGGTTTTGAGACGAAGCCCAATCGCTTCTGGACTCATATCTAGATCGATTTTCTTGGTTTTCACAAATACCTCTCAAATAATTTAGCCTAGTCAACAGAATTCTTAATAAGTTGACTAAGATACTCAATATCCGCTTTGTCCTGCAAATTGTCTCTCAATAATCTTGATGCCGATAAGAAAAACGAGAACAGAGTTTTTTTCGTTGCAGGACGTGGAGCGTCCAGGCATGCATTCCTTTGCCTCGCGTGGGAACGAGAAAAGATGTCCAAGATAAATCTTGGACTCCTATTTCGCAAATAAATCAACCAATTCGCAACTGACTGGCGTACAACTGACTATCATAGCACGCACAGAGCGCCAATCCCCAACCACTAGCCTCAAAGCCGTCCGCCCATTAACCGTCAACTGATGCTCCGCCGGGCGATGAGTATGTCCATGAATCAAGTGATAAACGCCATGCGTTTCTAGTACCGAAATCACCGCATCGGGTGTCACATCCATAATGTCATCAGCAGTCGCTTGCGTTTTCGCTTGGCTTTCGATTCGCGCTTGTTGTTATCAATGTGGATATCGAATACAGCGACTACTATAATGATGTTGTGCGACTCGTTTGGCCTAATTCGCTAATGATTTCTATTAGTTAAGATAAAGCCTTAATGTAAAATTTCTTATATGGTGTGAACGGATTCGCCTAGCATGGCAGTTGGCTAGAAAGCAATGACCGGTGTCCACAGATTTATTCGTGGTATCAGTGCAAGGTCTTAAAGCCTCAAAAGGGCAAGCGTAGTGGATATGGATATATCTGTAAGGTCGGAAATATAGAAGACTCCTTGGGGTCAAAAGGTTTTTAGGTATATAGGTTAGGCGTCGCCTATATGCGACTGTCCGATACACATCCGATTAAGGGATATAACCTAAGTCCACAGGTTTACATATAAGAGAAACGAGTAAAAACGATGTCAGTAAGTCACTTGCCGGAGCGCAAGAGGAGTGTGCAAACACTTAGCGACAACATCGGATAGGATAGAGTGATAAGCCAACGCCAGTTGCAACCTAAGGTCAGCGAAGCTAAACCATCTAAGGGGGAAACTGGATATGCTGATTCACTCTCGGAATAATTGTGTTATAAATTTAATTGAACAAATTTGCTGAGCGAGTGTAGGGTGCGTCTTACGCACCATCTCTCCACGAAACGAAGTCAGCGAAGCTAAACCTCGTTATGGAACGCCCACCATTAAGATTTATCCCGCTGGTCGAAACAGCGACATCAAGAATGTGCGTGGGACGCACCCTACGCTTCAATGCCATTAAGCTAAGCTAATGTAGGGTGGATTAAGCTCCGCGTATCCACCAAAATATCACGATTAATCAGGTGGATACGCTATCGCTTAATCCACCCTACATGTATGGTTTTTTGCGATACTTAATGGCATTGAGTTGCAAACCCCGTCCAGCACAAAACGCCCAAACCGAAGGTGGACTCCTACAAAAAATTTCTTTGCTTAAGACTCTAACAACTCATTTTCACCAATAGCAGGTAGGGTAAAATAAAAAGTACTTCCACGACCCACTTGGCTCTCTAGCCCCACTTTTCCCCCACATTTTTCGATCAGCAATCGCGCAATGGATAACTTTAGGCCATAGCCTTCTGGAATACTATCATCAGATTTGTCAATATCAAGAATGGGCACAAAAATGTGATTTTGCTGTTTAGCGGTCAAACCAAGTCCATTGTCACGCACCCAAAAGCGAATTTGATCATTTTCTTCTGGCGTTGCTCCCAATTCTAAGTATGGTGGACTGCCACCGTATTTTAAGCCATTAATGATGTAAGTTTCCCATACCTTTTGGACCCAAGGTGAATAACCCCAAACGATGGGCCAAGTTGGAGGCACAACAATTTGAGCTTGATATTTATCAATCATAGAACTCAAACGGTGCCGTATTTCAGCGATGAGCGTCACCATATCAGGTGCTTCCATGATAACCTCATTGGTGCGTGCATTAACCAACAAAAGCATGTCATCAACGATGCTACTCATTTGCTCTCTGGACTGTTCAATTTCTTGTAAAAACTTGAGCGGTTCTGGCAAATTGGCGAGTTCTTTATGGAGCACATTGGTAAAACCAGATTGTCTGACTAAGGGTTTTTTTAAATCGCGTGCCACGAACTGAGAAAAGGCGTCCAATTCCATCGTTTGTCTTTGTAATTCAAAGTTTTTCTGTTCAATGGCCACATTTTGTTGTTGAAGAATTTTTTGTAAATTCTTTAAAGTGAGCTGTACGTTAACACGGGCAGATACTTCTTCATATTGAAGTGGTTTGGTAATGTAATCAACCGCGCCGACTTTAAAGCCTTTCAGCTTATCCTCTGTATTGGTCAGTGCGGTTAGAAAGATAATGGGAATTTCTTGAGTTTCCAGTGAGGCCTTTAAGCGGATACAAGTTTCAAATCCGTCCAAATTTGGCATCATGACATCCAGCAAAATAAGGTCTGGTTTAGTTTGCTTCACTTTTGCTAAGGCTTTTTCGCCATCTTTGGCAGTTAAGACCTCGTAGTTGAGTTGTTCTAAATAGGTAGAGAGTATATGTATATTAGTGGGATCGTCGTCCACAATGAGCAAAGTGTTTTTTTCTTCCATCTGTTTTTCTCTCAATTAATTAAATCAGTGATGCCAAAAGTCATTGATACGTTTTTTTAGGGACTTCAGTTTGTTCGTCAACGGCTCGCTTTTTTCCTTTGTAGAGGTTTCTTCATCAGCCTCATTATTAGATAATGAGAGTTCAGGGTGACTATCAGCATAAGCTTTGAGTGCGGCATTGATGTTAAATTCAAGTAACTGCTTGTCCACTGGTTTAGGTAGGTAACGAAATATTTTTCCTTCATTAATCAAACGGGCGATCAGGTGAGCATCGGCTTGTGTGGAAAGTACGATAGAAATGGTCAAGGGATGATTTTCATTCACCACTTGAATGAGGGTATTAATTTTTTCCCTTTGCAACATAGTATCGGTGAGAAGGATGCCAATATTATGGTGCTCCAAAATGTTGAGCGCTTTTTCCAATTGGTTCGCATAATAAAGATTCAATTTATGTCCAAAGAGATGATGAACGATGGCATAGATTTTAATATCGTTACTAACCACTAACAGTGCTAGATGCTCTGGCGTTGACATCGAGGCAGCGGCTTCAATCGTGTTTTTAATTTGTTCCTTATTCCATGGTTTTTCTACAAACCGGAATATCTCGTTGTTGTTGATAAATTCTATAGCCACCTCTATATCAGCATAACTGCTGAACAAGATGCCTATTGTGTTTGGTGAAATTTCCTTAACCTCTGCTAACAATTCGATACCTGACATATCAGCAGGCATACGTTGATCGCTGACAATGATTTGAATTGAATGCTTGTGGATGATGTCAAGTGCATCTGAGCCATTGGTAGCTGTAAACACAGCATATTGCTTTTTAAACATGGCTTCCAAGGATGTGAGAATTGGCTTCTCATCGTCTACAAATAATATCTTTAATTTTTCTGTCATGATGATATATTCAATCACAATATAGTAAATGTGTCATAATTATATGCTTCTTATCTTCAGTTTTCAAATCCGAAAAAATAGTTATCAGTTATCAGATAGGATAAATAAATGCAATTAAGACAGACTAAAAGAAAATCTACCGCTCGTTTTTTTTGGGGACTCAATTTTTTGTTGATGATACCCCTGATATTTATCAGCTTGGTACACTGTAGCCCCGAGCCTAACAAACAGCTCGACAAAACCGTTCCATTGAACAGCCAACCGGCTGATGTTCAACAAAACAGTCAGAAAAACTTGATCCCTGAAAATATGAACAAGACACCCAAACATGCGAATCCGTGTGTGACTCTACCTATCGAGTCCAAAATTGAGGTTGATATTTCAGAGCAAAAGCTTTACCTCTTTTGTCGCTATGAGGATGGCAATGAAGAGGTGAAGATTTATCCCGTCTCAACTTCTAAATATGGCATTGGCAGTGAGGCAGGTAGTAATAAAACACCGTTGGGACTACATCATATTAAAAATAAAATCGGTGATGGTGCGCCACAGGGGATGATTTTTAAAGCCCGTCAATCGACAAAGCGAGTTGCCGAAATGAATGCGGTAGGTGCCGGTGATTTAGTGACAACACGGATTATGTGGTTGAAAGGCTTAGAGCCGGGTCAAAATTCTGGACGCGGGATAGATTCTTATAGGCGTTATATTTATATTCATGGCACCGCCGAAGAAAATAAAATTGGTCAACCTGCCTCCCATGGTTGTGTCAGAATGTATAACAGTGATGTTATTGATTTATTTGAGCGTGTGACTGAGGGTACTGAAGTCTATATTAAAAAATAATTTACACCAACCAAAAGCGGGGTTTTGGCAACCCCGTCCAAAATAAATTTTGGACTCCTAAATAGGAATATTCCAATTAAGTTTGGGGGTTTCATCAGCAAACTTCCTGAAAATTTCCAAGGTTTTAACAAACCAATTATGGATCGCTTGTAATTGATTTGAGTTATCATCAAACGCAGAGAGCGGTTTTTGAAGGATAATTCTCATGCCCATTGGCCTTTCTTCAAATAGAAAGCCGCCCTGAGTCGAAAAAAGGTGTTTATTTTGCCTAAACAAGTCTTTTAAAAGCTGATATTGATTGTGGGAATTATCACACCAGTACCAGACTGCTAAATGAGTCGAAGTCCCCGTTAATTTTTCATAATCAAAACAAAGTGTTATTTCAGACCAGCCGCCGCCACCCAATAGAATGTCTTGTTTCATCATGCGATATGAGTTAAGTTCGACGAGCATTTTTAAGCGTTCTAGCGTATTTTGCGGCGCACCTCGGCTGGGATATCCAAATAGCATGGTAAATTTAGCCGCCACCGAGTCCATACATTCATCCATTTTTCTGAGCGTTTCATTCAATGTCGAGATGGCGATTAAGTCATCAGTCGTTAATGCCGTTATACCTTTCATGTTATTTTCCTCAAGAAAGTCAAGAAATGCACTTACCAAGGGATTGTCGGAATAGGATTTGAAAAACGTACCAATATCCGCCCAACGGCATTGGGCAAAATCAATCCTTTTGATGGGTTGTGTGTCATAATATTTGGAACAGTATCTTAAATAGATATTTGGATATTCGGCTTGTTGAGCTAATAAAATCTCTTCGCATTTTTCCAAATCCGCTAATTGTTCTGTGACAACCGCTTGAACGGTATTTTCCAAAAAACATAAAGTTTTGTTGTTGGAAAAAACCATATCGACGTTTAAATCTCGGTAAGTGCGTTGAGTTTTTACGCTAAAATGGCGCCCTTTAATACCTAAGACTTTATTGACAAAGCCATCTAACAAAGCTTGATTGGAACGCAATACGCCTGCTAAGATTTCTGTTGTGAAATCTTCTAGCCCGTAGGCGTTATGAAATAATTGACTAAATAAGGATTTTTCCATACTTTTGTCCTTAAAAATGCACATTCTCATTCTTTTATTAATATTAGTTGTTATTATTTATGGTCCCCAAATATGGGCCAAAAAAATATTAACAAAGTATAGCAAACATCGTGAAGATTTTCCCGGTACGGGTGGCGAACTTGCCCGACATTTGCTGGATAAGTTAAATATGTCTCATGTCAAAGTCGAAGTCACAGAATTAGGCGATCATTATGATCCCATCGAAAAAACAGTGCGCTTGAGTCAGGCGAATTGGAGTAACAAATCTTTAACCGCCGTCGTGACAGCGGCGCATGAAGTGGGACATGCCATTCAAGATCAAAGTGACTATCAACCTTTACAGGCACGTACCAAATTGATTGGCATCGCACAAATGGCAGAAAAAATCGGAGCAGGATTAATGATGATGATACCGGTGATTGCGATAATAGCGCGTGTTCCCGCTGCGGGAATATTGATGTTTTTGGGTGGATTTGCGAGTTTAGGGGCATCAGTGGTGGTCCATTTTGTGACATTGCCGGTTGAATGGGATGCCAGCTTTAAACGAGCCTTGCCGATTTTGGCAAAAGGTCAATATATTCCTGCCAAAGATAAAAGGGCGGCGCGGCGAATTCTCACCGCTTGTGCATTGACTTATGTGGCCAGTTCATTGGCAAGTTTGCTGAATTTATGGCGGTGGATTGCCATTTTGCGGCGTTAATTGTGGCTTTTTTATTTTCAACACACCACCTAACGCACAAGCTCACCTGCCGCTATGGAGCGCAGATCCATAGCGGTCAGGTGCAGCGCCTTGTTAGCTGTTTTTAAAGTGTGATTACCTTATCGCTGTCAACAACCCATATTGCTTAAAAGAGGAACAATGCTAACACGTTTATATCTTGATAATTTTAAAGTGTTTGTCAATTTTGAATTGCAGACCAAATCATTAAATCTCTTACTCGGTACTAATGGTAGTGGGAAATCGTCAACTTTTGAAATTTTACGCTTACTCCAAAAATTGATTGAAGGCTGTGCCGTATCGGAATTATTTTCACTCAATAGCTTGACACGTTGGCAAGGAGTGAATGTACAAACATTTGAACTTGACATCCTTGGTAATGGGGGGCAATATCGTTACCGATTAGAAATTGAACATCAGCCAAATTCACGACAAAGTCACATTAAGCATGAAAGACTTTTATTTGATGGACAACCTCTTTACCAATTTTTAAAAGGTAAAATACTTTGGTATCGTGATGATTATTCTAAAGGAGCCTATTTTGATTTTGATTGGAATCGCTCTGGATTAACCACCGTTTTACCCCGCCATGATAATACGCGAGTCACTTGGTTTAAAAAACGAATGACTCAAATTTACATTTTGCGCCTAAATCCCTTTGCAATGCAGTCACGTAGTGAGCTTGAAGTCACGCTGCCAGCAGAAGATTTATCTAACTTTGCCTCATGGTATCGCCACCTATTGCAGGAACAACCCGCCATGTACGCCAGCTTGCAACAAGCATTGCGAGAAGCGATTGACGGATTTGATACGCTGACACTGGAGAATGATGGTGAACATGCTAGGGTACTCAAAGTAAAATTTAAAAGTCAACACGAGGAAACCTTCCGCTTTAGCAATAAGTTAGAATTCCGTTTTGATGAACTCTCAGAAGGACAACAGGCACTGATTATACTTTATACCTTATTAAATTATTCGAGTGAGAATGATGTAACGTTTTGCCTAGATGAACCCGAAAATTTTCTAGCACTGCCAGAAATTCAACCGTGGTTATTGCAATTAGCTGATAAAACGGAAGAAGAAGCTTGTCAAGTGTTGATGATTTCTCACCATCCCGAATTGATAAACTACCTTGCCGCCTCGAAAGGATATTGGTTTGAGCGACTTAATGGACGAGCGGTGCGAGTCAATCCAATTAAATCTGATAATTTGGATGGTTTGCCCGTTTCTGAATTGGTTGCCAGAGGTTGGATAAATGAATAACCGCTATTCCCAAATCATCATTCTCTGTGAGGATAGACAACATGAAGTTTTTATTCGTCATTTTTTAAAAAAGCGGCATAATATAACAGCGCGACAAATCAGAGTTGTAATATCTCCGCAAGGTAGAGGTGCTGGTGAGCAATATGTACGTCGTGAATATCCTATACAAGTTAAGGTATTACGACAAAAACACCATTTATCTAAGGCACCCTTTCACTAAGATTTTAAGGCCTGAAAGGGCGATAACTTATAATAAGGCTTCTCGACATGCGAAATCTCCGACAACACCTGCTGACACCACTCCACCTGCCTAGCATTCTCAGCCAACCAGTTATCCACATCACCCCCCCCAAATTCCAAAACAGCCATAGTCAGCTCGCGGTGAGTCCGATATAAGTCATCACGTAAAGCCGAACGTGTTAAAGCTAAATAAACATAAAACGATACGACAAATCATCCAGATGATAGGCCTGTAAATCTGCTTTTATCCACTCCAATAAACGTGCTTTTTTTCTAACGGTTTAAATCATAAAATTCTATCGTTATTTTGGCACGTTCTTTTTCTTCAATTGATGCTCGCGGATTTGGCTTAATCTCCCCAGTCGTTTGATTGACGATAAAATAGCGGTGAAATTCATAAGCAGTGACATCGGGTTTTAATAATCGTTTGTCATATCGGTGGTGGGGAAGGGGGGCATTTTTTCTTCCTTTTATGTTTTGGGGTTGGCAGATTGAAAATCTGCCAGGTTTGTGTATTTATAATGCTCGTAGCTCATCCACGCTCAACCCAGTTGCACTGGCTATTTGTTCTTCTGTTAAAACAGCCTGTTTTTTTAGATTACGAGCTGTTTCTTTCTTGTTTTTCAACTCTCCTTCTTTTATGCCGTCTTTCTTACCCTTCAACTCACCTTTTTTAAAGGTGTTATTCTCATATTCTGCCTTATTGTACTCCTCAAACATCCGCGCACGTTCCTCTGGTGTCACTTGATCTTTCTCAATTATATTGAGAATGTCTTGAATTTCTGGAATTGAGTAATGGGATTCATCAACCTGCTCATCAAGGCTGTCTTCTATCATTTCCAACCACTGTCGATATTTCTTTGGCGTATCATCTTGAATATATTTAGGGCAAATGTAGATGACTTGATGGTAGATTTCACCCAATGGCTCTCCTTTCCGATTTTTCGGATCGAAGTCAATTGTAGATACATCAGTTTTATGTTTATCGCCCGAAGTCAAAATGACAATGGTGTAAACTTTTAATTCTGGACAGTAATTTTTTGATTTGACCACTTGTGCTAATAAAGCGGCACAATGATAATGTAAAAAACGATGATAGTGATCAGAGAAACGGACGTGCTGCATGTCAATAATCACCCGATTTTTTTTATCTTCAGCATAGAGATCAAATTTTGTTTTAACGCTACCTATTGGTGGATCATAAGCTTTATCTTTTTCTACAACATCAATTTCAAGTTTAATATCCAATAAATCACGGATAAAAGCGGTGAAAATCTCAGGCTCACCGAATGCTTTTTTAAAAATGACATCATAACGTAATGGGGCTACATTTTTCATGGGTTTCTCACTTAGTACAACGGATTAGGGGAATAAACGGATAAACCAGTGAAGAACAACTCTACCCACCCTACAATTCAATATTTGACCCAGGCTACGCTTGCTACCATAATTCTGGGGGCATTAAAACTGATACACATTCAACCGTACCAGAAACCCCTTGCAATGCGCCTACCTTTAACTCTTTTGCTTGCCATGCTTCTGGGTATGGTAATGAATACGGTGGATTTACATCATGATCTGTATGGAAACCACTGCGGCTATAATAATTTGGATCGCCCAAAACAAACACTGCATCTACATCGTTCTTGGCTAAGGTATCGAAACCAAACTGTATTAACTTACTGCCAACACCCTGCTTTTGCTCTGAAGGTGAAACTGCTAAAGGCGCTAGAATAAAGCCTGATAGATTGTCGTTATTTGAAATGCTGATTGGACTAAAAACCACATGCCCAATTACCGCACCTTCTTCGACTGCAACTAAAGACAAAATCGAAGATGAATCTGAATCACTAGCTAAGTCTAGTGCCAATTTTGATACTTCTTCATTTTCTTCCTCACCAAATGCTTCAAGATGAAGGTTTCTAATAGATTCCAAATCTGAGTTCAAAGATTCTCTAATGTTCATATCATAATTTCTCCAAAACGGCTAACAATGGCAGTGGGTTCGTTAAATCAATGCCATTAAGTTAAGACTATGTAGGGTGGATTAAGCGATAGCGTATCCACCGATATTTATATATTAATCAGGTGGATACGCGCAGCAATAGCCACCCTACATGTATGGTTTTTTAGCTTAACTTAATGGCATTGG